>CAMWQM010000001.1 GCA_947176375.1 uncultured Helicobacteraceae bacterium
TGGATTATGGGGTAAAAAAATTTTTGGAAGAAAACGATATGGAGTATAAGATTATTCCTTATTTTGCGTAAAACTTGCACTCAAATTCAAAAAACAATCCAATAAGAAATTAAGCCCAATCTCGCTAAAATACAGCAAAGTAAAGGCATAAGGGAGTGTTGCGTATGGATTACAAAAAGGCATTTTACAGCAAGCTAGAGGATTGTTATTTGGGTGTGAAAATCAAGGATTTTCATCAAGAGAATATTGCTAAAAGTGGCTTTAGCAATCTACTTAAAATCAAAGAGCAATACTTTAATCATATCAAAGCCTATTTGGATTCACAAATTGAGGGAGAGCTACAATCCCACGATATTTATAACAAGCTTTTTACTTTCTTTGATAGCTATCTCAATGAGAGTGGCACGCCATTTTTTAACGATACTCCCGCCTATAAAAACATCTATGCCAAAGTGTATAGTAACTCCAAAGACACAAGCCTATTCTACAAAACACAAAATCTCTATTATGTGAAATCCGACACACTCTACCAAAGCCTCACTTTAAGCGATGAGCAAAGCTATGAAGTCGTATTTGATGCGAGTGAATATAAGCAAAATGCCGATAATACTAAAAACAAAATTATTTTTAAATTTGTAAATGTTGAAATAAATGATGAGGACAAAGCACAGATTCTTATCAAGGTAAGCAACCAAAAAGACTTATTCCCAAATCTCAATAATGTCTTCAAGCAAAATTCTAATGAGTTTAGCGAGGAGTTTTTAAGGGATTTAAAGCAAAATGAAATCCTTAAAAGTTCTAAAGTCAAAATCAATGAGGAGGAATTGAAAAAAATCTTTAGAAGCTACAAAAAACAAGCTGAAATAGACTTCTTTATCCACAAAAATGCGACTGCCTTTTTAAAAGAGCAGTTTGATTTGTGGATGTTTGGCTATCTTTATAAAGAAAGTGCAATTCAAGAATGGAATAGAGAGATTATCGCACATTTGCAACGCATTAAAAATATCGCCTATGAAGTGATTAAGCTTATAGGGGATTTTGAAAATGAGCTAAAGGCAGTGTGGCTAAAGCCCAAATTTGCAAAAAAGACAGAGTATGTTTTTAGTATTGATAAGCTTAATCCAAATCTTATGGATTCCATAATAAACGACAAAGGCTTTAAATCCCAAATCAAAGAATGGCAAGAATTAAATCTCGTTGATGAGGATTTTAACAAAGAGGATTTATTGAGTAATGACAAATACCGCTATCTCCCCCTTGATACAAAGCACTTTACCAAAGAGACAAAATATAAGATTCTAAGTAGTTTTGAAAATTTAGAATCACTGCTGAATGGTGAGCTTATAAAAGCTGATAACTTCCAAGCTCTAAATACCCTAATGCCAAAATATCAAGGTAAGGTAGATTTAATCTATATTGACCCACCTTATAATACAGGGAGTGATGGCTTTATCTATGCGGATAATTTCAATCACACTTCGTGGCTAAGTATGATAAACAATCGCTTAGAACTTTCAAAAGAACTTTTAAACGATAAAGGAAGTATATTTATAAGCATTGATGATAAGGAGCAAGCGAGATTAAAGCTTGTATGTGATGAGGTGTTTGGGGAGGAGAATTTTGTTAGTAATATATCTTGGAGGCAATTTCATTCAGTAAAAAATGATGCTATTAATTTTTCAAAAAACATTGAATATATTTTATGCTATACAAAAAATATATTAGATTTTTCGCTTAATAATGAAAGTTTTGAAAAACTAGATTCTTATAAATTAAACGATAATGACGGCAAAGGTTTTTACAAACTTGACCCTGTTTGGGCTAAAAGTGGAACAAATGCTAGACCATATATATTTAAAAATGGAAAAGAATGGTGTCCACCTAGCGGAACTTTTTGGCGTTATTCATTGGATACATTACAAAATATGGAAAAAGAAAATGAAATTATTTTTAATGGTAAAAATCCTATGGCAAAGCGTTATTTAAATAGGGTTGAGCAGGGCAGAAAATCATCTACATATTGGGATGGTAATGAGGTTGGTTTTACTCTTAGTGGAGATTCAGAAATAAAAACTTTATTTGATGGTAATAAGGTTTTCAATAATCCAAAACCCGAAAAACTTTTAAAGCGCATTTGTGAAATTGCTACAAAGGCAGATTCTAAGGCGGAAGTATTTGAGATGAGAAATTGCGGTTTTCAAGACAAAGGCGAAGGGAGTTTAGTAAGCCTAAATGACCAAGACTTTGGCGTAGAATCCGCGATTTATCGCTCAAAGACAACGCCTATTGTACTTGACTTTTTTGCGGGAAGTGGCACAACCTTAGCAGTAGCACAAAAACTCGGGCGCAAATGGCTAGGTATAGAAATGGGAGAGCATTTTTATAATGTGGTGATTCCTCGTCTTAAAAAAGTCCTTGCAGGATTCCAAAGCGGAATCTCTAAAGAATGCGCTTATCAAGGTGGTGGAGCATTTCGCTACTATGAATTAGAATCTTATGAAGAGGCTTTGAGCCATTGTGAATATGTGCTAAAAGATTCTCAAGCGTCATTGCGAGGGAGCAAGGCGGACGAAGCAATCCATAATACTAGGCTTTCAGGTAACTCTAAAATTATAGATTGCCACGAGGCTAACGCCTCTCGCAATGACAATGAAATCTACAAAGGCAAAGATTATGCTAAGGCTGAAGCAATACTAGATTATCGTAAATCCCGCAAACTCATTGATAAACTTAGTAAGGGCGAGAGTGTGTGCCTTGATATGCACACAGAGTATAGAGAGGAGTTTGATATTTTTCAGTCTATGGCAAATCTAATGGGGTGGAAAATTAAGCAATTATTTTTAGATTCCAAAGGCATAGAATCTTGCGAGTTTGATAATGGCGAGATTCTTAACTTGGATTCTATTGATTTGGCAAAATACCCAAAACTGAAAAATTTAATATGGTGGGAGTAGGGAATGAGTGAAAATGAAATTTTAGAAAATATCAAAAAAGAAGTTAAAAGAATTATAGAAGATTTTGAATATTCGGCTAAAGGGCATTTTGAGAGTGCAAAATATTGGAGATATGGGAATTATGTTCTAATGGTAGCCTCTATCATTTCTGTTTGTGCAAGTTTAGTTTTTGTATGTGATGATTCGGATAAATTTTGGAGTGGTTTTGTTGCTATTGTGTCAGGATTTATTACAATGTTGCTTGTTTTTTTGAATCCTCAAAAGAAATACTCATCTCATCAAAATAGCGGAAATAAATATCTTGCTCTTAGAAACAAGGCAAGAATATTTTTAGAAATAGAATCTAAGAATATAAGCCTAGAACAACAAATAAAATCTTTGAAAAAGTTGGATTCTAAAAGAAATGAAATAAATAAGCATTCTTTGCCTATTGCTTCAATGGGATATGAAAGTGCAAAAAAGCAGATTGAAATAGATAAAAATACACAATATCAAGTGGATAAGGATCAAGAATGAGCGTGAATAGCTATTTGAATGATTTGGCTGTAAGGGCAATTGTAAGGGATAATGAGAAAAATAAAATTCAAGTTTCAGTAAAGGCTATTAAAGAAAGGTTAGAACAGCATTTTAGTAGCGAAGTAGATAAAGTTTTTATTTTTGGTTCTTACAAAAGAGGGACAATTATACCAAGGCAATTTGATGATAATTCTGATGTTGATATAATGGTTATTTTTGGAAAAATATTTGGAGGATTTTATCGTTTAGAGCCTAGAAATAATTATCCAAAAAAGCCACAGACCTACTTGCAAAAATTAAGGGATTTTATAGAGTTAAGATACCCAAACTCTATTTGTAAGCAAAGTTTTCCAGTCGTAGTTTTAGAACTCAATCATATTAAATTTGATTTAGTTCCAGCTATTATTGATGATTTTGGAGATTATAAAATTCCAAATAAACAAGGTTGGTATCAAACGCAGATTTTAGATTGGATTACAACTAATCCAAATGATTTAGATGGGGCATTAGTAAATGATCAAACGCTAAGGCGATTAGTAAGGGTAGCTAAAATATGGAATGTGAAACAAGGGCGTATTTATGATTCTTATGAATTGGAAAAATGGATAGTGCAAAAAAGCTTTTATGGAGATTTGAGTGAGCATTTTTATAATTTTTGCAATTTACTGCCTATTAATTATGATTTATCTCAAGAAAAGAAAAATCAAATTCAAAGATTAAAAGACTTAGCAAGAAAAGCCAAATATAGTGATGATGAAAGTTGCATTAGAGGTTTATTTGAATGAGTTTAGAATCTATGCCAAACCTCCTCCTCTACACCACACAAGATAAAAAAGTCAAGGTTGAACTCTATGAGCTTGGTGAGAGTGTATTTTTAGCCCAAGATGCTATGGCAAAACTTTTTGCATTTGCAAGATTACATCTAAAGAAACTTCGTTTTGACACCTCAAAACAAAATATAAGTTTGCATATAAGAAATATCCTGCAAGAGGATTCAGTATGTAAGGAATACTTACATACTGCCAAAGATGGCAAATCATACAAAGGCACACAATGAAACAAGATAAGCAAACAAATCCAATCATTATCTATCAAGATAGTGCAAATAATCCCGCCATTAACATAAGATTAGAAAATGAAACCTTATGGCTTACGCAAAGGCAGATTGCCGAGCTTTTTGGGGTAGATAAATCAACAATTTCTAAGCATATCAAAAATATTTTTGAGGAGGGAGAATTAATACCAAACTCAACTATTGCAATTTTTGCAATAGTTCAAAGTGAGGGTAACAGGGAAGTTTCAAGGGATTTAGAACATTACAACCTTGATATGATTATCTCTGTGGGCTATCGTGTCAATTCCAAAAGAGCCACGCAGTTTCGTCAATGGGCAAATAGAATCTTAAAAGAATATCTCATTAAGGGCTTTGTGCTTGATGATGAGAGGTTAAAGGGGCAAAAACAAGATTATTTTGATGAGCTTTTAGAGCGACTTAGAGATATTCGCTCTAGTGAAGCAAGAATGCACGCCCAAGTGTTAAAGATTTTTAGCACTGCCATAGATTACGATAAAGATTCTTCGCAAGTCCAAGAGCTTTTTAAAACTATTCAAAACAAACTGCATTATTCCGCACACGGACGGACAGCGAGTGAGATTGTCTTTCAAAGGGCAGATTCTGATAAAATTAATATGGGGCTTACAAATTTTAAGGGCAAAATGCCTACCAAAAAAGAAAGCGAGATTGCTAAAAATTATTTAAATCAAGAGGAATTAGAGGCATTAAATAGAATCGTTACAGCGTATTTTGAATTTGCAGAGCTTAGTGCGCTCAATCGTGAGCAAAAAAGTATGCAAGAGCATTTAGAAAAACTCAATGAGTTTTTAAAATTTAGTGGGCGGAAAGTGTTGCAAGGTGCGGGGAAAATCTCTCATCAAAAAGCCCTAGAAAAGGCACATAAAGAATACAATCTTTACAAACAAAAAACAAAAGAAGAAATAGAAATCGCCTATGAGGAATTTAATGCAAAAACAAAAGCCTTGAGAAAAGGAAAAGCAAATGAGTAAAACAAAATCCGCACAAAAAGCAACTTTAGAGAAAAAATTGATTCTTAAAGAAATCCTTGCGCCAAAGATTCAAAACTTTGAATCCCTTTTTGCCTCCCTTGAATTTGATAGCTTTTCTCATAGCATTTCTTTGCAAGAATATCAAATCGCAGCCCTTAAAAGCGCGATTGCTGCTTTAAGCCTCTATACACAAAGCCCCGATTCTCTTTACCAAAGTTACTTAGAGTGTGGATTAGAGGACATAACAAAAGAGCAAATCAACACAGCAAGTTTTTGGATGGCAACGGGGAGCGGCAAAAGTATCGTGATGATAAAGCTAATTGCCCTTTTGCACGATTTGTTTGGACTGAAAAGTTGCCAAAGCAAACCCATAATGTTGCTTGTGCCAAATGATAAGATTTTAGAGCAGTTTAAGGCACATATCAAAGAATATAACGCATATCAGAGCAAAACGATTACATTAAAAGATTTAAAAGACTATGAAAGCGTGAATTATAGCACTTCACTCTTTGATGAGAATATTGTCTTTATTGGACGCAGTGATTTACTTGATACGAGTGAAAATGTCGGCAAGGATTCTAAGGCGAAGCGATTAAATTATAAGAACTTTTTAAGAGATGAGGGTTGGATTGTGCTTCTTGATGAGGCGCATAAGGGCGATAGTAAAGATTCTGTGCGCAAAGGCTATATAAGAGAGCTTGCAGAGGGTAATGGCGAATCTAACAAGGGCTTTATTTTTAATTTCTCCGCAACCTTTAGTGATAATTTTGATTTGCAAACTTGTGCGTTTAATTATAATTTAGAACGATTTAATCTTCAAGGCTATGGCAAAAATATCGCGGTGTTGGATTCTGATTTAAAAGCCTTTAGGGATAAAGAAAAAAATGAGGAGCAAATCGTAAAAATCTTAGAGAGTTTTATACTCTTTTGTGCGATAAAAAAGCATAGAGAAAACATAATGCAAGAGTTTAGCAAGAACTTAAAACTTGCCTATCATCAACCGCTGATTATTGCTGTTGCGGATAAAGTCAATACGCAAGATGCGGGGATAAAGCTTTACTTTGAGGCGATTTTGCAGATTTTAAAAGAGGATAGAGATATTATGCCTTTAGCACAAAATCTCTATGAGAAACTCTCACAAAACCAAAACTTGTATTTTGATAAAAATCTAAGCTTAGATGAGGAATTTTTAGGGATTATTCAAACAATGGATTCTAAGACTTTAAGAAAAGAAATTTTTTATGCCAAAGAAGCTTCTATGATTGAAGCGTGTAGGATAAAGGGCAATACCAAAGAGATTGTTTTTAAATCCAAAAATGCCAAAGATCCATTTTTGCTTTTAAATATTGGAAGCATTAGAGAGTGGGAGAAGCAATATCTAAGTAACTTGGGCATTGAGAGTGGAGAAGATATTACCAATGGATATTTTCAAGATATTAATCATAGCGACTCGCCCATACAAATTATGATGGGAAGCAAAGTCTTTAGTGAGGGCTGGGATAGCAACCGCGTGAATATGATTAGCTTTATTAACATAGGCAGTAAAAATGCTAAAAAATATGTTTTGCAAACCATTGGACGAGGTGTGAGGATAGAACCTTTCAAGGGAGTGAGAAAAAGGCTTGAAAAATGTGATGTGTTAGACTATCACCAAAAAGAGAGTCTGTGTAAGGGAAGTTTGGGTATCGAAACACTCTTTATTATGGCAAGCCAAAAAGAAGCGATTAAGGGGATTTTAGGGGGGATTGAAGAATTTATTCAAAATCACCCCCTAAATGGCTTTAAAAGAAACAAAACCTTTCAACCTCTCCTTGTGCCAAAATATAGAGATTCTGGAGAAATGCAGAGAATCTACCATATCTCCCAAAGCGACTTTAATGCCATCCAAGATTATATAGAATCCTTTGATGTAGATGTTTTGTTATTGCAGACAAATCTTAAAGCGAGGGACTTAGGATATTCTACGCTTAGGAAAATACAGGAAAAAATGAATGATAAAACACAAGAAGATTCTATTAAAATTATCGGAGATACCAAGCAGCTTGAGGCGAAAAATGTCTTAAGGACTTTGGATACTTTCTTTCATTCTGCACAACAAAAATTTGATAGATTTGAAAGCTTACAAGATGAAATTTGCCATTTTGAAAAGTTTAGTTCCACGCTTGATTCTATTATTGTAGAGGAAATTAATAAAAAGATTAGAGAGCTTGTAACAGCAAGAAATGCAGAAACGAGAGAGGATTTAGAATCTAAGGGAGTACCAAAAGAATACATAGAGACAATCTTGCAAGCACAACAGAATGAAAAAAGAGCCGAAGTCTATGGATATGTTTTAGATTCTAGTTTGCAAGAGCATTATTATAGCCCCTTAGTGATTGATAACAACAATGATAGCAGAATTGTTTATGCTATTAGAGAGCCAAGTGAAATAGAATTTTTGCAAGATTTACAAAAATATTTGCAAGAAAATAATAACGCATTAAAGCAATATGAATGGTGCTTTAGCAAGATTGTAGAAAATGTAGATTCTATTTACATTCCTTATTTTGATTCACAAAATCAAGCGTATAGGAAGTTTTATCCTGATTTTATCTTTTGGCTAAGGCATAAGCAAAGCGGGGCATATAAAATCTTTTTTATCGACCCAAAAGGATTGGGGCTTGAGGCAAATGCGCGCTATAAGCTGCGTGGCTTTAAAGATATTTTTGAGAAAAATTCGCTTTATTTTGATAATCTCCCTATTGAAGTATTTTTATTTTATTATAATAAACAAAATTACCCTATTTCAAATATGCAAAATCATATCAAATCTACTATTGCAGAGATATTTTGCTTTTAAGGTTTTTTAAAAGGTGGGTAAATAAGCTAGAACTTCAAAAAGCTATAAGAGGAAGTATAGAAGAAGCATTTAAAAAACCTGTAAAAAGGTTTTACAAAAACTTAACTTATAAGCCCTATTCTTTGCTTGTTGTAAGTATTATTACTTGCAAGTTTAATAAGTGCCATAGCATAGTCTTTATATGAGATTATGCTTTCTCCTTGTTTATTTGTTTGAAATTCTTCACCTATAATTTGATAACTATTAGTTTTCTTTGCATTATAATCAAATATTGCTGCTGGTGATACATATAGCCAATTAATTTCATTTTGTGTGCACAAATATTCTAATGCCTCTGCACTAGCTTTAGCTAGTGGCAAGTATTCTTTAGGAAAGTCTGGTGTATCCATTAGTCGTATTTTATACTCTTTATCCATATACAAGCTTCCCGCACCTCCTACTACTATGAATTTTGCTTCATTTCCTTTTAAAATGCTACATAAATATTTAATATGTTTTGTGTGTAGGCTTAAATCTTGCCACTCTCCAAAAGCATCAATAATTACATTAAAATTTGTTAAATCACTAGCTTTTAGGTTAAAAATATCTTTATTTACTATTTTAAAATTTTGTAATATAGAATCTAAATTATTAGATTCTATACCCTCTTCTTCTAAATTTTGTTTCAAATTTGAAGTATCAAAATTATAACGAACAAAAGCACTTACATTTATACCTTGAAGTAGAGATTCCTTAACTAGAAGTCTCCCAATTTTTCCATTTGCTGCTAATATTGCTATTTTCATTTTATTCCTTATTATTTATTTACTCAAATTCTTATTTGAATGTTAGGAAGTATAATAAACTTAGTATAAAAAATTAAGTAGAAACTTTTTTATCATATAGTATCAATTTATATACTAATGTGATAAATAGTATAGTATAATTTAAAAAATTATTATTAGGTTTGTAAAATGAATCCACTACTTTCTCCCTGTCCTATTGAGACAACTTTAAATTTAATTGGCAATAAATGGAAAATAATCATTATTAGAGATTTGCTAAACGGGACAAAAAGATTTGGAGAACTTAAAAAATCTATAAGTTCTACTAAGAATCAAAGTATTTCTCAAAAGGTTTTAACACAAAATTTAAGAGAACTTGAGGAAGTAAATATTATCTCAAGGAAAATTTATGCAGAGGTTCCACCTCGTGTTGAATATAGCCTTACACCCTTAGGAAAGAGTTTTAATATAGTATTAAAAAGTCTTGAAATTTGGGGAGAGGAATATCAAAAACTTTGTAATAATCATTGAATTTAAATTATATTAATCATTCAAATATCTCTCTAAAATTATCATAGCAGATAGACTATCTAATGTGCCATTTTTGCGAAGTTTTTTGCTATTATTTCTGCCTTGTATGCGAATTTCTGCTTCTTTTGAACTTAATGTTTCATCTATAAATACTATCTCTCCACTAAATTTTGCTTGAATAATAAAATCATCTAAAATAGCCCTTATTTCATCCTTTACCAAGCCAATTAGTAAAGTTTCAATGTTTTTTCTCTATTATCATTCTTAGTTTATTTGAAGCACTAGAATCATTAATTATTCTAGGAAGTGGAAGTATTATCCCATTGTATTACACGCAACTCCAATTCTCTTTAAACCAAAATCAATAGCTAGCATTTTGTCATAATAATATTTTCTTCACGAATTAATAGTCCTCTAAATTCATACTCTAAAATTTTATTTTCCAAATTTGTCTAATGCTACCTCAAAGCTAGGAGCTCCTTTACAAAAATCTAGAATTTCATCATTATTACTTTTTATATTATTTATAAATTCATCAATATTATATATTGCTTTTGCCTTGTTTGGGAATTGTAAAAAAATATTGATAATGTTTTTTATCACTATGCTCAAGAAAGTGTAGATTACAAAATTTGGCAGAGTGATGCAAATATCAAAGATGCAATGAAAAAATCACAAGTTCCAGCCTTTAAATTTCTAGCCTCAAAAATTGGGCTATATTCTATGCAAAATGCACTAAATAAGCTTGAATTTGGAAATAAAAATAAGTAAAATTTTCATTTAATTTAATTCATCACTAATTTACAAAAAAAAGTATTATGAAAAGTTTTAATAAGAACACAAAATGCAAAAAGGTAGGCATTGTAGTGGCAATCTATAATGTCTCGACATATTTAAAAGAATGTTTAGATTCTATTATAAATCAAAGCTATAAAAATTTTGAGGTAGTTTTGGTAAATGACGGCAGTAGCGATAACTCCCTTGAAATTGCAAAGAAATATGTGGCTAAAGATTCTCGCTTTATCTTGATTGATAAACAAAATGGTGGATTATCAAGTGCCAGAAATGTAGGGATCGAATACTTTAATGGTAGCTATTTTTTGAAACAAAAAAAATTTGAAGAAATGCAATCTTTTCAAAATATAAATAATGCAAATTCATCTAATAAATATTGGGATAGCACGATAGAATCAGAATCTAGCGCAAATCTTGAATCATTTTATATTACAAATGAAAATCCATATAACATATATGAGATCATAATAAATAGGGGGGGGTAGCAATTCTTACAACTCTAGCAATATATCGCAAAATAGCATAAATTTCATAGCTAATACACAAAACAAAAAAAACACAAAGCAAATAACCACACAAAAAGATTTAGTATTTTTCACATTAATATCAAAACCCGCTGAACAAGAACCCATAAAACAACAAATGGAATCTAGCACAAAAAATTTAGATAATGACAAATTATCATATAAATTGATTGATGATAAATCTCCATATCCTAGAGCTATTGATTATATTATATTTTTAGATTCTGATGATTATTGGCATAAAGATTGTCTAAAAAACTGCGTAGAAAATATGTTTGAAAGCAGTGCAGATGTGCTTTGCTTTGATTATTTTATCGTATTTGAAGGCGAATCTTTTAATATAGGCACTTGGAATGAAGCTTATGGTTACACCAAAAACTGCACAATTTCCGCAAAACAATTTCTAGAGAAAAGTATAGAAAAAAACATATTATCATTTAGTTTTGCGTGGCGAGGAATGATTGATTTTTCTTATCTAAAGTCATTGCAATTACTATTTCCTAATGGAATTATATATGAAGATATATTTTTTGGGAGTGCATTATTTATGAGTGCCAAAAAAATCTACGTTGATACCACAAAGCTCTATTTTTACAGAGTTAGAAGCAATAGCATAACTGGCTTTTACAATAAAAGCACAATCTCACCATATTTATACCCGCTTTATAAGCAATTTAATGATGAAACAAAATGTCGACAATATATTATTAGTATTAGCCATTGTGTAACCTTGCTTAATTTAATTGATTTTATTTCTACAAAATCAAGTGATAAAGACATTAATAAGCTTGTCTTGGAGGCTTTCTTTCCAAATGCAATTAAACAATTCACACAAATAATATCACACAAAACTGACCCGCTAAAATTTAGACAAAAGCTACCTCTCCTCTTAAAATATAAAAAATATTTTAACAGACTAACAATGAGAGAAAAAATAGCAATCTCATACCCACGATTTTATAAAATAGTGGCAATCTTACATAGAATCTATAAAGCACAAAAAAATATTGAAAGAAAAATAAGAAAAAAGTTAAGAGGAAAACAATTAGTGTAAAAATGGATTCTATTTTTTGATTTCTTTAAGTGGCTAATTTTTTCGGCTACAATATTTGATCCTACAAACTTAGAATCCAATAAAAAGTTATAAAGCTTTGTATGATAATCAAAATAATCTAATATTTAATGGCAAATTGAATCCATCCATATAAAAATGTAGAAGTAAAAATATTTTTCTTCTACATAAACTAGCAATTTGATTTTATCAATTTAAGCTTTCATATTAGTATAGATTTTCCTAAAGCTATTAAATTCCTGTGTTACATCTCTATTTCCATAGAATTTGATTGAAATAGCATTTTGATTGATAATATCTGGCATAGAAATCTCAACCAATCCATAAATATTGACATTAAGATTCATATTAGAAAGTCGCACATAGTCGGCAAAAACTTCGCCAATTAGGATAATATCACTCTTTTTTTGCGTATTAAAATCATTGATTACAAAAGTTTGAATATTTGTACATTTAAGAATATTTAGATAGTTTTTGATAGCTTTAAGCGTAGAATTTGCAATAAAGTTAGAATCTATATTAACACCAAACATAAGGTTTTTATCACCATTAAGCTCAATTTCTAGCTCTCTATCATCATTTATATATTCAGCAAAAAGTGCAAGAAACTCATCCAACCTGGCACTTAAAACCTCTACATCATTTTTTAGTTTCTGCTCCATCTCCCGCTCTGTTTGTAGTAATCCTTTTAGAGACAATATGGAATCTTCTAAATCTTTGATATAACTATCTTTATTAGAAATTTGCTCTTTTAGCTCAATATTTTCACGATTGAGGCTCTTATTCACTTCTCTTAAATCATTTGTAATATTTGATAAATAGCTATCCATAATGTTAAAGATTCCACTCCCTAAATTTAGAATTACATTAGCTTAAGGCTTTTTATGCAAATTTTAAATCGGTAATAGAATAGTATGTTAAAATTTATTATTTTAAGTGATAATTAAATAATATAGTACTATATTATTTTGTTCAATAAAAATATCAAGGAGACAAAATGGGAAAAAGAATTGAACATGATTTTATAGGTGAGTTAGAAATAGCTGATGATGTGTATTACGGAGTGCAAACTTTTAGAGCAGTTGAAAACTTTGATATATCACACGATAGATTAAAGAATTTTCCACGATTTGTCCGATCTCTAGCAAGAGTTAAAAAAGCAGCAGCTATGGCTAACTTTGAATTAGGGCTTTTGGATAAAGAAAAAGAAGAGGCAATAATCCAAGCTTGTGATAAAATCCTAGAGGGAGGGTATTATGACCAGTTTGTTGTAGATATGATTCAAGGAGGTGCTGGAACAAGCACAAATATGAATGCAAACGAAGTCATTGCAAATATAGGATTAGAAATTATGGGACATAAAAAAGGTGAGTATCAATATCTCCACCCAAATGACCATGTAAATCTTTCTCAAAGCACAAATGATGCGTATCCAACAGCATTAAGAATGGCATTACATGATTATCTAAGTGACTTAGCAAAAGCAATGGAACATCTAAAAAAATCTTATGAGAAAAAAGCAGAAGAATTTAAAAATGTGCTTAAAATGGGAAGAACACAACTTCAAGACGCAGTGCCAATGACTTTAGGGAGAGAGTTCCAAACTTTCGCAGTAATGATGGGAGAAGATATTCAAAGAGTGTTAGAAGCCAGAAAACTAGTGCTTGAAATAAACCTAGGTGGAACAGCAATAGGAACAGGTATAAACTCTCACCCAGATTATCCAAAAGTCGTAGAAAGAAAGTTAAGAGAAGTTAGCGGATATGAATATGTAGTAGCAGAAGACTTAATAGAAGCTACACAAGATACAGGTGCTTACGTGCAAATTAGCGGAGTTTTAAAAAGAGTAGCAAGCAAACTTTCAAAAGTTTGTAATGACTTAAGACTTCTTAGTTCTGGTCCAACTTGTGGATTAAATGAGATTAATCTCCCTAAAATGCAACCTGGAAGCTCTATAATGCCTGGAAAAGTAAATCCTGTAATTCCAGAAGTGGTAAATCAAGTGTGCTTCTCTGTAATCGGCTCTGATGTAACTGTTACATTTGCGTGCGAAGCAGGACAATTACAACTAAATGTATTTGAGCCAGTAGTAGCATACAATCTATTTAACTCTATTGTAATGCTTGAGAAAGCTATGAAAACACTAGCTGATAAATGTATAAATGGAATCACTGCAAATGAAAAAGTTTGCTCTGATTTTGTATATAACTCTATTGGTATTGTTACAGCGCTAAATCCATACATTGGATATGAAAATTCTGCAAGCATTGCAAAAGAAGCATTAAAAACAGGCAAAAAAGTGTATGATTTGGCACTAGAGAGAGGGCTTTTGAGCAAAGAAGAGCTAGATAAGATTCTAACTCCAGAAAATATGCTAAATCCGCATATGACAGCTAAAAAATAGCTAAATAAAGAGGTAATAATAAAATGAGTATAATGTTAATTTTACAAATTATCGTTCTACTTGGAGCGATATTTGTTGGTATTAGATTAGGTGGTATTGGTATAGGCTATGCTGGAGGGCTTGGTGTTGTAATACTTGGACTTTGTCTTGGTATGAAGCCCGGAAACATTCCTTGGGATGTTATTTTAATTATTATGTCTGTTATTGCAGCAATTTCTGCAATGCAACTTGCTGGAGGGCTTGATTATTTAGTTCAAATCGCAGAGAAGATCTTGCGATCAAATCCAAAGTATATCAATTTCCTTGCTCCAACTGTTACTTATTTCTTAACAATTCTAGCAGGGACAGGCCATACAGCGTTTTCTATGATACCTGTTATTGTTGAAGTGGCAAAAGAGCAAAATATTAAACCTTCTGCCCCGCTCTCCATTGCCGTTGTTGCAAGTCAGATTGCAATTACTGCAAGTCCTGTTAGTGCAGCAGTTGTATATATGACAGGCGTATTAGAGCCACTTGGATGGAGTTATCCGCTATTATTAGCAATCTGGATTCCAACTACATTCATAGGCTGTATGCTAACTGCATTGATTATGACTTTAGTGCTAAATTTGGATTTAAGTAAAGACCCTGTTTATCAAGATAGGCTTGCAAAAGGTTTAGTAAAGGCTTCAGCTGGAATCCAAAATAAAGAGCTTAAAAAAGGTGCAAAACTTTCTGTTTTAATATTCTTAATTGGCGTTATTTTAGTCGTTTTATATGCTACTGCGATTTCAAAAATCGGTGGAAAGCCAGTATTGATTGAAAATGTAATAGTTCCTAGAGACGCTGCTATTATGAGCTTTATGCTTGGTGTTGCTACATTTATCACAATTTTCTGCAAAATTGAGACAGGTAAAATTGTAGAATCTAGCGTATTTAAAAGCGGTATGGTAGCTTGTGTGTGCGTTCTTGGTGTGGCTTGGTTAGGAAATACTTTTGTTGGTGGATATACAAAAGAAATTGGTGATTTATCAGCAGAATTAGTTACTAAGATTCCAGCACTTCTAGCAGTAGCATTCTTCCTTGCTAGTACACTTCTTTATTCTCAAGCAGCTACTGCAAAGGCAATTACTCCTGTGGTTGTAGCAGCACTTGGAATAACTGCGGCTAATCCAGGAGATTCATATATGTTAGTTGCGTCATTTGCAGCTGTTTCAGCACTTTTTGTGCTTCCTACTTATCCTACACTACTTGGTGCAGTTCAAATGGATGATACAGGTTCTACTCGTATTGGTAAATGGGTTTTCAACCACGCATTTTTAATTCCAGGTTTTCTGGCTATTGGATTATCTGTTGGACTAGGATTCTTGGTAGCACCATTCTTTGGGTAATTTATAGGCGATTATGGAAATAGAAATTGGGGCTAATATATTAGTTATATTGGCTCTAGTTGCGTTTATTGCAGGATTTGTAGATTCTATTGCTGGAGGTGGTGGGATAATTACAATCCCCGCACTGCTTCTAGCTGGAATCCCACCTCACTACGCACTTGGTACAAACAAACTTCAAAGCTCATTTGGAAGTTTCTCTGCGACTATACACTTTTACAAAAAAGGTTTTATAAACTTAAACGAAAATATTGTATTTATTGTTAGCGTATTTATATTTTCTGCGTTAGGAACGATTTTAATTCAGTTTTGGGATGCAAACTTGCTATCAAAATTTATTCCATTTTTGTTAATTATTTTTTCAATTTATTTTCTATTCTCGCCAAAAATTACAGAAGAGAGCAAAAAAGCAAGGGTTGGAAAAATAGCTTTAGTCCTTATATTAGGAGGAATTGGCTTTTATGATGGATTTTTTGGACCAGGCACTGGCTCGTTTTTTATGTTTGCATTAATTATGCTTGGAGGATTTGGAATAAAACAATCACTAGCACAAGCAAAGCTTTATAATTTCACTACAAATATTGCTTCAGTCATATTTTTTGCAGTGGGAGGATATATCATTTGGAGCATTGGGTTTGCTATGGCAGTGGGACAATTTATCGGAGCGTATTTTGGCTCAAAAATGGCACTAAAATATGGCATAAAAATCATAAAACCGCTTGTTGTAATAGTCTCGATATTAGCAAGCATTAACATACTTTCAAAAGAATATTTTGGAAAAATTATAATTGAGTTTATTGTTTCTATGTTTTAGATTTGTAATTTTTTGCTTTATTTAAAAACGCTTCTAACCTTTTTATATTTATATAAATCTTATACTAATTTTTGGTAATTTTAGCTATAAATAATTTAGATTCTAAAGTAACTTGCCTAAAACTAAATTATTGGATTCTTTAGCAAATTCTTAATTTAATTATTGTGCTATTTTGACAATTTTTACACTCGAATCTTAAAAATGCTATTTAATAATGCTTTGTAATTTTGGAATCTATTTTCCACTTTCTATACTAAAATCTGTATAATCTCTGGCCATTATATTCAAATAAACCTCACCATAATAAGATTTAAAAGCCTCATAAATTGCCTCACACTCATCTTTGCCACCTGCTTTTATATCGCCAAAACTTTCTTTTACATCGTAAAAATAGCCCTATTTGTCAAGTTCATAGGCTTTTATATTATAGCTTTATAGATGAAAATCTTCTTAATAATAGATACATCATAGTATTGCAAAACAAAGATATATTTTGAGTTTTTAACTTCTACACATCATTCTAAAACTTTCTTCATTGTATTCTCCCTCACCAAAGGCTGCCTATATTACCATTATCTAGTCTTATCATCTCTAGATTCAACCCCCCCATTATAATATCCTATGCAAGTAGCACTATCCTTGTTATAAATTATATGAAAATAAATATCATGAATATCATAATAGAAGCTAAAATCACACTCAAAAAGAAAAACAAAATAAAGCAAAGATTTTAGGGAAAGTTTAGAAAGTTTCCTTTATTTGACTTTACAAAATTTACTTTTTGTTTTTCTCTTATGATTTGCTTTTAGTTATAGCATAAAATAGACTTTTTTAAATCTACACTGCCAATTTTAAACTTTAAAATAATCATTAAAAGCAAATTTAGCATTATTGATAAAAACATTTCTAAACCCACACCCTTAAAGATTCTATAACATTCATTAGGATTCCACAAAATTTATCATTATTAAAATAACTTTATTTTTTAATTTATTAGTGAATTTTAGATTTTATAAATGAATTTTTAGTAAGGTTATGATAATCTTTTGCCTAAATCAAAATCTTTAAATCAATCTTTGGAGAAATTAATGTTTGATAAAATAAATGCTATAACAAAGGACTTAGAAGATATAGAACAAGAAGTTAAAATATTACTTAATATGCACAAGATTAGTTTTTTAGATTATATTATGATTAAACGTGGTAGTATGGATTATCCAGAGCATTTAGAGATGTGGAAAATAGAACAAATTGATAATGAAATCGAAAAATTAAAATCAAAGATTGATGAGCTAAATAAAGTGAGGAAGGAATATCTGGTTTTTTAAAGAGGTTGTATTATGTATGATAAATTAAAAAAATATATCTTTAAATTTGACCCTGAAAATATGCATTTAGCAGTGGAAAAAATGCTTATGCTAGCGCAAATTACGCCTATGGTACTAGAAAGCATAGCAAAAAGATTCTGCATTACTGATGAGAGGCTAAAGCAAAATATTTTAGGGCTTGATTTTTATAATCCTGTCGGGCTTGGGGCAGGATTTGATAAAAATGCAACTATGACAAAAGGACTTTCTTCATTTGGCTTTGGCTATATAGAATTAGGAACTATAACTCCAAAGCCTCAGGATGGGAATCCAAAACCTAGAATCTTTAGATTCTCAAATGAAAAAAGTATTCAAAATGCAATGGGATTCAACAATGATGGAGCGAAAAAAGTAGCCCAAAGAGTGGCAAGAATCTATCCATTTATTATTCCACTTGGAATAAATATTGGTAAAAATAAAATAACGGAACAAGAAAAAGCAATTTTTGATTACAAAAAATTAATCGGTAGCTTCAAAGAACTAGGAGATTATTTTGCAATCAATCTCTCCTCGCCAAACACACCAAATCTTAGAGATTTACAAAATGAAGAGTTTGTAAGAGAGCTTTTTACTCAACTAAAGAAACAGACAAATAAGCCAATATTCCTTAAAATTTCTCCCGATATGGAAATAGATTATATGCTTAAAGTTTGTGAATGTGCTATTAAGAATGGTGCGGATGGAATTATTGCTACAAATACTACAACAAACTATACTTTATTAAAAGATGCAAAAGATTTTGGTGGTATTAGTGGTGAAGCGCTAAAAAATCGCTCTAGAGAGGTTTTTACAATTTTAAGCGAACATTTTTTTAACAAAACTATATTAATTTCAATAGGTGGCATTAGCGACGGAAATGAAGCATATGAGAGAATAAAGCTAGGTGCGAGTTTAGTGCAAATTTATACTGGAATGATATTTGAAGGACCATCAATTTGCAAAAATATTAATGAAGTGATATTAGAGAGACTAGAGGAAGATGGATTTAAACATATAAGTGAAGCTCTAGGTAAAGGCTTACACTAAAAAATAAATGAGATTTTAAGGATTAATATGAATAAAATTAAAATTATAATATTTGGAGTGATTTTTATGAGTAACTATGTATTTGGAAGTGCGCTGTATAAATATGAAACTATTAAGCTAGAAAATGAGCTTGAAGTAGTCGCAATCCCTATGAATAATAATAGCAAAGTAGTTGATATAAATATTTTTTACAAGGTTGGAAGTAGAAATGAGATTCTAGGAAAAAGTGGAATAGCACATATGCTAGAACATCTTAATTTCAAAAGCACAAAAAATCTAAAGGCAGGCGAATTTGATAATATTGTAAAAAGATTCGGGGGAAATACAAATGCCTCTACAAGCTTTGATTACACAAGATATTTTGTCAAATCAAATAAAGACAATCTCCCTAAAACACTAGAATTATTCGCAGAAATGATGAGCAATCTTTCACTCAAAGATAGTGAGTTTCAAACTGAGCGAGATGTAGTTAGCGAAGAGCGACTTTGGAGGACAGATAATAATCCTATGGGCTATCTTTATTTTAGGCTCTTTAATACAGCATACATTTATCATCCATATCATTGGACGCCAATAGGATTTATGGACGATATAAAATCGTGGAATATCAAAGATATAAGAGAATTTTACAAGACTTATTATCAGCCAAAAAATGCTATTATCGTGGTAGCTGGAGACATCACACCTAATGAAGTTTTTAATAATGTGAAAAAATATTTTAGCTCTATAAAAAATACAAAGGAGATTCCACCTATTCACACAATAGAACCAAAACAAGATGGTAAAAGATTTATTGATATAAAAAAAGAAAATCAAGAAGTAGAGTTATATGCACTAGCTTATAAGATTCCAAATTTTGAGCATAAAGACCAAATAGCACTAGGTGTTTTAAGCTATATTTTAAGCAATGGCAAAAGTTCGATCTTAGTTGAGAATCTAGTAAATAAACAGAATCTCGCTCAAAGCGTCTATGCTTACAATATGGATTTAAAAGATGAGGGATTATTCATAGTTATGGCATCTGGTAATAAAAATGTAAAATCACAAGATTTGGAATCTAGCATTTTAGAGCAGTTAGAAAATGTCAAAAAAGGCAATATCAATGAAAATGATTTAGCAAAAGCAAAAATAAACATAAAAGCAGACTTTATCTATGGACTTCAAAATAGCTCATCTGTTGCCTCACTTTATGGAGGCTACTTTGCAAGGGGAAATATAAATCCATTATTGGAATATGAATATAATTTTGATAAAATAACGAAAAATGATATTATAAAGGTTGCAAATAAGTATTTTAAGAATGAGACTTCAACCACAATTTTTTTAAGGAAATAATTTAATAAATGAAAAAGCATACATTTAAAGAAGTGGCAAAATGAAAGAAATAATTGGTGCTATGAGTGCATTAATCACACCATTTAAAAATGATAATATTGATTTTGTAAGTTATGAGAGAATTATAAAGCGACAAATTAAATACAAAATGGATGCTTGTGTCCCTATTGGTACAACAGGAGAATCTACTACTTTAAGCCATAAAGAACATATGGATTGCATTAAAGTGGCAGTTGATGTATGTAAAAATACAGGTACAAAGGTTTTAGCAGGAGCAGGAAGTAATTCTACAAGGGAGGCAATAGAGTTAGCACAATTTGCACAGAATTCTGGGGCTGATGGTATTTTATGTGTAGCACCATATTATAATAAGCCAACACAAGAAGGCTTATATCAGCATTTTATATCAGTAGCAAATTCTATTGATATACCTGTTCTACTTTATAATATACCTTCTCGCACAGGAGTTAGTATAGAAGTTAACACTATGAAAAGGCTAAATGAAACAAATAAAAATATATATGGTGTTAAAGAAGCTAGCGGAGATATTGAAAAAGTAGTTGAGATAAAGTCAAAAATTAAAGATTTCAAAGTTTTAAGTGGAGAAGATTCTATTAACCAGCCGATTTTATCAAGCGGAGGTAGTGGAGTAATATCTGTAACAGGAAACTTATTGCCAGATAGAATTGTAAATTTAGTAAAATATGCAAATGAAAATAAACATATTGAATGTTTAAGAGAAAACATAGAACTTTTTGAAATCAATAAGGCTTTATTTTGTGAGACTAACCCAATACCTATTAAGACAGCAATGTTTTTATGTGGGTTGATTGATAGCTTAGAATTTAGGCTTCCACTTAGCCCTATGAAGAAGGAGAATATAGCTTTTCTTGAAAATATACTAAAAAAATATGAGGTGAAAGAATGAATTTAAGCAATACAAGAGAATATATGAAAGGTAAAACACTAGTTATTAGTGGTGCTACTAGAGGGATAGGAAAGGCAATTTTGTATAAATTTGCACAAAATGGTGTGAATATTGCTTTTACTTATAATAAAAATGAGGAAGAAGCTAATAAAATAATTGCAGATGTAGAGAGTAAATATCAAATCAAAGCTAAAGCATATCCTTTAAATGTCCTTGAATTAGAACAATATATTGAGCTTTTTAAAAAAATTGATGAAGATTTTAGTGGTATTAACTTTTTTATATCAAATGCAATTATTTATGGTAAAAGTGTTGCAGGTGGATTTGCACCATTTATGAGATTGAAGCCAAAAGGATTGAACAATATTTATACAGCAACTGTTTTAGCATTTGTGGTGGGAGCTCAAGAAGCAGCAAAAAGAATGAAAGAAAATGGTGGTGGAACAATAATAAGCTTAAGCTCAACAGGGAATTTAGTATATATGCCAAACTATGCAGGACATGGGAATTCTAAGAATGCTGTTGAGACAATGGTAAAATATGCTGCACAAGAATTAGGTGAATTTAAGATTCGTGTTAATGCAGTTAGTGGTGGTCCTATTGATACAGATGCATTGAGAGCATTCCCTGATTATGACATCGTAAAACAAAAGGTAGAAGAGCAATCTCCTCTAAATAGAATGGGGACACCAGAAGATTTAGCAGGTGCAGCATTTTTCTTATGTGATGAAACACAAAGTTCTTGGATTACAGGACAAACAATAGTAATTGATGGTGGAACTACATTTAAATGATAAATGCAGATTCTAAACTAGATTCGCAGCCCAAAATAAATTTGATGCTAGATTCCAACACAGAATCTAAATTAGTTTCTAGCCACGCAAATATTAGTATGTTTGTAAAAAGTCTCCCGAATATCCTAACTATATTTAGAATCTTTCTTACGATACTTATGCTAATAGTTATCATCTATGGGAATGACTTGAAGCCCAAATGGGTAGATTTCTCTTGGATTAATTATCTTGCTTGTTTGATTTTTTGCATAGCCAGTTTAACTGATTTTTTTGATGGATATATTGCAAGACATTATAATGTGAAAACAAAATTTGGAGAGGTATTCGACCCATTAGCTGATAAAATGCTAATTTTAGGTGCATTTATAGGGCTTTTGGTATTACAGAGGGCGAATCCGTGGGCTATATTTTTAATTTTAAGTAGAGAATTTTTTATAACAGGATTAAGGGTAATGGCTGCAAGTGATGGCAAAAATATCGCTGCAAGTAACCTTGGGAAGTATAAGACAGGATTTCAAATTACTGCTATTGCGTTTTTATTAGCAGATTTATTCCCTGGTGGCACGACTTTACTTTGGTGTGCAATGGCAATAACTCTATATTCAGGCTACGACTATACAAGAGATTATTACAGAGCAAAATAGAAGCAAAACAAGGCAGAAATATGTGGTTAATCATCTCACTTTTAGTTTTATCATTTTTAATTTTTTTTCATGAACTAGGACATTTTTTAATAGCGAGATTATTTGGTGTTAGGGTTGAGGTTTTTAGCATAGGTTTTGGTAAAAAACTTATAAGAAAAACAATAGGCAACACAGAATATGCTATATCAGCAATTCCTCTTGGTGGCTATGTTAAAATGAAAGGGCAGGATGATTTAAACCCAATTTTAAAAAATAGTGATGATGATAGTTTTAATACAAAAGCCCCTTGGAAAAAAATATGTATTTTATTTGCTGGAAGCGGAGCAAATATTTTATTAGCATTTTTGCTTTACATTATTATTGGGCTAATTGGGATAAATTCAGTCCTTCCTATCATTGGTGAAACATTAGAAAATTCGCCTGCTAGAAATGCTGGACTAATTGCTGGAGATAAAATAATAAAAATAGATTCAAAAGATATAAAAACTTGGAAAAATATAGTAGAAAAAATTAGCCAAAAACAAAACTCTATAAATATAAAATATGAGCGAAATGGAAATATTTTTCAAACTACAATAACACCAGAGATTAAAGATAGTAAAAATATCTTTGGAGAGGATGTAAAACAAAGCTTTATAGGTATAAAAGCAAGTGGTGAAGTAGGAATTGTAAAATATAGTTTTAGCGAGATAATCCCTTTTGCATTTAATGAGACGCTTTATGCTGGAAAATTAATTCTCCTTGGAGTTCAAAAGCTAATCACAGGAATCCTCCCAACAAGTGAGCTAGGAGGACCTATCGCAATAGTGCAGATAATCTCATCTGCCACAGATAGCGGAATGGTTGCGCTATTTGGTATAACTGCATTAATCTCAATAAATCTTGGAATCCTAAACCTCTTTCCCATTCCAGCACTTGATGGAGGACACATCATCTTTAGCTTGTATGAGTGGATTACCAAAAAAGCATTAGATGAAAATATTATTTATAAACTGACACTCTTTGGCTGGGCACTACTTTTAGCTCTAATGGCACTTGGAATCTATAATGATATAAGTAGGATTACGACTAAAACTCCGCTTCCATAAGCGTATAAATGGAGGAAAAATGATAGATAAGAATTTGCAAGAAAAATTGAGAGCAAATCTAACTAAACTAATTGAAGAAATTGAGATTGAACGCTTAAAATACTCACCTCATCAAATTATCAAGCTAGTTGCAGTTTCAAAATACGCCTCAATAAATGAGATTATAGCTCTGTATAATGTTGGACAAAGGGCTTTTGGTGAAAATAAAGTGCAAGATTTAAAACAAAAAATTGAGCTTTCAAATACATTACCATTGGAGTGGCATTTTATAGGAACTTTGCAAGAAAATAAAATAAATCATCTTTTAAGTTTAAATCCATCACTTTTTCAAGCACTAGATTCTATAAAAATTGCAAATGCCTTGCAATCAAGATTAAAAAGAGAAAATAAAACACTAAACTGCCTTTTGCAAGTAAATATATCAAATGAAACAAGTAAAAGTGGTTTTAGCGTGGAATCTGCCTTACAATCATACGAAACCATAATGCAAACTTGCCCAAATATTAAGCTACAAGGTATTATGAGCATAGCAAGCAATACAAAAGATACAAAGACGATAGAATCTGATTTTAGAAAGGCAAAAGATATTTTTGATAAATTAAATAGCCTTGGAGCTAGAATTCTATCCTGTGGAATGAGTGATGATTATAAAATTGCAATTAGCAATGGTGCAAATATGTTAAGAATTGGTTCTAAAATTTTTAATATTTGTTAAAATTACATTGATAATTTAAAATATTAATTCTATATTATCAATACAATGATTTTTTAAGGAGAAAATAATGAAAATTTTATATTTTTTAATAATTCCATTTTTAGTATTCGCATTTAATTTCGAGGAATTACCAAATGTTTCAAATAGAGAAATTCCAACACAATCACAAAATACTATCAAATCATATAATAGTGCAATTAGTGAGGTGAAAAAAAGTGTAGTTAATATCTCTACACAGAAAAAAGTATCTAACAATATGACAAATCATCCTATGTTTAGCGATCCATTTTTTCAGCAATTTTTTGGAGATTTATACCAAAATATGCCAAAAGATAGAGTTGAACGTTCGCTTGGGAGTGGAGTGATAATCTCAAAAGATGGTTATATTGTTACAAATAACCATGTGATTGATGGAGCAGATAAGATTCTAGTCTCACTTCATAATAATACAAAAAAAGAATATGAAGCAAAAATCATTGGTAAAGACCCACGAAGCGATTTAGCAGTGATTAAAATAAATCAAAATAATCTTCCTTACGCAAAGCTAGGGAATAGCAATGATTTAATGGTAGGCGATGTTGTGTTTGCGATTGGAAATCCTTTTGGTGTGGGTGAAAGCGTGACACAAGGTATTATCTCTGCTTTAAATAAAAGAGATGTTGGAATAAATGATTATGAAAACTTTATTCAAACAGATGCAAGTATTAATCCTGGGAATTCTGGTGGTGCTTTAGTAGATAGCAGAGGAGCATTGATTGGTATAAATACAGCTATATTATCACGCACTGGTGGAAATCACGGCATAGGATTCGCAATACCTTCAGATATGGTAAAAAAAATTACTACCACATTAATTGAAAAAGGAAGTATTGAGCGAGGATTTTTAGGAGTTGGGATTCAAGATGTTAGTGACAATTTATCAAATCTCTACAATGGAAAAAGTGGTGCTGTGATAGTAAGCCTAGATAAAGATTCTGCAGCAGCAAAAGCTGGAATCAAAGTGTGGGATTTAATTACAGCAGTAAATAATAAGCCGATTAATTCTGCTTCCGATTTAAAGAATATCATAGGTTCTTTTAGTCCAAATGAAGTTGTAGATATCACATACATAAGGAATAAAAAAGAATATAACACAAAAGTGAAACTAGATAAATCTAAAAATGATATAGAAACTAGTAGCAATAATCCTTCAAATAATAGTAACCAAAAAGGCTCTAATAGCACTGGCTTAAGCGTAGAAAATCTAACAAATCAGATTCGACAAATGTATAGAATACCTAGCAATTTTAATGGTGTAATAGTAAGTGAAGTGGTAGATAACAGCAAAGCTTCCAAAGCTGGATTTGAAAAAGGAGATATAATCTCTCAAATAGAGGATATTACAATAAACAATGTAGCAGATTTTAATAATGCAATGAATAAATATAAAAACAAACCAAAGAGAATCTTAGTCTATCAAAGCACAGGCTCAAGGACTATTGTGCTAGATTAAGAATCATAAATAGCTTTTAAATTAACTCTACAATTTTAAAATTGAATGATGATTATAAAATCCCAAATTAAGAGCTCTTAATTTGGGATAGTTATAAAAAGTTTAGAATCTAGCTTTTTTTTAAATATTAAACTGAAGCTAGATTAAAGGATCTTGATATTGATTCAAATCCTTTTTCCTCTACTTATCTAGATAAAATAATTTATAAAATATGAGGGCAAATTATTTTGCAGTTATTATGAAATATTTTTATATAAACCTAATTAAAAATCCATATTTAAAACTTTACTTTGATACTAAAATATTTCTATGCGACATTCTAATAATATAAATTCAACACTTATTAAAATGGGGAAGCAAGTCTATTAAAATTCCAATCTTAAACTTAATAAATACAAATACTTTAAATAACTTTAATAAACCTGCTGCATATATAGAAATTAAAATTATCATTTTAAAGCAAATTTTATGATTAATCTAAACTTATCAATAGCAAATTTATAGAGTATTTTTCTTTATTAAAGATAATTTTATTTTCAAATAATATTGGGGGGGGATAGAATTATTGTCATATGTTTATATAGCCATTTACATTTATTAGCCAAAAATTAAAATCTAAATAAATTACTTTAGAAATAGCTTTTTAATATTTCTACCATTTACTCTCACAAAAAATACTATTAAGAGCTTACAAAAAAATACATTGCTAGAAATTTTAGAAATTTATACTTATATCAAATAAATAAAAATCGCTAACTATAAATAAAATCTAGTCCAATCAATATTTTAAAATTAAAAAATATATATTTATCATAAAATGAAAATTATGGCACTTAAATTTTTGTAAATTTATTCCAATAATCTCATTTTTTAAGCTTAAAGTAACTCTTTTGATTATATTAATAATCTTAAGTTAAGATTCTAAATTTGGATTATTAAAATAAGTTGTGGCTAAATATTTTTAGCTAAATTCTTTAGAATCTAAATGAATTCCACATTCAAAGTGGAATCTAAAACTATATTCTATTGTGTGTAAAGATTTTAAACCCTAGCTTCCTCTTTTCTTTGCAAATATTCCCATCTTTTATCCACATCTTTTTGGAATTGCTCTATTATATGCTCATTTTCTTTTTTGAAAAGATGTTTAAATCTCCCTTGTGCAGCCAAATAATCACGCACAGGAATTACATTTTTAGGGCGATATGTGATATTGAGCTCCACTCCATTTACTATCTCAAACAATGGGAACACAAGCGAATCTACTGCTAAATCACTCACATCGATAGTCTTATTTGAATCAAACTTCCATTCTGTCGTGCAAGCACTCATAGCATTGATAAAAGTAGGTCCTTCTATGTCTATCGCTTTTTTGATTTTTTTATTCATATCTTTCCATTTATTAGGTGCTACTTGAGCCACATAAGGCGCTCCATGTGCCGCCATAATAAGTAAAATATCTTTCTTTTTTTCTTTTTTACCATAGCTTACATTTCCAGCAGGTGAAGTAGAAGTTGATGAGCCAAGCGGGGTTGAACCACTTCTTTGACCTCCTGTATTTGCATAAACCTCATTATCAAGACAAATATAAGTTATATCATGCCCTCTTTCAAAACAGCCACTAATCCACTGAAATCCAATATCATAAGTAGAACCATCGCCACCAAATGCTACAAATCTAGGCTTTTGTCCTGTATATCTGCCTTTTTTGGCTAAAGCTTTATACATTGCTTCTGCTCCTGCTATTGCAGTTGAGCTATTCTCAAATCCTATATGAATCCAGGGCACATCCCAAGAAGTATATGGATAAACTGCGGTTGATACCTCTAGGCAACCTGTTGAAGTTCCAAGTAAAATAGGAGCATCTGAAGCATTTAAAACCTCTCTAACAATTATTCCATGCGCACAGCCTGGACAAAGTAAATGCGAACCTTCAAATCTTTCTGCTGCTGTTGAAAACTGCTTTAAATTCTTAATTTCTCTTGTCATTTTTTCCTCCTAATTAAAACCTATTTCTTTACCGCGAAGACCAATAAATTGCTGTGTGGGGTGCGTTAGCTTACCTGCTTTAGCATTGCTATCTAGCTGTTTATAAATATGCTCTAAATTTGCTTGTGTTAAATCTCTACCACCTAAACCATAAATATAGTTTGACAGAACAGGATGTTTTGTGCCTTCTAACTGATATATACACGCTGCTACTTCATTAAATAGCATTCCCATAGCACCAGCTGGAAGACTTCTATCAAGTGTAGCAATGGCTTTAGCATTTTTAAGTGCTTCTCCTAGCTCTTTGTAAGGAAATGGGCGCAAAGTTCTAATAGAAACAACACCTGTTTTTAACCCCTGCTCTCTTATTTTTTTACTTGCTACTCTTGCAGATTCTACACTTGTGCCAAGTGCTACTATTATTAAATCTGCATCTTGCGCATCATAAGATTCTACGATATTGTATTTTCTCCCTGTTAACTTAGCAAAATCACTAAATACTTCTTCAATCACAGATTTAGAATTCATAATTGCATTATGAAGCTGTGCTTTATGCTCAAAATGCCAATCTTCCTCTGTCTGTGATCCGTAAGTTACTGGTTTACTAAAATTTAGCATTGCATTATATTCTTTGTAATCACCTATAAATTTATAAGCCTCATCATCGTCTAATGGCATTACATTCTGTGCAGTGTGTGAGCAAATAAAGCCATCTTGATTGACAATAACAGGAATCCTAACTCTCAAATCCTCAGCAATCTTAAAGCCCATTAGATTAAAATCATAAGCCTCTTGTGGATTGTAAGTACATAGGCTAATCCAGCCTGTATCTCTACTTAAATACATATCAGAGTGGTCCCCATTTACATTAAGTGGTGAAGCTAAAGCACGATTGACTAGATTTAGCAGTATTGGTAGTCTCATTCCAGAAGCTTGATACAAAACCTCTACCATTAAAGCGAAACCTTGAGAGCTTGTAGCTGTCGCTACGCGTCCTCCAGCAGCAGAAGCACCTACACAGCCACTCATAGCAGCGTGTTCAGATTCTACCATTACAAATTCACCATCTACATAACCATTTGCCACAAAGCTACCATAATTTTGCACAATAGGAGTTGAAGGAGTAATAGGATATGCTGCTACGACATCAATTTGTGCTTGTCTCATTGCTTGACTTGCTGCCATATTTCCGTCCCAAACCTCTATTTTGTGTAATTCCATTTTTAATGCCATAACTTTCTCCTTACTTATTCTTTTCTTCTTTTTTTGGCCAAGATTTTAATATTTCATCATTATCTTCATAATCACTATACATAAGCAATGACTTTGGATTCGTAGGGCATACGCTAGAGCATAAGCCACAACCTTTGCAATGCACATAGTCAATCCCACTCATCTTTTCATTTCTAGCTAGAATCGAACTATCAGGGCAATATACCCAACAATTAAAGCAATTTATACAATGCTCTGCATTAAATACAGGCTTATCAACTCGCCAATGAGCAACACTAGCTACATAAGAACTATTTTTTGTATAATCCCTATTCTCCTGATGTTTATCTAAAATATCTTTATTAGCGGAACCTTCTAGTGGAAATAACACAGAGCCTATTTCAAATTCATTCCAACCTTTATAATCCATATTTTCTCCTTATAGGTTTAATTTACTTCATCATAAGCGCGTTTAATTGCTAACATATTTTGGTCTATGACTTTTTGTGATAATTTCTTACCTAACACTTTCTTAAAAGATTCTAAGAAAAAGTCTAGCTCAAGAATCCCAGAAATCTTTATAAATGCACCAAGCATAGGTGCATTTGGAATAGGTCTTCCTAAAGTCTCTTGAGAGATTCTAATGCAATCTAGGACAAAAACTTGTTTGCCTTTTAGCTCTGGCTTTTTCTCTAACAGCTCTTCTTTGCTAAAATGCGTTGTTATAATATATTTTGTCTCTTTTTTCTCAAATTCACAAATATTTGTAATGAAAGTTAGCCCAGGGTCAATTACCAGAACATAATCTGGGCTCATAAACTTCTCGTGATTTAGTATATCATTATCATCAATTCTATTATACGCAGTCATTGCAGCACCTCTTTTAGCAGAGCCATAAAATGCAAATGCTTGCACTTTTTTGCCTGTTTGAGATACCACATCAGCCAAACCTTTTGCTCCTGTTACAGCCCCCTGTCCTGCACGGCTATGCCACCTAATCTCTAGCATTTATCACTCCCATTATTGTAAAATTTTATAATGAGCATCTATTGTAAAATATAAGCACTTAAAAAATAATAATGATGTGAATTTAAGTTAACTTAAATTTTCTAAAATGCACAATTTGGAATCTTATAAAATCTAGAATCTTAGACAAATCTTGTGCCATAGTCCCCGCATTTATTGACAAAATATCAAAGTAATGTAGATAATTTTAATACGGAATATATGAAGTTTTATGTGGGAGGGCATAGCTTTTTTAAGTACACAAGCCAAACATAATGATAGAAATTTTTAAATATAATTATTCAGTTCCTGTCCTCTCTAAACCACATCTAATCTCTCACATTAGAATCTTCATAGGTGAATAAGATTATTTCTGCTTGTGGCAAGTGTTTTCTTATACTTTCTAGGTATTTTGGAGTATTTACTTTGTCAATTGCACTTTGTGATTATTGATATATTTTTAGATTCTATCACTCATCTACTCCTAATTTTGACACAAACTTTAATAAATAAAAACTATAAATTATTTTACTCGCTAGTCTTACTACTTTTTTAGATTCTATCACTTGCCTTATTATTTTTATTTGGAATCTATTATCAACTCTATTCCTATTTAGAATTACTATTTTCAAAATACTTATCATTATTTACTCTAATATATTCCGCTACAACATTTTGAGTGCCATATTCAAAACATTTAAAGTTTGTTATTTCATTATGTTCCATTACGGTAATATCACCTTTTTATACTCGTTTACATTTATTTTACACTATATTCTGTGATAATCGTTATTTATGGAGAACCTATTTTTAGATAACTTCCTCTTCTCTAACCATTTAAACTAAATCATTTTTATCAATCAAAACATAGCCATATTTTAAGGCTTTCATTAAGCACTACAACACCGCCATCTAACCAATAGCCCTAAAAATTTTCAATCACAAACTTTATTTGCTTTATCAAAAGATTGCCATTTAAAATCAATAGCTCATTATCATTATTTAATAATCAATAAAAAAATAAAGAGGTGCAAATATTTTTCACTTTGTTTCTCCTTGCACTTCTATTACACTACATTTAGGACAAAGATTTTTTAGGATATCTTTAGTTGATATTTTCTTGCCACTCTTTTTTGGTTCTACGATATTTATTTATCTCTTTTTTTGGAGGTTTAGACATAATCAAGCCTTTTAAAATATTTATTATTCTTGTAATTTTTTATGACAGCCTTTTTAAACAACTATTTTTAAAAATTACCATTTAAATTTTAAAATTTTTATTCTAGTTTGATAAAATTGCCAAATATTTTAAATAAGGTTTTTTTAATGCTCTCACATCCATTTTCACACACGCCGATATATGAGGATTCTAACATTCTTATTCTAGGATCTTTTCCTTCAATAATCTCAAGGGAAAGAGGCTTTTACTATGCAAATACTAGAAATAGATTCTGGAATCTTGTGAGAGAGATCTTTAGACTAGATTCTAAAATAGTGGAATCTAAAAATATAAAAAATCTGCCCTGTGCATCTCAAAATAGCCGCAAATCAAAGGCTTTAAAAAAGAATCTTAATGATTCTAAAAATATGGATATATGTTTAAATAATTTTAACAACCAACTTTCTACTACGCAAGCAAAACTATCATTTCTTAAGACTAATCATATCGTTCTTTGGGATATAGCAAAAGAATGTGAGATTAAAAACTCTGATGATTCCACGCTTAAAGCGCTATCTTTTAATGATATTATTTCATTGCTAAAAAGCTCAAACATTAGCACAATTGTACTAAATGGCACTAAAGCTACAAATTTATTCATCAAATATTTAAAATCATATAAAATTGAAATCAAGCTTATAAATACAGATTCTAGCCCATATCAAAATATCTATTTTACTAATTTTAAGTCGAATGCAAAGTTAGATTCCACACTTACATTTATGGAATCTAAAATTAAAGCCAAAATAGAGGCAGAATCTATAATATTAGAATCTAAACTTGCAAAATCATCGCATTTTAAAAATTTGAATTCTAAAACTTCATATTCTAAATCCTCGCACTGCAAAGTTTTTACACCCTCGCCAAAATTAACAAAAATATTAAAAAGAGAAATTAAAATTCTATCTTTTCCATCGACAAGCCCTGCAAATGCTACATTTAGCTTTGAGAGACTGCTAAAGTGCTGGAGAATTCTCAAAGATATTTAAGCAATAAAGATTTTAAAAATATAAATATTGATTAAAGTAATTTCAAAAGAATGACAAAAAATCAAGCTTAAAAAACATAAAATCTTACATACAGATGGATTTTAAAAACTCAACAAACAGGATCAAAATTACTAAAATTATTTAATCTTATTTTTAAAATCTTATAATTAGTAAAATTCTTTAAAAATTATAAATTTAGCAAATTAGCATAAATTCTAAATAAAACAATTTTAGATGTTAAGCCCCATATTAGCATTAATAAATAGATTCTTACTTTGAACTTATAAGTTTTCATAGCTATTTATTTTTTGCTTTTCTAAACATTGAAAAGTCTATATATAGCTTAAGATTTAATATTCTTATTCTAAAAATTCCTCTCTTTTTTGCAAACTCAAATATCGGAGCAAAAGGAATGATGGTCTTAAATTTCACATACAAATCCCCGCCTTTGTATTTATCAAACATTTCTTTATATTTATAGATGGAATCTACCCATTGGCTAAAATAATTTGTCTGTGCTAAAATTATACACCATTCTTGCCATTTGATAATATTAAAGTCTTTCCATGGCTTTTTTACTCCTGCGTAATGCACTTGGATTGGGTAATTTAGTGCATATTCTATATCTTCCTTGCTCCACGAGGCATTGTTTTTTTTCTCATCAATATCAAAGTTACTCCAAAAATATGTGCTAACCATACCATTTTTACTAAGCTTTTTTATATGTGGATAGCACACCATATTAATAACATCTTGTTCTGGCTGCAAAAGCCTATCTATATTATTTTCACAATATTCTAAAAATTTAGATTCTATGTTATCCTGTCTCATTTTTGCTAGATTATATATCAAAAATCCCCCACCGATAGTGTTAATCTTATCTCTCTCCTCTTTGTTCCATTTTAGCTCATATGTTTTAGCAAATTTTCTTAAAGGACAATTACTATTTAGCACTGGAGCATCATAGCCACCTATATAGTTGCCACCCCCCCCCATTTTCAAACTTATCAAACTCCACTGATATATCGCCTTGCCATAGGACATCTACATCGGTTACTATCATTTTGTCATATTGCGGAAAGCTGGAGGCAACGCTTAGCTTATAAAACATATCTTTAGAAAAATGTGCTCTACTTTTCAATTTCTCCCATAAATCATCATAAAATCCTCCTTTGTTTATAAATTCCAAACTGGCATTAGGGAAAATAGCGATAGTTTGCTTTAATTTTTCTTGTGAATCTTTACTAATATTATCGCTATGCAGGACATAAAGCTTGTAGAAATAATTTTTATTAGCATACTTTAGCATAGAGTAGAATGATACAGCGGCTGGCAAGCAGTAATTTTCATCAAAGCAATGCATAATAGGGATAATAGGAAGATTAGAGATGTTTTGCATTAGATTGGCTCCATTTGGGTAAATTAAAACACGATTATAGCATATAGCAATACAAACTATGCAAAAATTTAAAACAACAAAATTAAATAACAAAATCCTAAAATTGTGGAATCTAAATACTAAAATTTGTTTTATTGGTGACTAATAGTAGGTAGATTTTTATGTGATTATGCCCAAGCTCTTGATTAATGATAAGTTTGTTATTTATAGTTAAAATTATTAATAGAATTAATAATTAAATATTATTTAGTATAAAGAGTAAGACTTAAGCTACAAAAACCCACTTGACTAATTTTAAACTTGATTTCCAACCAAAAAGATTGAATTTAGATATAATTTTGCCAAAGGCTTTCTACTATATTTTCATAGTAAATCTTAATTTATTTGAACTTGCCCCAGTCTTGCGATGGCATAAACTATAACAGAACCCAAAAAATTATAATCTTTAAACCTCACAAAACAATAGAGAAATAAGTTTGAATTATTTTTGACAGATAGACAAAATTATTACACAAATTTTGCAATCCAAACATTAAAGATTTATTAAAAGTAAAATATTATGACAGATAAAAAAGAGGTTTTAAGCTTTGTAATTAATTTTTGCAGAGATAATTCTATTTACTAAAAATAAATACAAAATCAGTAAATTAAAACTTATTAAAAATTAAGAAATATGTTTGAAGAATATATGGCGGACAGGGAGGGATTCGAACCCTCGGTAATCTTGCGACTACGCATCCTTAGCAGGGATGTGGTTTAAGCCAACTCACCCACCGGTCCAAAATTTATTTCAAAATAGTAAATAAAAGCGTTATTCTATCAAAAAAAAATCAAATCACATAATTTTTTGTAAAAAATATACATTTTAGTAATATAAATATAATACTTTTATAATATCTTTTTGGTATTTATTAAAGTATTTTTTACTATTATTTAGCATTATTTTACAAAATAAAGGTGGTGAAAATGGATTTTATAAATGATATAAAGAATAGAGCAAAACAGAATCTAAAAACGATAGTTTTACCAGAAACTAGCGATATTCGCACTATTGAAGCAGCAGCAAAGATTTTGCAAGAGGGATTTGCCAAACTCATACTTCTAGGAGACAAAGATAAAATATTAGGAAATAATGCAAGTTTAGATAAAGCAAAAATTATTAATCCAAAAGAAAGTGATTTGATTGAAAAATATATTGATATGTTTATGGAACTACGCTCACATAAAGGTATGACAAAAGAAAAAGCGAGAGATTTATTGCTAAATGACACTCTTTATTTTGGAGTAGCATTAGTAAAAGATAAAGAGGCTGATGGAATGGTAGCAGGAGCTATAAACTCCACTGCGAATGTCCTACGCGCCGCATTGCAAATTGTAGGAACTGCAAAAGATACAAAACTAGTTTCTAGTATTTTCTTTATGGTGGTGCCAGAGACTCCTTTTGGATTCCAATATAAAGGAAGTGGGATCTTTGCTTTTAGCGATTGTGCATTAGTGCAAGAACCAAACTGCAATGAATTAGCACAAATTGCAATTTCAAGCGCAAAAACTTTCACGCAAATAACAGGAGAGGAGGCAAAAGTCGCATTATTAAGCCATTCAACTCGTGCTAGTGCCAAGCATTGCAAAATCGATAAAGTTTGCTCTGCACTAGATGTGGTAAAAGAGCTAAATCCGAATCTGCAAATAGATGGAGAATTACAGCTTGATGCAGCAATTGTGCCAAGTGTGGGTAAATCAAAAGCACCAGATTCTAGCATTGCAGGAAATGCAAATGTGCTAATTTTTCCAGATATTGACGCAGGAAATATAGGATATAAATTAGTACAAAGATTGGCTAAAGCAGAGGCTTATGGACCGCTTACTCAAGGTATGGCACAGCCTATTAATGATCTAAGCAGAGGTTGCAATAGTGATGATATAGTGGGAACCGTTGCCATTACAGCTTTACAAGCAAATAATTAAAATAAAGGAGATAAAATGGATATATTAGTAATAAATTGTGGGAGTTCATCACTAAAATATCAATTAATAAATATAACTACAAAAGAAATCCTAGCATCTGGAATATGTGATAGAATAAACCTTGATGGCAGTATTTTAAAATATAAATCAAAAGATAAAAAAATAGAGCAAAATTTGCCTATGCCAGATCATAAAAGTGCGATAGGTTATGTATTTGACGCATTAACTAATAAAGAATATGGTGCAATATCTTCACTAAATGAAATCAAAGCAATAGGGCATAGAATAGTGCATGGTGGAGAGCATTTTGTAACTTCTACTTTGGTAAATGATGATGTAATTGAAAAAATAAGAGATTATAGTGATCTAGCACCACTTCACAATCCAGCTCATGTGATAGGACTAGAGGCTTGCAGGTATTTAATGCCATACACTCCTATGGTTGTGGTATTTGATACTGCATTTCACCAAACTATCGAGCCAAAAGCTTATTTGTATGCCTTACCTTATGAATGGTATGAGAAATATAAGATTAGAAAATATGGATTCCACGGCACAAGCCACAGCTATGTAAGCAAGAGAACGGCTGAATATTTAGGACTTGATATAAATAACTCTAAAATTATCACTTGTCATTTAGGAAATGGCTCGTCAATTTGTGCGGTAAAAAATGGCAAAAGTATAGATACGAGTATGGGACTATCTCCGCTTGAGGGCATTGCAATGGGAACTAGAAGCGGTGATTTAGACCCAGCAGTGTTGCAATATATTGCAAAAAAGGAGAATATAAACATTGATGAAATTTTAAACATTTTGAATAAAAAAAGCGGGGTGCTTGGAATCTCAAAGCTATCAAGCGACTTTAGAGATTTGCTTAAGGCTGAGGGTGAGGGAAATGAATTAGCAAAACTAGCTAGGAGAGTTTTTGCATATCGAGTAGCAAAATATATTGGCTCTTATATGGCTGCGATGAATGGTGTAGATGCGGTGGCATTTTGTGCAGGAGTTGGTGAGAATGCTGTATATATAAGAGGAATGATAGTCGAACATCTCGGCTTCCTAGGAGTTAGATTAGATGAAAATATAAATGTCAATACAATAGGCACAGAAGCTGTTATCTCAACCCCAGATTCCAAAGTAAAAGTTTGTGTCATTCCAACGAATGAAGAACTAGTAATCGCACAAGATACTTACAATATAGTTTCAAAATTGTAGAATAATCTCTAAAATGCAAGGTATGGCAAAATAGCATAGCATTAATTAGATATCTTTTTAATTAATGCTAAAAGTTTATACGAATTAAAAATAAAAGAATGATGTTAAGTTTGATAGAATCTTTGGAAGTATAAATAATAAATTATTAAAATGATAAATTCTAAGTTTAGTTGTATAGAGTTTGTAAAAATTAAAATATGGAATATAGTTTTTAGGATTAGAGTAATTTTATCACCATTTTTTATATTTTATATCTTAATGTATTTATTAAATTTGTTTAAGGATTATTTTAGCCTGTAAGAAAAATATTTTGGGTTAAATGTATTTTAAAAATTAAATTTTATCAAAGCCTTATTTGCATAAAACAAATTATATTTAGCAAACATCTTTGTATCAATCAATAAAGCAATTACAATTTTTTAAGTTCTAAAATACGCCTAGCCAAACTTTAGGCTTTTAAAACTATGCTCAATTTATTTTAACTATTGCCTATGTTTTGCTTGATTATTCCTCAATTTCAAATGGAGGTCCCTTTTTTAGCACTTCTGTTAGTTTGGCAGCTTTTTGCGAATCCATTTTAGATAGAATCTTGCCTATATCTTTAGAATCCATTGAGAATAATATCTCTGCTGCCTGATTTAGCGGCATATTGTCTATAATAGCACCAGCTTTAGAATCTTTCATTTTAGAGTAAGTTTGCGAAATTTTCTCATTCTTTTTATTATCAATTTGTGCTAATATCTCTTCATTTTTTTTGATTAACTCTCTAATTTCTTCTTCTTTATTTTTTGCTTCCTTTAGCAAAGATTCCACCTTTTGCTCTTGGATTTTTAATTCATCTAATCTTTTATTATTAAGATTCTGCTGTTGGCTATAAAGTGAGCTTATAATCCTCTTTTGCTCCTCAATCTCAGCTAATTCATTTTGTATTTCCTCTTTACGAAGCTCAAAAATTTTATTGCAATTTATCACAGCACTCTGCTCTGCACTAGTCACACCAAATGCAACCAAACCAAAAATAATTAATCTTAACAAAAAATCTCCTTATTTTATGTAATGCAAGATTCCGCCAAATTCATCAAGTTCTAACTGCTCCTTTGCTTTTGCCGCTTTCAGAATGTTTTTGACTTCCTCTAAATGCAAATAATTTATCTTTTCATACTCTATTTTGGCTATTTTGTATTGCTTTAGGATATCGATTTTACGAGCTTTAAACATTTCTAAAAGATTGTTTTCATTATCTATAGTTATTCTAATATTGCTTAAATTCTCCCTAAAAGCCAAAAATTCAGCATATTTTCGCCCACTTGGGGGAGATAGAGAAGATAAAGAATTTTTTAGCGCTAAAATTTCTTGTTCTTTAGCCTGTATTAGTGAATTTACCTCTAGTATTTCTCTTTCAATTTTTTTTAAAATATCATTTTTTAGTTTTAAGATTCCGCTAAATTTGGTTTTCATCGTTTAATCGTATCTTCTCTATCTGGGCTTGTTGATATTGTAGAGATTCTAACTCCTAAAATTTTCTCTAATTCTAAAATATAGTCTTTTGCCTCTTTTGGAAGTGCTTCAAACTCTCTTACTCCATAAGTTTTATCAAATCCGTTAAATTCCCTATATACAGGTTCTACACCATCTAAACTAAAAGGATATGATTGCAAAATCTCACCATCTTTTTTGTAACCAACACAAACTTTGATTTTCTCAAATCCATCTAGCACATCCAGTTTCATAATCGCAAGGTTTGTAACGCCATTTAGCCTCAATGCATATTTCACAGCCACAGCGTCAAACCAACCACAGCGCCTAACCCTACCCGTTGTAGTGCCAAATTCCTTGCCATTTTCAAATAATCTTTTTCCATCATCGCCGAAATCCTCACTTGGAAAGCCACCCTTTCCAACTCTAGTGCAGTAGGCTTTTGCTACACCTATTACCTCATCAATATCTTTTGGTGAGATCCCGCTTCCACTGCACGCCCCAGATGAAATCGTAGTAGAGCTTGTTACAAAAGGATAGGTGCCGTGGTCAATATCAAGCATACTACCTTGTGCGCCCTCTAGAAGAATCTTTTTATTATTATCTAATGCGTCCCAAAGGATTTTGTTTGTATCTTTTATAAATGGAGTTAATTTTTGTGAATAGTCTCTCAAATCTCTACTTAAAGTCTCAAAGCTAGGAAGCTCCACATTATGAAAATCTTTGCAATTTTTAAGTGAGTTTAAATGGGATTCTAGCTTTTTTAACAAAGTGGGAAGAGTTAGCAAATCACCCACTCTAAAACCACTTCTAGCGACTTTATCTACATAGGCTGGACCTATACCTTTTTTAGTAGTGCCTATTGAAGTTTTATCATCACTTTCTTTTAGTTTATCGAGTATTTCGTGGTATGGAAGTATCAAATGTGCCTTTGGACTAATGTAAATTCTACCCTCCACATTGCTAAACTGCGATATTTCATCTAAAAATGCTTCAGGTTTTATCACAACCCCATTACCGATTAAATTTAGCACATTATCATATAAGATTCCACTAGGAATTAGATGTAGGGCGATTTTCTTGCCATTGCAAACGATTGTATGCCCAGCATTATGCCCACCTTGATAGCGAACAACAATATCATAATCCTTTGCTAGATTATCTACAATCTTTCCTTTCCCCTCATCACCCCATTGGATTCCAACTACAACATCACATTTACCCATAATAAAACCTTTAAAATAGAATAAAATTAGAATTATACAGACTTTATTTTAAATATTGCAAAAATAGGGTGATATAAAATTTAATCTAACTTTGATTTATCGCATTGTTTAAACTAGCTCTACATTATTATGAGCATATATTCTAGTGATTTTTAGCCACATTAGAATCTAAAGCTAAATACAAAGTCTAGCTTATCATAAATTTTAGTATCTAATTTAATAGATTTTTTAAAAAAATAAAATATCATTTCAATTTTTGAGTGAGGGAAAAATGGCAAAGCAAAAATCAAATAAATCAAAAGAAGCAAAATCTTTGCAAACAAAGCAAAACATTACACATAAAAGTGGTAAAGATTTTGCACTCTCTAAAAATGTATCACTAGATTCTATACATTCTAGTAATTTGGCAGAATCTACTTTCCAATCCACAAATCAAAGCTTACTACAAAAAAATCTTTGTTTAAATCACTCATACAAAATAAATAAAACTATTCCCATAGATAAACTAATTGATAGAATCTTGCAAGGTGATAGCTTAAAGTTATTAAAACAGATTCCAGATTCTAGCATTGATTTAATATTTGCTGACCCACCTTATTTTATGCAGGTTAGCGGAGTGTTAAAGCGACCAGAGGGATGTGATTTTAGCGGTTGTGATGATACGTGGGATAGCTTTAGGGATAATGAGGATTATAATGCCTTTAGCAAGACGTGGCTAAAGGAGTGCTTTAGGATTCTAAAACCAAATGGTAGCATTTGGGTGATAGGCTCTATGCAGTGTATTTATAGTATTGGTGGGCTTATGCAAGAGCTTGGCTTTTGGTTTATCAATGATGTAGTTTGGCAAAAGAGCAATCCAATGCCAAATTTTCACGGAACAAGGCTAAATAACTCACATGAAACACTTATATGGGCGACAAAGAGTAAAAAATCAAAATATACTTTTAATTACAAGACTGCAAAAGAGCTAAATAACGAGATAGTAGGCTTTAAGGACGGAGAGAGGCGACAGCTAAGCAGTGTATGGCAGCTTCCTGTTTGCAATGGAAATGAGAGACTAAAAGATAGTATCGGTGATAAAATCCATAGCACGCAGAAGCCAGAATCCTTGCTATATAGGATAATTGCCATTAGCTCTAAAATGGGAGATTATTGTGCTAGACCCATTTGGTGGGACGATGACCACAGCGGCAATGGCAAAGAAACTAGGCAGGCACTACATTATGCTAGAGAGAGGAAAAATACATAAAAGCAGGGCAAAAGAGGCTAGAGCTTGTTAGCTTTAAAGATTCACCTATTGCTAGGGCAGAGTTTGACACAAAGCCTCTCAAAGTAACTTTAAGCGAGATGATAGAAAATGGATTTTTAAGAGAAAATGAAGTTTTTTATCTAAAAGAATTTATTAGAAATTTTAATGTGGAATTTAGCATTGCACATTCTAGCACTGCAAAATACATAAATCCAAATAATAAAGATTCTAAAAATGTAAAACCTAGCTCCAAAAATAACTCATTAACCACAAAAATGGAATCTAAAAAGACAAAAAAATCCCTAAAGATTCTAAAATAGAATCTAAAAATCAAAAAGAAAACAAACCAATATCAAATTTAAATACCAAAGATTTACAAGATTTAAAATATTTTGTATCGCAAGATTTTGAAAACCCAAAACTCACAAAAGATGGCAAACTTCTCTATCAAAATCAAAAATATGATATACATAGCCTTGCAGCTTTGCTAAAACAGACAAATGCAACAAATACAAAGCAAGCAAACACAGAGCGGATAAAAACAAAAAGACTAAATGGCTTTAAATATTGGTGTGTTTTAAAAGAGGACAAATTTGTCTTGTTAGATACGATTAGAGAGGAATTTAGACAAATAAAGATATAAAAATAAAAGCTACAAACAAGGCAAAATGATTTAAAATTTAGCAGATTTTGCAAAGCTTATTATTATCAAATGAAACTAATTTTTCATATTTTGACCTTTAAAACAAGTTATGAGAGTGAATCTAAAATATAGATCCTAATAATTTGGATAATTTGATTTTTAAAAAGTTAGTAGATTCTAAAAATTACAAAAAACTAAATGAATAGTAAAATGGAGCAAATCTAAAAAACAAGAGAAACTAAAACTTGGAATACAATAAGCTCTAAAATAAATTATTCAAAAATTATTATCTGATTTAGTAATAAAACAATATTCTCTTAATAATCTAAATAATTTTTCTAAAAATCTGTCTTTACAAACAACCTTAATTGAATCTAGCTTTAAAAATCATATTTAAAATATTTGATTAATCTTGCGAATCTAAAAGATAAAATTTTGTATATCTCGCTTCAAAATCTATCTAAAAATTTTAAAAGGATTTGAGAGGACATCAATTATCTATAAAGATTCACAATTTATTTTAAATTAATAAGCACTATTTGAGACGCATTTTAGCTCTATTTCTTCAGCTATATATGCTGGAGCGCCACTTTTTCCTGCATCAGCTGTGGCATATTCTCCTGCTACATTTAACATATTTGCAAATACTTCCGCCTCAACAAATGAATTTAATTTTAAATCTACAAATTTTCCTCTTACATCTGTGCCGAAGATTCCGCAGTCATCGAGTGTAATTTCAGTTTGCGGAAGCACTTGAATTAAAGTTCCATTTATACTAATTGTCTTCTTGTCATTATCTATGCTTGTTATAAGTCCTTTTAACTCAATTCCATCTGCAAAGGCAACTCCACTAGACAATAAAATAGTCCATAAAATCGCAATCTTTTTCATCATTTCTCCTTAAAAATTAATATAGATTAAATTATATCATAAACTATTTAGTAAATCTTTTGCAATTTTGCTAATCCTAGCTCCATCAGCCACTTCATAAAGGCTTTTTGCCTCACTCATAACCTTGCCTAAATCTTTTGGCTCTTTTGCCCCGACTTTTGCAATTATCTCTTTGATTTTAGATACTAACTCACTATCACATAATTGCTTTGGCAAATATTCTAAAATAATTTTTAGCTCCGCCTCTTCCTTTGCCACTAAATCCTCTCTATTTGCATTTTTATAAGCCTGGATTGAATCTAACCTCTGTTTCTTTGCATTTAGCAAGATTTTTGTAGCCTCTTTATCATTAATTTCAATTCTTTTATCAACCTCAATCTGCTTGAAAGCAGAGTTTAGTAATCTTATGGTATCCCTTTTAAAGCTGTCGTTTTGCTTCATTGCCTCTTTTAAATCATTCATTAATCTTTCTTTTATAGTCATTTTTGCTCCTTAAATATTATGGAATAAACTTTGCTTTGAGAGATAAAATTGTATCAAAATGTGAGATTTAAAATGAGAAAAATATTTATTTTATCATTATTATTGCTGAATATTTATGCTGACCCAATAATGGACTTTAGCCCGCCTAAATATGTAGAGGAACTGCCAGAAAAAGATTTTGTCGAGGAGTTTCCAAAACTAGGCTCACTTTTTGGGCAGGGTGAGCGTCCTATGTTTGCAGATAGAAGGGCAATGAGAGTGAATGATATTTTATTAGTTAAAGTGAATGAAAGATCAACTGCAACTTTTAGTATTCAAAAAACCTATAATGGTGCGGAGGAAGGCACACTAAACGCACCTAGTGTGAATTATAATGGGACAGATGAAGAAATCGCCACAAATATAGAAGAATTTAGAAATGCAAGTGCATTTAATATGAATCTAGCTAATAAAGAGACGAATTTTAATGGTGGAGGTTCGCAAAATAGAAACGAGAGCGTGGAGTTTGAGCTATCAGCTAGAGTGATAAAAGTGCTAAATAATGGAAATTACTATATTGAAGGCACAAGGCAAATTATGGTAGATGGCGAAAAAAAGATTATGCTTCTTAGTGGAGTTATCCGTCCCTATGATATTTCAAGCGACAATACAATAGAATCTAAATTCATATCAGAACTTAAGCTTAACTACACAAGTGAAGGTGATATAAGCAATAAAAGACATAAAAAGTGGGGTAGTGCAGAGCTTGAACAAGCCTATCCATTTTAGAATCTAAAAAGTGGAATCTAAATGAATATCGCAATAATCCCCGCTAGAGGTGGAAGCAAACGCATAAAAAATAAAAATATCAAGGATTTTTATGGAAAGCCAATAATCGCCTATGCGATAGAATTAGCGCTAGATTCAAATCTTTTTGATAAAGTGGTTGTTAGCACCGATAGTATTGAAATCCAAAGTATTGCAAAAAATTTTAAAGCAGAATGTAATTCTTTGCGTCCTAGTGAGTTAAGCGATGATTTTAGCACGACTTTAGATGTGATTAGTTATGAGGTTAGAAATCTGGCTTTAAAAAATGATGATATAGTTTGCTGTATTTATCCCACTACACCACTTTTAAAATCAAATTTTTTAAAAATGGGATTAGGGGCAATAGAAAGCGGGAAATACTGCTTTAGCGCTTGTAAATTTAGCTCGAATCCTTTGCGTGGATTTTATATCAAAAATGATGAAATTTTCTTGCTAGATGAGGCTTATAGAGATTCTAGAAGTCAGGATTTAGAAGTGTTTTACTACGATGCAGGGCAGTTTTACATTGGATATGTAAAGGAATTTTTGGATAAAAAGCCGATTTTTAGCAAAAATTCAAAGCCTATAATTCTGCCTCAAATAAATGTAGTAGATATTAATACCCCAGAAGATTGGGAGATTGCGGAGATAAAATACAAAATACTATGCAAGCAGTAATTTTAACAGAAGCGGGAAATCACTTTGGACTAGGGCATTTAAGCAGATGTGTGGCTTTAAAAAAGCATTTATTAAAAGCTAATTTTTATGTAGAGCTTTATAATAGAGGGGATTTTGAGAGTAGTGAAGCTAGTCATTTTGATTGGCTAGATGAGATAAATAGGACAATACTAGATAAAAAATTAGAATCTAAACCACTTTTGATAATAGATTCTTATTATGCAAACTTTGAGTTTTGCAAAGCTATGGTAGAAAAATCCAAAGTATGCGTGTTTTTTGATGATTTTAGCAGAATGATTTATCCGCAAGACTCAATCATACTAAATGGTGCGCTAAATGCAAATAAATATTACATTGATATTAAAAATGAAAAGTTTGTAGGTATCGAATATGGACTACTTAGAGATGAATTTTTAGAGCGTAGTGAAAAAAAGATAAATAAAGATATTGTTAGGGTTTTAATCACGCTTGGGGGTAATGACTATGCTAATAATACGCAAAAAGTGCTAGAAATTATTGAGAAAGAATGCGTATATGCGATGATTGATGTTATTATAGCGCATAATCACAAGCCTTTACAATATGGCTTTAACACTACTATTCACACGGATTTAGACACTAAAGCGTTAAAGAAACTAATGCTTGAGTGTGATTTGGCAATTAGTGGCGGTGGTGTAACAATGGTTGAACTTCAATCTACACTTACACCAACAATAGCACTAAATCTCGCTCCAAATCAAAGTTATCAGCTCTATGAATGGCAGAAAATCGGGCTTCGGGTTGCGAAGGATAGTGCTCAAGTTAAGGGTTTGATAAAGGGTTTGAAAAAATTTAAAGATAGAAATAAAGTGTATAATAATCTCTCAAAAATTGAAATAGGAAGCAAGATTCCTCAATTTGTGGAGTTTCTTAAAGAGAAATATCAAAGCTAAAATATTATAGATTCTTATGATATTGAGCTTAGAATCTAATTAGATTCCAGATTGCAAAATATTTTATAAATAAACAAAATGGATGATTATTAAAATCAATTTTTATATTAAATTTTGGATTTTAAAAATTATAAATGCAAATAAAAGGGAGAAATATTAGTTTAAAATTTAAAATATTAGCTTTTAGTAAAATCTTAATTGCAACATTTGTGACTTTTGGATTCGGTGGTATGGAGTGCAAAATTATTGAGATTCTAGTCAATCACATTTTATAAGCAAATTCCAGCAAATTAGAATCCAAATCTAAAAATCATAAATATTTCCCATAAAATAGAACTAGCAAAATAATAGGTATGAGCTTTTTATTTTCAGAAACTGAAATTTGCTTTGGGTTAAAATATTTAATGCAAAAACACTGCGAAATTACAGAAGCGATTTTAGTGTACATAATAGATAGCTGGGATATAAGCAAAGTTGAAAAATGGGCAGTATGTTTACTAATATAGAAACTTCAATCAAAATATTAATTCGTTGAATGCAGGGAAGTCAAAGATATTGGCTATATATTTTCTAATTCATATCTTTAAATAAGAACTGAAATTTGTAGAACATCGCTAATGTGAGGAATATAAATTCTATTCGTTTCTCGCATTTAGTTGTGTGAGAGGATAAAAAGAGCTTAAAAATGAAAGATATATTTAGAGCATCTGTAATGTAATCAAATCAACCAAATGTATAAAGATAAAAGTTAAATATTTAGTGGGATTTAAATTTACAAATAAAGCCATAAATAGGGTTTCAAAAACAAATAAGGCACAAGGCAAACCTATGAAACTATTTTTGGTTTAGCACAAAAAATAAAATTTATAATCTATCTTAATAAAACATAGCATTTATATTGGTTTTAGCGGAATCTACAAAATAGATTCTAGCGTTATTAATATTTTAGTTTCTAAAGTTTTTGTGGGTAAGAAGCTGATAAAACTAAAACTCTTATAAGTAGAATGGCAATAACAAAATATATAAATTTCAAGCTTTAGTGATTATAATAAAAATCTAAAATACAGCATCAAAATCAAGAATCTTAATTTATAAAACCTAAAACTTATAGCAATTAATAGCAATATATTTTAAACTATATTATATTGTTTAAAGCCCAGTTGAGTGCTTTAAACATACTATAAACTTTACAGATTCTAGCAATTAGTCTTATTTCTCCAAAGTCGCCATATCTATTACATAGCGGAATTTTGCCTTACCAGTGGTAAGATTAGTGTAAGCCTCATCAATTTGGTTTACACTAATTATTTCAGTCTCAGGATAAATCTTATGCTTCAAAGAAAAGTCTAGCATTTCTTGGGTTTCCTTGATACCACCGATAATCGAGCCATAGACTTTTTTCTGTGCATTCCATATAAAGCCACTTGCCCCAATTTTTGGATCAACTTCTGTTGGTGGCAAGCCCACTATTGCCATTTCTCCACCTACTCTTAAGAGTTTTAAATAGTCTGTAATCTCATAAGGTGTGGGAATGGTAGAGATTATAAAGTCAAATCTCTCTTCTATAGCTTTAGAATCTGTGCTATCGTATAGCTTTTTAACGCCTAAAGCAAGTGCTTCTTTTTCTTTATTTTTATTTCTTGCAAAGACGCTTACTTCTGCTCCCATTTGGAGTGCATATTTTACTGCCATTACGCCTAGTCCGCCAAATCCAGCCACTGCGACTTTTCTTCCAGATCCTACTTTGCTAAATTTAATTGGTGAATAGGTCGTAATCCCAGCACAAAGAAGTGGTGCTACTTTATCAAGTGGTGCGTCTTTTGGGACATTCACAGCAAAGTTTTCGCTCACAACAATATTGTTTGAATACCCGCCATAGGTTGGCTCATCATTATGAAAATAATCTTTGCAATCATAAGTCGCTACCATTCCTTTTTCGCAATACTGCTCGTTGCTTCTTTTACAAGGCTCACATTCACCGCAAGAATTCACCATACATCCAACTCCTGCATAATCGCCAACTTTAAATTTACTCACTTTTGAGCCTACTGCTACGACTTTTCCTGCTATTTCGTGTCCAGGCACCATAGGGTAGATTCCCTTATGCCACTCACTTTTTGCTGAATGTATATCGCTATGGCAGATTCCAGCAAATAAAATCTCAATTACTATATCATTTTCTCCCATTGCGTGGCGAGAGAATATAAATTTTTCAAATTTAGAATCTTTATCTTTGACGCAATAGCCCACTGCACTTACTCTTTTCCCTTCTTTTGCCTCATTTAGATTGTTTTCTAATAGCATATTATCTCCTTTTAATTTTGTATTTTGGCAATTTTAGATTCTTGAGAATCTAAAATTATAATTATACAGCCTTACACTAAATGTTTGTCAAGATGATTTATAAATTTTAGTTTTTAGGTATAAGGACATATGCATAGGGTGTGATAATTAAGATTTGAAAATATGAAATTATGTTTGATTTATCGTTTTAATTTAGCAAACTTACAAATTTATGAAAATAGCTTGTTATAGTTTATTCTGCATTATCCTCTGTATTTTCATTTAGTATTTTTACTTTTATTTTTTTAATTCGTATTCCGTCAATCTCTAGCACCTCAAAGACAAAATCCCCACTTATCACGCTATCACCTACCACAGGCTCTTTACCTAGTAAATTAAACACATACCCACCTATAGTTACTTGCTCTACATCTTCTTCCACTTCAAATTTAAGAGCCTCGCTAACGCTATCAATATCAAGCATTCCATCAATCTCATAAGTGTTATCATCAATTTTTACTATATCATCATTCTTTTTATCGTGCTCATCGCTAATATCACCCATAATCTCCTCGATTATATCTTCCATTGTAAGAAGTCCAGCAGTCCCGCCATACTCATCTACAACTAGAGCTGTGTGGATTTGCTTCTTATTCATTTTCATCAAAATACTTGATATTGAAGTCGTTTCTGGGGCGATTATAAGCTCACGCACGATAGAGGAAAAATCTTTTTTATTCTTAAGTATAGAATCTTGGAGCAAATCCCTAATATGTATCATTCCTAGAACATTATCTTTGCCTTCTTTACAATATGGGTATCTAGTGTGATTTGTTTGCTTTACTATCTGCATATTTTCCTCAAAGCTATTTTCGGCAAATAGGCATACTATATCCTTTCGTGGGGTCATCACTTCCTTTGCAGTTGTATCACTAAAATCAACTGCATTTTTTAGAATCTCACTTTCAATAGAATCCAAATACCCACCCTTTAAACTCTCACCTATAATTATCTTAATTTCTTCGTCAGAGTGAGCGTTTTCATTATCACTTGTAGGCTCTATCCCAATTCTTCGCAAGAAAAATCCAGAAACTATTTCAAAAGCTTTAATTAGTGGAAAAAATAAATTTCTAAAAATATATAGCGGTCTTGCTACAAATAGAGTGGATTGCTCTGCTTTCGCAATCGCAATGGATTTTGGCACAAGCTCACCAAAAACAATATGTAAAAATGTGATTAATGCAAAGGCAATCGCAATGCTAATGGTGTGAAGTAAAATTATATTTCCATCAAAAAATGGTGCAAAAAGTTTATCCAAAAGTCTTGCAATCGCAGGTTCACCAATCCAACCTAAAGCAAGCGATGACAATGTAATTCCAAGCTGTGTAGCGCTCAAATAAGTATCTAGTGATTTTGTGATTTTTAATGCTAGTTTTGCATTGCCCTTATTTTTTTTTGCTAATTCCTCTAATTTAGAGCGTCTAACCTTAACTATTGCAAACTCTGATAATACGAAAAACCCATTCAACCCAACAAACACAAATGCTAATATAATCATTAGCAACTGACTCGTCGAACTATCCAAAACATTCCTTTAAGATATAAATATAAAGCTTTAATTATAGCCTAAAAAACAATAATTAACACATAAATTAAAAAGATTCTATAAAGAGCTGGGATTTAGGAGTTGTAGATTCTAAATTATTTGAAATAAATAAGAAAGTGTAGTTAAAAATCTTCTTGCAAAAAATTATAAAACTTTATACAAAATTGAATGAAAATTGTGGAATCCAAAAAATATAAATCTAACATCTCTAAATTTTAGCTTTATGGCAACATAATAGATTTTTTATAAACATAATAATATGCCAAACAAATACTAATTTAAAACAATAAATAAACCAAACTAGCTAGTTTAATATGATTAATAAACTCTAGTAAATTTATTTTTAAGCTGTGGCTTGAAAACATCTTTAGCAAAGATTTGTTATAAAACCTAGCAAAAATCATTTTTTAATGTGGAATCTAATACACTAATATTGAAAGCTAGAATCTAAAAATCCTAAAAAATTTAATTTTTAGATTATTAAAAGTTTAATATTTAGCAATCAAAAAATATTTATAAAATTATTCTAAAATAAAACAAAGTAAAAAATAACTTTAATAGCAAAATCTCTCTTCTCTAACCAAATAATTAAATTAATTGATAGCATTTTTGCATCTTCTTTGGATTGATTTATTTGGGAATTGATTTATCTTGCGAAGCACCTCGCTGTCAATTTCTTCTATTTTTTCCTCTACTTCATCTTTTACACATTTCACACATACTGATACATCATCTAAATAATCCATAAGCTAATTTTTATAATATTCAAAATCACTTTGCAAACTAAGACCAACACTATTTAAGCAAAATGGACTTGAAGATGTAAAGCAAAGAGTTGGCAAAAAGAAGTAGAAATGTGGATTTTATAATCTTTGTTCTAAATCATATTTAATAATATCACAACTTTCTTTATCCCAATATACAGGCTTTCATCATATAATCTAAATCTATAATAATTTATATACAAAGCAAGAGTAACAAAAGTGCAATATAATTTATTGAAACCATTCACAAGCTTTTTTAAAATATTTTTGCTTTATTCAAATCCTTTTTAACTACTTCTCCTGCCATATATTAATCCGACTTCACCACAAAATGATTTATCGTGGAAATAACTACTATTACAACTTTGCAATAATACAAGGAAGAGCTTTTTATGATTTTTAGATATTCCTCTCTTAAAATAAAAATCACCTAAAGCCTTGCAAAATAATAACATTCTTTTGTTTTCTTTACACTACACATTTTTTCATAATCTTGTTTTAGCTTATTAAATTTACATTGTTGACTATTTACTACATTACCATTTTCGCTAAAATTTTCACAAAATTATGCGTTTTATTTTGCACAAGCCAAGGAGCCTCCATATTTTATTATAATTGATTGAAATTCTTTTCCTTAATTTTTGTGTTTTTGAGTATGTTCTAAATAAAAATTCTCCTTGTAATATTATCTTTTTAATTATTGTAATAAAATCTCCCAAATATTAAATCAAAATTAGCATTCTATCTCATATCATTAAAGTTAGCTTAAAAATTAAGCCAAATGTGAGAAAAAATTAGGAAACTGAATTTATTTTAAAATGATTAGAAAGTTAAAAAGTGGAATCTAGCTTATTAAAAACCCTAAAAGCTAAATTTTAGAGAAAAAACATATTTAAATATTTTAAACTTAAAGCGATAGATTTTAGCAAAGTAGCCATTCTCAAAAACACAAAAATTAAGAAAAAGAATTAAAAGCAATATAATAAAAATATCATAATAATGGAATCTCTAAATAAAAATTCTAAAAGATTTCTTAATAACACTTTGCAAAATAAACTTTATACAATCAAATCCCAGCTTTTAAAAACAAAGCTATTAAGATATATTATCCACAAAGTAAAATAGGCAAAATGCTAGTTTTGCAAAAACTTTGCAAAAGTAAAATATTTTAAATATTCACCCTAAAGCAAAATCTTTATAAAGGAATTTATTTCAAAAATATCTAAATTCTCTTATTTATCTCTGTAACTATATCAAAGCCATTATTTAGCGCTGAAGCAATACTTCCACCAGATTTAAAGAGCAAATCCCCTGCTACAAAGATATTCTTAACAGAGCTTTCACATTCTTTACTAACTATTGGGATTCCCACTTCATCTAACTCTAAATTACATTTTTTAAGAAAATCTATCGGTGCTACCCCACCGATTGCATACACTATCTTTTCAAAAACTTCGCTACTCCCATCGGTGAAATTCACCTTTGGCAAACCATTTTCCACCTCAAGACTTTCTATATCAATGCCTAGCTTTGTCTTTAGCTTTTTATCCTCTATACTTTTATTTAACATTTCTCGATTTGCATCATTAATCCTGCTGAACTCACTTCTGCGGTAGTTTAGTGTAGCATCATTTTTTTCTGCCAAAAAGTAGGCATATTCCACAGCAGAGTTTCCGCCACCCACAATCAGGACTTTTTCATTTTGGTTGATTGAATTTGCATTGAAAAATACTCTATTGCGAATTTCTAGCGGAATGGGATATGAAGGCTTATTTGGCACACCCATTTTACCAATAGAAATAACAACGAATCTAGCCTTTACCTCAATATTGTCAGTTGTCCGCAAAATAAAAATATTATCTTGTTTTGCTATGCTATCAATCTCTGTTTTAAATCGCACATCAATATTATTTGTTGCTAGAATCTTATCAAACAAATCTAGTGTGCTTTCCTTTGTGCCATCCATAAAATAAATATTTCCATTTAAATCAATCTTTTGTCCCTTGTAGTCCTTATCCACGCGTTTATTATCTTTGTAGAATTTTCTAATTGTTGTGGAATGATTTTCTCCTTTTTCAAAAAGGATGATATCATCGATTCCAAGTATCACACTCTCAACAGCAGCAGCAATTCCTCCAGGTCCGCCACCGACTATTGCAATATTATAAGTTTTATTATTCATTTTTTCTCCTTAAATTTTAATTCTTTATTATATGCCTCATTTAGCTCGTCGATACCGTCCATTAGCAACCCTTGCGTGAATTTCTTTTCATCATCAAATTGTCCGCTTTTAAGTCCCCAAATAAATGCGATTAGCCCAAGCAAGCCTATTAGAATAGAAACTCCAAGCATTACAGCTATCATTCCGCTATTCATTCTGTTTCCTTAATGTTTGAAATCGCATAATGTCTAGCTTTACTTAAAGATTCTCCTATTTTATTAGGGTATTTTCCACCAGCTGTGGCAAAATCATCTCTTCCACCGCCACCTCCACCAATAACCTTGCAAACCTCTTTAATCCATGCATTTGCCTTTAGATTATTAGCACCTTTTACTCCACAGCTTATACTTATCTTACCATTATCATTTGTAAGCAATAAAATCGCAATATTACTATTTTCATTTTTTACTTCATCGATCATTAGCTTTATGTTTAAAGTAGGCGATACCTCAGCAATAATTAGCTTAATATTACCTATCAGTTCAAAATTTAGATTCTTTAGCCCATCTCCACTATCAGTCTTGTTTTTTAGCTCTTTTAATTTAGAGATTTGCTCTTTTAATTTAGAGATTCCACTTATTATGTCACTTGATTTTAGCATCTCCTTTACCTGTGCATTTAGAGAGATATTTTCTTTGGCAAATTTATATGCTGCTTTCCCACAGACTGCCTCAATCCTCCTTACACCACTTGAGATTCCACTTTCTTTTGTGATATAAAAAGAACCAATATTTGAAGTATTCTCAATATGAATCCCACCACAAAGCTCAATACTCTTCTCTCCAAAGCTAATAACTCTAACAATATCCCCATATTTCTCGCCAAAAAGCATCATTGCACCCTTTTGTTTAGCCTCATTTATAGGTAAAAATTCTATTTTAGCAGGGATAGAGCTAGTTATCATTTCATTTACAAGATTTTCTATTTTATCAATCTCATCTTTACTAATAGCTTTTGGGTGGGTAATATCAAATCTAAGTCTGTTTGGCTCTACTAGGCTTCCAGCCTGTGAGATATGCTCTCCTAGAATCTTTCTTAAAGCAGCGTGAAGCAAATGTGTAGCACTATGATGCTTTGCAATCTCAACTCTCTCTTTATCCACAATAACTTCGACTTCATCGCCGACTTTTAGAGGTTTTCTCGTGCTTACTTCACTTATATTTAGCCCAAAATATTTTTTCGTATAGATTATATCTGCAACTTTTTTACCATTTGAATAAATCTCGCCTTTATCTCCTATAGATCCTCCACCCTCCGCATAAAGCGGTGTAGTATCAAAAAACACATAGCCATCACCATCAATTTTTTCCACCCTTTTATAATTAATATTAAGCAGGGCTAGAATCTTGCTTTTTGAGCAGTTATTTTCATAACCACTAAATTTATTTTCCCCAAATTCCTCTATAATGCTGGCAAAATCTCCCTCTTTTAGCTCACCAACGCTACCTTTCCACGAACTTTTTGCTCTCTGTTTTTGCTCCTCCATACATTTATTAAAAGCTCTCAAATCTACATCAATATTCTTATCTTTTAGCATATCCTGGGTCAAGTCAAGTGGGAATCCATAAGTATCATAAAGCTTAAAAGCCACTTCACCACTAAAACTTCCTTTTGTATTGTTTAGCTCTCTTTTAAATATTTCCATTCCAGATTCTATTGTAGAGAGGAATCTCTCCTCTTCAAATCTGCACTGCTCCATTATATAATCTTTTTTATCACCTAAATAAGTGTAGTGATAAGATAGTGTATCGCACACAGTGCCAACAATCTTATATAAAAAAGCCTCTCGTAAACCTAGTAAATATCCGTGCCTCATAGCTCTACGCAAGATTCGTCTTAAGACATATCCTCTACCCTCTTTATCAAAATTCACACCTTGAGCTAAAAGAAACGCTACGCTTCTGCTATGGTCAGCAATCACGCGATGAGAGGCTTTAAACTCATCATTATATGGCTTATTTGTAATTTTTACGCATTCATTAATTAATGGCATAAAAAGGCTGGTATCAAAGTTATTTTGTTTTCCCTCCATTAGAGCTATAACCCGCTCTAACCCCATTCCTGTATCAATGCTAGGCTTTGGCAGTGGCTTAAGATTACCATCTTTATCTCTTTCATACTGCATAAAAACTAGATTCCAAATCTCTAAAAACCTATCACCTTCACCGCCAAAATAATCCTCACTTCCGCTAAAATACTCCTCGCCTTGGTCTATATAAACTTCACTGCAAGGTCCGCAAGGTCCTGTATCACCCATTTGCCAAAAATTATCTTTATCGCCCATTCTTTTGATTTTTTCTTTTGGCAAATATTTACACCATATCTCAAAAGCTTCATCATCACTAGTATGCACACTTACATAGATTTTCTCTTTTGGAAATTTAAGCTCATTTGTTACAAATTCCCACGCATACTTTATAGCATCCTCTTTGAAATAATCACCAAATGAAAAGTTGCCAAGCATTTCAAAAAGTGTGTGATGACGCGCTGTGTAGCCGACATTTTCTAAATCATTGTGTTTACCTCCTGCCCTAATACAAAGTTGTGAGGAAGTAGCTCTTTTATTGTCTGGAGCTGGAATCTTACCTGTAAAAATATCTTTAAACTGCACCATTCCTGCATTTGTAAAAAGCAAACTAGCATCATTTGGCACAAGTGGCATACTATCATAGACTTTATGTCCCTTATCGCTAAAATATTTTAAAAATTTTTCTCGAACATCAATCATAATCTTTCTTTGTAAATTAGGTTTTAAAAAGTCTAAATTCTATAACAAAGCACTTAAAAAAATAATAAAATATCATATTATGATTTTATGATAAGCAAATTAAAAATAAAAATACAATCACTGCTATGGTTGCTCTGCTTATTTTTAATGCCTATCCGCACGATTGCATTTCTATGCAAGGAGATGAGGGCTTTGTGTATCCAAATGTCAATCAAGCTACTTGCACAGAGTGCGAAGCTTGTGAGATTATCTGCCTGACATTGCCATTTATAAACTTCGCTACATAATGAAGTGAAGGAAAAATCTACTTTTTCTTTTGATGTAAGCCTTTTAGATTCTAATACAAAACTCACACAATCTTTTTCTAATATATATATTAGAAACTATTAAAGCTTTCATATTTAAAAAATTAGTTGGCTATTTGATTTTCCAGCAACTTTTAATTTTAAAGTATAATATTTTAATCCCTTTAAGGCTAAAATTAACCCACAATTAGCTTTAAAATCTAAAAGCAAATATAACAACATAAGGAAAGCAAATGGAATATTTTAACACATATAAAAGCCCACTAGGCACTATATATCTTTTAAGTGATGAAGAAAGTCTCACAGGGCTTTATTTTCAAAGTCAAATTAAAGAGCAAAGCCTCTTAAATGAACAATTTATAGAATCTAATTCTTATAAAAATTCAAATAATAAAGTGATAATCAAACCTCATATTTCTAAAAATTTTACAAATCAAACCTCACAAAATACCACTAAAAAAGTTTTACAAAATCAAGTAAAAGAAAAAATCCAAAACGATAGCACCATAGAAGCTATGCACAATAGAAACAATGTTAAAGCACTGCAAAATTTCTCTATTTTTGAAAACACAAAAATGTGGCTAGATATATATTTTGATAATCAAATCCCACCTTTTACACCACCGCTTAAAGCTACAGGCTCTTCTTTTGCATTAAGCGTATGGGAAATTTTACTAAAAATTCCTTATGGAAAAAGTAGCACCTATGGAGCGATAGCAAAAATAATTGCCACACAAAGAGGTTTAAAAAAAATGTCAGCTCAAGCAGTGGGCGGAGCAGTAGGGGCAAATCCTATTGCTATTATCATCCCTTGCCACAGGGTGATTGGCTCAAATGGCACTCTAACTGGCTATGCAGGAGGGCTAGATATAAAGAAAAAATTACTTGAAATTGAGGGCTTTAAACTTTAAAATTTTAGTTAGTAAGATTCTGGCATTTCTATGAAAACCTTTAAATGATTTATATTAATAGATTACAAGAATCTAAAATACTCTAAACTCATATTTCAAAAGATAAATCAAATATCCAATTTTAACAAATTAATATCTTTATTAATACTTTTTGGAACTTTGAGAGGCTAAATTTTGGCATTAAAATAAAATCAAATCTAAGCAACATTAATTTTTATATTTTAAATTTATAGGATTTAGCACCCTTAATAATTATGATAGCAATCTATAATTATTTATAGTCATATTCAATCAATAGATATAAAGCTTTTTAGAATCTAGTTCATTAAATATTAGTCCAAAAGTTTTATTTCACACTCAATATTTGCACTAGCTAGAGCTTCTTGCAAGAACTCTAAAATATTAGTTTCAAAATACACAGCAATCCCACAATCACTTGAAAACTCCCTAGGAGTTGGCACAAGCCTCACACTCACACCATCTAAACTCCCTAAGATATCCTCACTCTCAAATGCACTTGCAGTCGTATATACCAGCACATAGCCCTTTATCACAAATTTCCTTTTTATAAATAGATTCTCATTTTTAACATAAGAGATTTAAAAAAACCTTTCTCATAACTATAAGTTTATTTAGGCAAGTTCCTAATCTTAAAACTTAAAAATGATTTTTATTGGTTATGTTTTTTTGCTAATTAAAAAGCTAAATATTACAACAACAAAAATAAAAGCTAAAGAAAACACTAAATATTATAGCAAAAGCCCATAAAAGATATGTTAGCTTCAGCGTGAATTTATATCTTTTAGTGGTTTTTATCTAATAAAGCCTATTTTCGTGCAATTTCTTTAAGTGCATAAATAGTATACTCTATCTCATCTTTGGTGTTGAAAATTCCACTACTTATGCGAATACTTCCACCTTTAGCAAAAGAGCCAATCACTTTATGCGTAGCAGGAGAGCAGTGAAGCCCCACACGAACACAGATTCCAAAGTCCCTCTCAAGCCTAATTGCTACATTTGAGAGAGATTGATTTATAATATCAAACGACAAAACCCCACGACTTTGCCCTCTTACTTGATATATTTTTATATTATTTTCGCCAGAAATTCCATAAATCAAATTTTCCCTTAAATTTGATTTATGTTTTTCAATTTCATTTATACCTTTTTTACTAATCCACTCTAAAGAAGCCTTAAGCCCAGCTATCCCATGCAGATTCATCGTCCCACTCTCAAATTTATCAGGCAAAGATTCTGGATGAATCTCCTCCTCACTCCTACTTCCTGTCCCACCGAAAACAAGTGGATTTAGAGATTCCACATCAAAATTAGAAGCCATAGCAAAACCACCCACACCCATAGGAGATAAAAGCCCCTTATGTCCGCTAAAAGCGATAAAATCAACCTTGCTCATTACATCACTCATATCTACACAGCCCATACTTTGCGTAGCATCAAGTAAAATCTTTACATTATTTTGCCTTGCAATTTGGCTTAAAGATTCTAGTGGAGTGATTGCTCCAACTACATTATTAATATGCACACAAGCAAGCAGTTTCGCTCCTTTTAACATATCTTTTGCAACATTCAAATCAACCTCACATAATGGAGAGCAAGGAATTTCCCTAATTTCTAAATTTAGCTTATCTTTTAAAGCATTTAATGGACGCTTAATTGCATTATGCTCCATTTGTGTGGTAACAACTACATCATTTTGCTTTAAAAAACCTTGCAAGATTGTATTGATTGCCATTGTTGCATTGAGCGTAAAAATTACTCTTTTGCTATCTTTTAGCCCTATTAGATTTGCTAAGAGCTTTCGACTTTGATACAAAATTCGACTTGAAGCAATAGATAGAGAATATGCGCTTCGTCCTGCACTAGCACCGATATTCTCCATAAAATAGCTAACCGCCTCTCTCACCACTGGAGCTTTTGGAAATGAAGTAGCAGCATTATCAAGATAAATTAACTTTTTCAAACTGCCTCAATCACCCTTGATTATATGATAAATCAAATCATTATTATTTTTTTCCTCACTCTTTATCTTATAGCCATAATGCTGTGTCATTCGCTTAATATTATCACTTGAAGCACCACAACTACAAAGCACTTTTATTTCTCTCTCGCCTCTCTCACACAATGGCTTGAGGTTTAGCACAGGTTCAGGGCAAGATAACCCTCTAACATCTAATTCTATCACTCTACTATATTCTCCTTTCTTTTGCAAAGATTCCAACCAATATACAAAAACCAATCCCAATAAACACAGCCCAAGGGGCATTTGCTCCGATTCCATTTGGAGAGCTTGCCAAAGCAAAATTATGCGCAAAAGCTGCCCCCACAAGAAGTCCAAATACAAATACTCCTGCATCGCCATCACCCTCACCTGAAAGCACGAGATGTCTTCCTGGACAGCCTCCTGCTAGAGTAAATGCAATCCCACTTAAAAGCATTCCAAGAAAATTCCAAATAGTATCATTATGTGCGATAGGCTGATTTGTAAAGCCAGGATTAAAATATCCTAAAACAACATTCATAATAAAAGCACTTATCACAAGAGCAATTACGCCTTGTAAAATATGAGAATCTTTTAAGATAACTACATCCCGCACTGCTGCAATCATACAGAAACGACTTTTTTGAAATAAAAATCCTAAAAATAATCCAACACCAAGAGAGATAAGAAATGGTGCGTGCATAGAGCCAGGACCTTTGGCGGAAAATTTGATAGGAGAATTCGAATCTAACAACCCCCAAATAAGCAACACAAAGATTAAAAGAACAAAAATAGGAAAAGTAAAACCTACAATTTTACTTGCAGGACGATTTCGTCCAAGTGAAAAGCCCCGTTTTAAAAAAAAGATTCCAATTGAAATTCCAACTATAAGCCCAAATATTCCTGCAATAGCACTAAAATCTCCCGCACTAAATCTAAGCCACATTCGCCATGGACAACCTAAAAATACCAATGCTCCAATCATCGCAAAAACTCCAAGCATAAAGCGAATTATCGGAGCAGAACCAGCTCTAGGACGAAACTCACCAAAAGCAAATGAAGCAATCAATGCTCCAAAAACTAAACCAATTATCTCTGGACGAATATACTGCACGATTGCTGCTTGATGAAGCCCAAGCCCTCCTGCAATATCACGCGTAAAACATGCGGCACATACGCCCATATTCCCCGGATTCCCAAAATACACCAAAATAGGTGCTAAGATTCCAAGTGCAATCCCTGCCAAAATAGGCAACTTTGCTAACCTCATAATATTTTCCTTAAAAATGTTGTAATTAACAGCAGATGAAGAGTTTGTAGAGCTGTTTGCTTGAACCTCAAGCTTGAATTGGAATTATAATATAATTTTTATGTTTTAATTTATAAATCTTGCATACTTCAATTTGCTTTAAATTCAATGATAAGCATATAGATTTTATGATACATAGTTATATAGCAATAATTTTGGCTCTTTTGTAGCGATTAAATACACAATCTCATTAGCAGAAATTCCATTGTAATATAGTTATCAAGCTGTTTTGGTATATAGTTTTATCATTGTTTATAGTGAACAATCTGTGTATATGGCAAAATCATATACGCTATATCACCATAATAATTTACAAATTTTTGCACAGGATAAGATAGCACTCTATATTGCTACTATAAATCAAACTTATACTCGCCTCATCTCCTAACTATATTCAAGAGATAGTAGCCAATATTTGCATTATAAAGTTTGCATATTCATCTTGCTTATTTAGCATTTCCATATATATTTGCAAAGCTAACAAGGGCATAACAAATAATGCAACAAAACGTGAGATAAAAAATAATAAATCCTTGAAATATGTTATGGTGAGTAGAATCCAAACCAATTATACAAAACAATGCGATTAATACTCCAAAACCAATAAACACTCTAGGCTCATAAGAAGTAACTTACAAACCAAATACACACTAAAAGACAAACACAATAAAATGCGACAAAAGCCAATATCAATGCAAATGATAAAGCAAAATTCCACCTAGATTTGACAATAAAGCTTAAAATAATGTGATTGCCACACAAATAAAAAGATAAAAATAAGGCATAGATTTTAAGTCATTATATAAATATGAAAGATAATTTTTAGATTAAATAGATTCCACTAACAATAGAATCTAGCCAATAAGATGAGCTTGAAACATACAAATCAAAAGGAATAACTATAAAAATTTTTATAACAAACTAGCTTCGATAAATGCAATAGCCACCAAATCAAAAAATACTAAACTCTCTCTTAAATTCTGCCTTTAGATAAAATATAAATATATGCAAAATAGACTCCAAACCCCAAATAGATGCTATTGCTAGCCTGATTAGTGCAGTGGCAAAGCGTTAAAGAAATTACAATAATACTTAAAAATAACAACTCTCTTTTTTTAAACAAAAATGGAAAAATCACAAGAAATACATTACTAACCATAAAAGACGCATAAACCTTATATGAAAGATTTTGAAAATATGGTCTCAAACCAAGGGAAATAGAAGCAATAACCCCTATAAAATCTATTATATTGCAAAACTTTTCTTAAATATCATTCCACTAATCACTAAAATTGCAATAGCAATAAACTGCGTGAATGGCGAAATATCCACAAATTCTTTATGAAGGTCAATCAATCTAAATAAGAATATAATAAAGATTCTACTAAAATCATTCCAAGTTACATTGCAGAACTCTACATTTCTGTGCTAATCATCTATATAATAAGCATTTGCACAAACTAGCGCACACAAGGTGATAAAATAAATCACACACCCAAAGATAAAAACTCTCTTAAAGTTGCTATCATAAAATTTCACTATTAATTTTGCAAATATTTTAGGAATCTAGCTTTTGTCTTAATAATTCATTTACTCTAGCAGGATTTGCACCTTTGGTGCTTTTCATAACTTGCCCCACAAAAAAGCCAAAAAGCTTGTCTTTACCACTTTTATACTCCGCTATTTTGTCGCTATTTGCTTGTAGAATAGAATCTATCGAAGAAATTATCGCACTATCATCATTTACTTGCTCTAATCCTAGCTCTTTGATTAGAGAATCTACATCGTTGCTTTGCCTCTCTAGCATCGTATCTAGCAAATCTTTAGCACTTTTTCCACTTATTTTATTTTCATCAATTCGCTTTACTAAAATAGCAAGTCCTTCAGGCGAGATTCCACAATTTTGAAGATTAATTTCGCCCCTTAACCTACCTAAAAGCTCATTAATTAGCCAAGTAGTGCTGTTTTTCACACTAGCTCCAAACTCTAACATAGATTCAAAGAAATTTGCCATTTCAAGTGAACTAGTAAGCACTTTTGCGCTATCACTCTTAATTTTTAGTTCATTTATATATCTATTTAGCTTCTCATCGGGTAGTTCTTTGATATTTATTCCCTCTTTCATTAACTCATCATCTATATGCACACTTAATAAATCAGGATCACTAAAATACCTATAATCTGCACTCTCCTCCTTATCCCTCATACTTCTTGTGATACCTTTTTGTGTATCAAAAAGTCTAGTTTCTTGACAAATATCCTCACTATATTTTCCGCTCTCCCACGAATCTATCTGCCTTTCAATCTCATAATCAATGGCTTTTTTGATGAATTTAAAACTATTTAAATTCTTGATTTCTACTCTAGTATAAAGTTTTGTATCTCCAAGTGGGCGGATAGAAACATTCGCATCACATCTAAAACTTCCTTCTTGCATATTTGCATCAGAAATCTCAATAAATCTAACAATAGAATGAAGTTTTTTTAAATACGCAATAGCCTCATCACTACTTCGCATATCAGGCTCACTCACTATTTCTAAAAGCGGAGTGCAAGCACGATTTAAATCAACTTTAGAATAAGAATCTTCGTGTATATTTTTCCCTGCATCTTCTTCTAAATGCGCTCTTGTGATATTTATCGTTTTATCTTTCCCATCAACTTCAATTATAAGCTTTCCATTTGCAACTATTGGCTTTTCAAATTGACTTATTTGATAAGCTTTTGGTAAATCTGGGTAAAAATAATTTTTCCTAGCAAAGATAGAATCTTGATTGATAGTAGCATCAACCGCGCTTCCAAAAGAAATAGCCTTTTTTACCGCCTCTTTATTTAGCACAGGCAAAGCACCTGGCAACCCCAAACAAGTAGGACAAACATTAATATTTGGCTCATCTCCAAAAGAAGTGGCGCAAGAGCAAAAGATTTTGGTTTTTGTATTTAATTGAACATGGACTTCAAGCCCTATTACTGCTTCAAAACTCATATTAGCTACCTTTAGAAATATTGTTTAGAAAATGATTTTTGGATTCTTACAAATTAATCATTAATTTGCAAATATTTTTAGCATAATTCTTAAAAACTTCAAAACCCTAAATATTAAAAATTTAAGAGATCTAGCAGAATCTAAAAGTTTCTAATACTTTAGCTTCTAAAAAACCTACTCATCCACTTTTGCATAATGCAAAAGAAACTATGGATAGAACTACTTTACTTACAAAAACTAAAAAATAAATTTATCAACAAATATTTGAAATATCATAGTTTTTAGAGATTTAAAATCGCTCTATTGCTACAACTCCACTTCTAACTATCTCTTTTGGCTTAAATTTCTTTAATGCCCCAACCAAACTATCAATCCTAGATGGCTTATCTGTGGCAACTACAATTATATACTTTTCATTTGCATTTGCAATCTTGCCATTGTAGGCTCTAGATATCACTTCAATATCTGCTAGTGCCTCACTTATTGGAATCTTTATTAAGATAGTTTCTTTCTCTAGCATATTATCGTCTTCTATTACGCTTAAAACTGGTATTAGCTTATTTAGCTGTTTTACAATCTGCTCTAGCACCTTCTCATCGCCACTTGTAACAATCGTAATCTTTGATAAACTCTCATCTTGCATAGGTGCTACTGTGAGAGATTCTATATTATATCCTCTTCCTGCAAAAAGCCCTGAAATCCTAGCCAAAACGCTATGTTCATTTAAAACACTAACTGAAATAACTCGTCTCTTTTTCACAACCACACTCCTAATTTAACATCATATTATAAATCGCTTCGCCACTTGGCACCATAGGGAAAACAGATTCCATTCTATCAATCTTAACATCAATTAAACATACTTTTTTAGACTTGATAGCACTATTTAACGCATTAATAAATTCATCTTTATTTCTAACATTATAACCCTCGCCACCAAAAGATTGCGCTAGTTTGACAAAATCTGGCTGAGTCTTCAAATCCACGCTAGAGTATCGCTCCTCATAGAAAAAGGTCTGCCACTGCCTGACCATTCCTAAATAATTATTATTTAAAATGATATTTATAACTGCGATATTTTGCTCAACACAAGTCATAAGCTCTTGTATATTCATCATAATTGAGCCATCACCTGTGAAATTTATAGATAATAAATCCTGCTGTGCAATTTTAGCACCAATTGCCGCTGGAAGCCCAAAGCCCATAGTCCCTAATCCACCGCTTGTAATAAACTCTCTTTGCCTAGAAAATGGATAAAATTGTGCAACCCACATTTGATGCTGCCCTACATCTGTTGAAATTATGGCTTTTCCTTTCACAATTTCCGCAGTCTTTTGAATAACCCATTGTGGCTTTAAAATATCTTTAGAATCTTCATATCTAAAAGTGTGCTTTGTCTTATAAGATTCCACAATTTCAAGCCATTTTTTATTCTTATTCTTATCAAAGCCTGCTAGATTCTTGTTTAACTCTTCTAGCACATTTTTCAAATCCCCAACTATCGGATAATCCACATTTACAATCTTGCTAATAGAACTTGGATCTATGTCGATGTGTGCGATTTTGGCATTTTTGGCAAATTCACCCAATTTGCTAGTAATTCTATCATCAAATCTCGCCCCTAATGAAATTAGCAAATCACACTCACTAATTGCCATATTTGAGGCATAGCTTCCGTGCATTCCAGCCATTCCTAAAAATAATGGATTATTTTCCCCACACACACCTCTCGCCATTAATGTTTCTACACAAGGGATATTTGTAAGCTTTATTAACTCTCTAATTTCATCTACAGCATTTGAGATAATAGCACCACCACCGACATAAAATAATGGCTTCTTTGCTGCAAGTATCGCATTATAAAGCTTACTAATCTGCCTTGCATTACCTTTCATCGTGGGTTTATAAGTAACTAGCCTAATATCTTTTGGATAATCAAACTCTCCTAAAGTCGCACTAATATCTTTTGGCAAGTCAATTAGCACAGGACCAGGACGCCCACTTTGTGCGATATAAAAAGCTTCTTTTAGGATTCTTGGTAATTCTTTAATATTTTTTACCAAATAATTATGTTTTGTGCAAGGACGCGAGATTCCAACTGCATCGATTTCTTGAAATGCGTCTGTGCCGATTTGAGTAATTGGCACCTGTCCGCTAATTATAACAAGTGGTATTGAATCTGTATAAGCAGTGGCAATTCCTGTAACTGCATTTGTAAAGCCAGGTCCGCTTGTGATAATCGCAACTCCTACCTTTCCACTAGCCCTAGCATACCCATCTGCTGCGTGGATTACACCTTGCTCGTGGCGAAATAAAATGTGTTTAAAATAATTTTGTTTATAAATTTCATCATAAATATTTAGAACAGCTCCACCTGGATAGCCAAATACAACTTCTACATTTTCATTATGCAAAGCCTCTATAAGCATTTTAGAACCACTAATTTTATTCGTGCTCAAAACCCACTCCTTAAATAATGTAGTAAAAAATAATTTTGGATTGTATTAAAAATAGTGTAAATAAAGCTTAAAAAAAATAAAATTATACTTTTAGTTTAACAATCAAAGGATAAAAATGCAAAAAGCTTTGTCTTTAAAATATCGCCCATCAAATTTTAGCGATTTAATAGGACAAGAATCTGTATCCCAAACATTATCTTTGGCACTATCTTTGGATAAAGTTTCTCACGCATATTTATTCTCTGGGTTGCGAGGTAGTGGGAAAACCTCTAGTGCTAGAATCTTTGCTCGTGCTTTGCAATGTGAAAAGTATCCCACTTCAACGCCTTGTGGGGAATGTAGCTCTTGTGTGAGTGCTAAAAATGGCTCTCATATGGATATAATAGAAATGGATGCTGCCTCATCACGTGGGATTGATGATATTAAGAGTTTGATTGAACAGATTCAATATCCCCCTGCTTTTGGGAGATTCAAAGTTTTTATCATAGATGAGATTCATATGCTTACAAAAGAAGCTTTCAATGCGTTTTTAAAGACACTAGAAGAGCCTCCAAGCTATGTGAAATTTATCCTTGCAACAACCGACCCACTTAAACTTCCTGCCACAATTTTAAGCCGAACACAACACTTTAGATTTAAAAAGATTCCACAAAAAAGTATTGCAGTGCATTTAAAGCGAATTTTAGGGCTTGAGGGTGTGAAATTTGAAGATGAGGCAATTGATTTGCTCTCAAGAAATTGTAGCGGGAGTTTAAGAGATGCCCTAACTATGCTAGAGCAAGCAATAATTTTCTCTAAAGAAAATATCACTCTAGGCAATATTTCAGATATGCTAGGTTCACTTAATCCTAGCATTATCGAGGGGTTTTTCGAGGCAATTTTGCTAAAAAATGATAAAAGAATTGATGAGCTATTGAGTGAATTTGAAGCATATGAAGCAGAGAATGTCCTAGATGAAATGATAAATTTCCTAAAAGATAGGCTAATAGAGAAAGATAGCAAATATAATTTGATTATCATTGAGCGATTTTTTAGGATTCTAGGTGAGGCAAAAAATATGCTAAATATTAATGCAGATTCTGCATTTGTGCTACTTCTTGCCTCACTAAAATTGAAAGAATCTCTAAATATTCAAGAGATTGATAGGCTTATTGCTAAAGTTGAGCGGGAATTTATGAGCGAATACAAAGCAAATGAGGCAAATTTAAATCAATCTAATGTGGAATCTAAAATTAGCCAAAGTACAAACTCTAGCAGCTTAGATTCTACAAAAATCACAAATAATGCCCTAGAAACTGGCACTATGCAAGAAAATGAAAAGCTAAATGTAGCCACACATCAAAATAATAAAACTATAAATCAAAAAACACAAAAAGAAAATAACACTATACCTTTAGATTCTACAAATTACACAAACCCTGTAAATCCTATGAATATGACAAATACTGCTTCTACAAAAGACTTTAATACACAAGTTTCCACTATAAAAAACCAACTACAAAGGCAAGATTCTATCCAGCAGCAAGATTCTATATCTCTAAAAAATACCACAATTCCGCAAGATTCTGGCTCGATAAAATTTGAAGAATTAAGAAAAAAGATTTATGATAGAGATTATACCTTAGGTGAGATTTTTTCAAAAAATATATTTTTTATTAGTTTTGAAAACAATATTCTTACTTGGGAATCTAAAGCGGAAGGCAAGGATAAGGACGACTTAAAGCAGTATTTTAAGATTATTCAAGATTTTGTCAAAGAGATTTTTGGAGATGTAAAAATCTCATTGCCAAATAAAGCAGATTCTAAACATACTCAGAACTCCAAAGACACGGCACAAAAGCACAATATGCAAGATTTAAATAATCCTAACACTGCAATTTTACAAGACATAAAAAACATTTTTAATATAACACAAATGGAAGTAGTAGAGCAATGAATAGCGTTGTTTTAAATGATATTTCTATACAAGATTTAAATTTAGTTTGCAAAGAGATTGAGAGTAGAATCTGTGGCAAAAATCATATTGTTTTTTTACTTCAAGGGGATATTGGAGCCGGGAAAACCACGCTAATAAAACAATATGCAAAGTTTATAAATCTAAATGATATGGTTACATCACCTACATTTAGCCTACTTCATCAATATGGTGATAATTTTTTTCACTATGATTTGTATAATAGAAAGCTAAAAGATTTGCTTGAGATTGGAATCTTAGACTTGCTAGGAAAAGATGGAATCCATTTTGTCGAATGGGGAAGTGATGAATTAGGAAATATCATAAAAGACGCTTATGAGAATATTTTTTTCATACAAATCACAAAAACACATAATAGAAACTACAAATTTATCTAAAATCTAGAGTAAAAAATATGGACACACTAAAAGCACAAAATCTAAATAAACAAATCAAAAAAACAAGAATAGTAAATGATATTTCGCTAGAGGTGAATACCTCAGAGGCTGTAGGACTGCTTGGTCCAAATGGTGCAGGGAAAACGACTACATTCTATATGATTTGTGGGCTTTTAATCCCTAGTAGCGGCAAAGTATTTCTAAATGATAGAGATATTACAAAACTTCCACTACACAAAAGGTCAAATCTAGGCATTGGCTATCTGCCACAAGAATCTAGCATTTTTAAAGATTTAAGCGTAGAGGAAAATCTAGCTTTCGCCGCCGAAGTTAATATTAAAAATAGAGATGAGCGAGAAAAACGAATAGAAGAAATGCTAGATGCTTTTAACATTAAACCTATTAGGGCTAGAAAAGGGCTGTCTTTGAGTGGTGGTGAGAGACGAAGGGTTGAGATTGCAAGAGCATTGATTAAAAACCCAAAATTCATTTTGCTTGATGAGCCATTTGCTGGAGTGGATCCTATTGCTGTGATTGATATTCAACGGATTATTGAAAAATTAGTAGAGCTAAACATTGGTGTTTTGATAACTGACCATAATGTTAGAGAAACATTAAGCGTATGTGATAGAGCCTATGTTATAAAAAGTGGCAGTCTGCTTGCAAGCGGTAATAGCGAGGAAATTTATGATAATGAGTTAGTTAGAATCCACTATCTTGGTGAGAATTTTAAACTATGAAATTAAGACAATCTCAAAGCCTAAAAACCAAACTTTCCCCAACACTAAAGAGTTGGTTTCCGATTTTACAAAGCTCTACGCTTGATTTAGAGGAGGTTTTGAGCGAATTCATATCGCAAAATCCATTTGTAGATATACAAAGCACTATTCAAGAGCAGCTACCACAAACCCCACCACAAAAGCCACTCTATAAGCAGAATCTAAATACAAAAAAATATATGAGTGATAAAATCGAGGCTTTAAGTATTTATGAAAAAAGCCTCTACGAAGTCTTGGAATCCCAGATTTTACCACCACTTTTTCCAACACCATTAAGCCAGAAAATTGCATTTATGATAATTGATGAAATAAATAATGAGGGCTATTTTGAAGGCGATATTGATAAAATTGCCAAAACTTGTAATGCGGATTGCAGTGTTGTAGAACAGATTAGAACGAGATTCAGTAAGCTAGAGCCTAGTGGGATTGCAGCGATTACTCCACTAGAATCTATGATTTTTCAGCTAGAGGATTTTGAAATTAGCGATGAGCTGTATGATTTTAGCTTTAATATCATTAATAATTTAAAAAATCATAAAAAGTATGCAAAAGACAAGCTTTACAAAGAGGCGATGAATCTCATCTCAAAACTAAAGATTCCCCCTGCACTAGAGTATTTTCCAAAGGATTCTCAAATTATCCCAGATATTTTTATAAATAGCACGAGCGATGGCTTTGAGGTGAATTTGAATGATTCGTTTTATCCAAATATTTTCATCAATGAAGTGGCGCTAAAATCCAAAAATATAAATATTAAAGAAAAGCTAAAAGAAGCCAGAGATTTGATAGATGCGCTATCTATGCGAAAAAGCACGATTAAAAAAATCGGGCTTATGATTTTAGAATATCAATATGATTTTTTCACAGGCGGAGAGATGAAGCCACTTAAATTAAAAGATATAGCAGAAGAACTTGGGCATAGTCCTAGCACTATTAGCAGAGCGATTGCAAATAAATATCTAGAATGCAATCGTGGAATTTACCCGATAAAAGACTTTTTTACAACCGCAATAACAGAAGACACTTCAAATAGTTCCATAAAAGATTTTATTATGGAATGTATTAAAAATGAGGATAGGAAAAATCCGCTAAGTGATATAAAAATACTACATCTAATCGAAAATAAATTTAATCTAAAAATGGTTAGAAGAACGATTACAAAATATCGTAAACAGCTTAACATAGCGAGTTCAGGCGATAGAAAACGACTATATGAAATAGAGCTACAAAAATTCTAATCCAAAATTTTAAGGAGAATTAAAGTGCAAGAGACAAACAAACAAAAATTAAAAGATATTTTAGAAGAATCTAAAAATATAGCGATAATTGGCTTAAGCCCAGATTCTAGTAAAGATAGCAATATGGTTGGAATCTACCTTAAAAATAATGGATACAATATTATCCCAATATACCCAAAAGAAGAAAAAATACTAGATTCTAAAGTATATAGAAGCCTAAAGGACGCATTGAGTGAGAATAAAATTGATATTGTCGTAATGTTTAGAAAAGGAGAAGTTGCCACTATATTAGCGAAAGAAATAATTGATTCTAGCACAAAGCCAAAGCTACTATGGCTTCAATTAGGCATAGAAAATAATGAAGCAAAGGCAATGATGGAGAACTACGGAGTTGGATTTGTACAAAATAAATGTATAAAGATAGAACATCAATTATTGTTTAAATAATTTGTGATTTTTGTTCATCTATTTTATTAACTTTTATTTTTTAGAATCTATGGAATATGATTTTGGCTTTTTTGATTTTCTATTTTCATCATACTTTGTTTAATGCCTGGATAGGCATTTATGTGATAATAGCCTCAAAATTACAAATATTAAATAATATTTTTGGCTATTATTAGTTGTTAGAATCTTATAAATTATAAATTATTTAACATATCATCAAAAAAGTCTAGTGTATCTAGGGATGATTTCATTAAATCTGCAGAAATTAATTTAGATTCAGAATTATTAGAATCTAAAGAATCTCTTTTATTAGATGCCTCAAAAGGATTATTTGATTCATCTTGCTCAAGATCACTGCCTAAAATATCATCAAAGCCACTTAATACCTCATTAATATCATTATCAGATAAATCATCTTTAGAATCTTCTGTGGTATTAATTTTTACATCCTTTGCTTTTAGCCCATCTTTATACATAGATAGCATTTTATGGCTATTATTAATTGCATCATTTTCTATTACTTGTCCTTGATAGCTATCGTAATTATCGGTTGGGTCGTAATAATCAAAATTAGCTCGCATTATAGTAGCAACACTAGATATATCTTTTCCTAGATTCTTCTTATTTTTAGAGCTTGAAATATCTGTCTGAAATTTATGTGTTAACTCATGGAATCCAGCTTCTAATGCCCAAAAGTAGTTAGATTCTTGATTTTTTTTGGATATACTATTATTATAATTTTCTGGGATTAATATTGTATTTTCCTTTGCAACATAGCAAATGTGTTTAGCATCGCAGGTTATATTAACTTTTGGAAAACTAGCATTTATACCATTTTCTTTCATTGAACGAGTAAAAGCATCGCTAACAAATATCATCACATCTTTATAGCTAGAATCATCATCATAATTTTTATCTTTCATATCGCTAAAATCTCTGTCATTTAAAAGCTTTTCTATTGTTGCATTTGAAACTTTATCTAAAAGGCTTTTATAACTATCAACTCCTACTCCACCTGTTTTTAATTGCTTTCCAAATGGAGTGAAAATATATTTATTTGCAGCCTCTCTAATAAGCAAGTTTCCACCATCTTCAGTTTGTTTTAAAAGATTATTTTTATTAAGTAGATTATCTTTTATCAAACTAGCTTGCTTTTGTAGGCTTAATTTTTCAAATTTACTTCCTATTCTCTTTATAATATCAATCGAACTTTGTGTTTCACTATCAATTTGTAAATTAGATTCTGCACTATGGCTTTTTGAATTATCCATATCTTTTATAGAAACTGCCAGTAAGTTGTTTTTAGAGTGCTTGGAATTTTTATATTTATATCTATATTTATCTTTATTCAAATACTTCAAAGGATTTTCAATTATATGGTCTCCTATGAAAAATTTAATATTTGGATGATCTCTATAATTATCATAAACATATCTTAATTCCTGCGAAGTAATGCTATTGTAATATTGGCTGCTTTTATCAAATAAAGCTTCCTCTAGTTTGCTAAAATTAATATCATTGCTTACGCTCCAATCATTATAAATTTCATTTACAATTCCATCAAGTGTGAAGTAGATTTTTCCACCATTATTTATCGTATTATCTAAAACGCTAATTGTTTTATTATAAAAGAAAGTCTCTTCACTAGAATCTGTGATTATACTGCTATATTTATCAAATAAATTCTTCTCTATTTGAGTTAAATTTGAACTTTTAATATCTGGATATGGAGACTCCTCATTAATCATAAAAGCATTAACATTATCTATCATTTTAAGCAAATTAGGGTAGTGTGAAGTAGCTTGTTCTATAATAAAATCGCTTTCTGCCGCATTATTTGATACTGTTTGCAATGCTTCTATGGCATCTTGCTTGTTTAACACATCAATTAAAAGTTTTTTATTATCTTCTTTTGGAATAGAGTTTGTCCCTAGAACCTTAAGATCATCTACTTTTTCTTTATAGTTTAGTATTCTTGATATATATTCACTATCTAACTTATTTGAAGAGACAATATTGGCAAACTCAGCAAATGCTGATGAATTATTATTTAAATAATTAAGATAGTCATCGCCAACTAATGGCTTTTTTACAATTTCGGTATCTGGAATCCTATTTAATAATAGCTGCCTTCCTACATCAACACCATATACCAAAGACATTTTACCAAAGCTAGGTTTTCCAATAAGAGTAGATTCTAGATTATTATTTATACCAGGCTCTAAAGTAATATTTAGAGCTTGATTTGCATCTGTATCTTTATTGGCTAGTTTTAGGCTTCTTTTAGAATCTTGTCTTTTCTTTCTTGTAGATTTATTTCTTGACTCATTTGGAGCATAGTTTTCAAATTCTGGCTCCTCGCTGTATTTTAATACTAGAGTTTCTACAAATTCATCAGAATCTAAATCACTTTCACTATCTGAATCGCTTATATAAAAATCATCTAATGTAGCCACACCAAAGGTTTCTAAATCTCCATTTTGTGAATTAATAAATGTATCTAAAGTATTTTTACCATTTTGATAAGCTTCTGCCTCTAGGGCTTGTTTTTTATAAAGCTCTATATCCTCTTTTGATGAGCCATCAAAATAATATTTCCCATTTGCATTTAGAATCCTTGCTACATCTCTAACATCTTGCTTCAAAATATCTTGATTTTCAATTACAGAAGATTGAAACTTGTGAGTAAGCTCGTGAAAACCTGTTTCAATAGCAGATTCTAATGCTTTGTCTTGATTAGCAATAAATGCAAAATCTTTACTAAATGTTCTTGGTATAACAAGCTCATTGGTAAAATGGTTAAAGCTAATAGTATTAGCATCTATTTTGTATCTAATATTTGGAGCTTGTGTGGCAATACCTGCATTATTAATAGATTGTATCCATTTATCTGACATTTCTGTAAACAGATCTTTGTAATTATCTATCAGCCTATAATCTTTGTCTAAAAGCTCTTTCATATTAGAACTAAATACAAGATTTTCTACTGCAATATTAGATACATCATTTAGCAAATTTTTATATTGCATTACTTCAGGGTTATTATTAACTAACATTTCCCCAAAAGGCGTAAATATTTGTTTATTTGCCTCTAGTCTTATAACATCACCTAGGAGGGTTTCTCTAGCATTATTAGAAGATTGAGATTTAACCAAACCATAGTCTATTAAATCAGCTTTTTGGTTTAGATTTAAATCTCTAAACTCTTTCCCAATCCTTTTTATAAGATCAATAGTATCTAAGCCATCACTTAAACTATATTTATTATTGTTTATAAATTTTGGGCTTCTACTTGGCACTTGGTGTATTATATTCATATCATTTTTTGGTTTTGTATTTCTATCTACTGATGGAGGATTATTGTTTGTATTTTCTGTTTCATTTAAAAAATTGTCATCTTTTATTTTTAGTGTGGGGTTTTTAAACTTATCAATATTTGAAATGAAATCATCATTGGTATCTTGCATAGAATCTGATATTTGTTTATCGTCTGCGATACTATTAGAAGATATCTTTTGTTCATTTTGATTTGAAAGTTTTGCAAGATATAAAAAGAGTTTGTTTTGCGCATCTTTTCCAGCAGCAAATGCCTCTTCTTCAACAGGCTGAATACCATAAGTATCATCGCCTAAAGCATAAAATAATAAATTAGAATATATTATATTGCCAAAATCTCTAATTTTATCTGCTTCTTTATTACTACTATCTAAATATTTATACACAATATCTCTTTGTAACTTATGTCTCATCTCATGGAATGCTGTATCAAAAATAGTATATTGTATTCCACCATCTTTTATAGTATGTGAAAAATAACCTTCATAAAATGTTCTTGGCATATTGATTGCTTCTTCGCCATTATATATACCATATTCAAATTCATCAGAATCTTCTTTTTCTACTATAACTGGAAGTGTGGCATCTGGAATCTTCTCCTGAATAGCTTTTGTATATGAATCTATAACATCTTCAACAACTTGCCTTGCATTATCATATTGTGATAAATCTTTATTTAGATTTTTAATATGATCACTATTACTTATATAATAATTGTATGCTTTATCATCAATTTGCTTTGTGAATTCATCGTAATCTTTTGAATAAGAATCTCTCTTATCACTAATCTTGCTATAAACTTTTCTTACAGCTTCATCTGAAACTTCATCAGTGTTAGATTGAGTGTCAAATGAATTTGTATTAATAATTCCTAGCATTATATTGCCTATTTCTTCTAAGCTTATTTGGTTATCATCCATTGCTTTACCAACTCTATCAAACACATCAAGTATATCTAATCTATCAGATGCAGAATCTACATCATTTTTATATTCAATATTGTTTTTAGGAGGAAGTGGCGGTGGGTTGTCTAAACTTGGCTTTGTGCTTCTATCTACTACTGGAGGATTATTGCTATTTGAACTATCTCCTCCTGTATCTGCCAATACCATTTGATCATAAAATTTAACTAATGTTGTATTAGATTTTCTTACAAATAGATTATTAAACCAGTTAAAGAATCTTTTAAATATATTTGGTCTTCTGGCTGGATCTGTGGCTAAATCATTTTTTAATCCATTAGCCAATTCTGGAAATTTATCCTTTAATAATCTTTCAAAATTATCCCCTGTTGTAAATGCCTCTTTTTCAACAGGCTGATTTACATATATATCTCTACCATAAGATGATGAGAAATAGTTCTTATTATCGTAATTTAGTGAGTAGATATTCTGTGCAGATAGTATGTTTTGAGGCAATTTATCTTTATTTTTTATAAATACTTCTTGCCTACCATGAGTTAGCTCATGTAAAGCTACATTTGATAATCTTATAGGATTTAGATTTGCTTTGCCAGATATGGACAATACATTCGTATTGCCAGATGATTGGTAAGAGCCAACTTGTTTCATATCATCTTTAATAACTATTTGTGCTTTAATACCATTTAATCCTTTGCCTTGTAAAACTTTAGAATATTCTGATTCTATAGCATTTACCAACTCTCTCCTATTTTCTCTATTGGATAAATCTGATTTTAAATAAGATAAAAATTTCTCATTATTTAAAATGTTATTTATAACTTCTTTGGTTATATCATTTGTGAAATTATCATAGGAATCATAACCTTCATATTTTTTTAGATTCTTTCCAACTTCTGACATAATGTTCCCAAATTGTTTTTTAATATCATTATTGCCATTTAAACTTTGATAGACTTTATTATCTACTATGCTTGTAAGGATAGAGCTAACATCTTCTATCTTATTTATATCACCTATACCACCATTCACTCTATCAAGTAAGTCTTTAATGTCTTTTTTGTCTCCATCGGTAGGTGCTTTATTATCTAAACTTATAGGCTTTCGTGATGGAATTTCCTTGCTTGTATTAGAGTTTGGCTTTGTGCTTCTATCTACTACTGGAGGATTATTGTTTGCAGTATTTAAAGCTTGGGGTTGATTTTTTGAATCTTCGTTATCTTTATGTGGTGCAGCAGTTAACAAATTTTCTGCTTCTTGACTATATTTTAGAACTAAAGTTTCCTCAAAATCTGTATTAATATCTTTTAGATAATCCAAATCATTAAAATAGTCTGAAACTACCTCTTCTCTTTGCTCTTTGCTAATAAAATCATCTAAGTGGACTTTATTATTTGTATTATTTGGCTTTGCAACAGCAGATGATTGATTATTTAGGTTATTGTTTGAAGTATTTTTATTATTTTCTAAATTATTATTTGAAATATTTTGATTAGTTTGCAAGGCATTATTTGCTTGATTATTTTTTATATCATTTAATTTATCATTTATAGAATCATTTATATTTGTATATAGCTCACTATCTTTAAAATCCATATAACCATTAACATTTGGTAATTTATCTATATTTGCGTTATCTGTATTATTTGGCTTAGTTTCGCTTATAAATTCTTTTTGAGTATATTTGCCCTTATCCATAAGATTATCTTTATTTATATCAGATATATCATAAGAGTCTTTTTTGAAACCATTTTTTATATAACCATTAACATTTGGTAATTTATCTATATTTGCGTTATCTGTATTATTAGTTTCGCTTATAAATTCTTTTTGAGTATATTTGCCCTTATCCATAAGATTATCTTTATTTATATCAGATATATCATAAGAGTCTTTTTTGAAACCATTTTTTATATCATTTGCAGGAATAGTGAAATTCATACTTCCGCCAGCCCAAGAAGTATCTTTCATAGTTTGAGTATTTTTTATATCATTATTAATTTGGTCATTTATTTTGTTATTAATAGCAACATTTATACCACTTTTTAAGATTCCATTTTTATCTATATGGTCATCTATATTTATATCCGAACCAAAATTTCCTTCTGCTCCACCAGAAATACCTACATTTGCACCATCACTTCTTTCAAATAATGCAACATCTTTAACATTTGTTTTGCCGCCAACATTTACATTACCAAGCTTATTTTCACTTCCTAAAACTCCACCATTTAAATTTAAATCACCTTTAATACTACCTCCGATCTCATTTTGAGAAACCATACCACTTTGTTGATTGACTAAATTAGATTCGCCTTTATTGTAGCCAAATCCAACATTCCCAGAAAGATCTCCTCTTACAATAGTATTGCTAGCAACACCCAAACTAGTATCCAAACCAACATCTAAACTAAATCCATTAGATTTAAATGTATCAACAACAGAGTTTATATTTGTATTTCCTTTTATATCTAAATCTAATTTTTTACCATATATATTTCCACCTGATAGATTCACATCACCGCCTGTTTTAACATAGGTATGCTCAGTTCCCTTTAATAATGAATTAGTATGGCTTACCTTTTCGCTTTTAGAATAACTTCCATTTACACTTCCGCCAGCACCTAAGTCAGCTCCTGCTCCTGTTAATGCATTAACACTTGTACCTTGCTCGAATCTAAATTCTGCTCCAAATCCATAGCTTTCATTAGTTTCTGTTGATTTTGCGGCATTTAAATTAAGTTTTTTCTTAGAATCAACGACTACTTTTTTAGCTGTGCCTATCACACCATTTAGCGTAATATCTCCCTCCGTGCTTTTTAAATGTAGCTTTCCGCCTGCATTTAGGTTAGTTATATTCTCTGAAGTTGCACTATAATTAGAATTAATAAAATCAAATCCTACTTTTTGTTCTGAAATACCTGCAGCCAAATCACCCATTATCATATTTGCTGCATTGCTTGCAGCCTGTCCTGCTAAGATTCCAGCATTTAGATTCTTTCCGGCATTCACATTTTGTATATTTCCTGAAATTTGATTAGCCAAACTAGCAATATTGCTTGTAACATCAGCTCCTTGTTTCGCATATAACTCCAGTGATGTTTTATTTGATGAAGATTTATTAACATATTTTGTGCTTTCAATAATTTTACCCTTAAAGTATCCATCTTCTTTCAAATTAACATCTAAACCACCAATATCAAGAACTTCTTTTGCATCAACCACCGCTCCTCCACCTTTTATAGTAGAATTTGTCCAAGTAGTTTTGCTCATTGTCTCATCACTAAAACCAAATTTTAATCCAACTTCCGCATTTGCAAGAGAATCTGAAAGCATTGCACCAGAAGTTGTAGTATTATTTAATGAATTATTTGTAGCACTACCATTAACAATATCGGTATGTGTACTACCTGTTGCTCCGTCAAAGCCTGCACTTGCCTCATATCCTGCAACTCCTGCTTCCGCACTTGCTACTAGTCCAAAATCCATTGATGTTTCTTTAGTATTTAAATCATTCCTACCAGCTTTAAATTTTACATCTCCATTTTTTGATAAAACATAAGCTTTATCTTTAGAAAAAATATTACTTCCTACTACATTTATATCATCTTCGGCAAGAACAAACACACTGCCACCATTTGATGATATATTTGAGCCAGAAGATAAAGAATTATTTATGCTAGTTGTAGTTCTGCTTACCCCAAAAGGATTGCTACTAACAGTTTCAGAAAAGCCATCAATAGTGCTTCTACCATCTGTTATATTAACTAATTTTCCTCTAATTAGAGCATCTTTTTCGCTAGATAAAACTGAGCCTTTAATATTTACTTTATTTTTAGCATCTATAACAAGCTCTCCGCTTTCAGAAACCAAGTTACTACCTTGAGATAGTGAAGTTGATGAATATGATTTAGAGCTAGTTGTTACTGATAAACCTGATAAATTTACAACAGAAGATTTAGAATTTCTTTTTTCATAAGTCTTATTTTGCGCATCACCTATATTAACATCACCCTCTTTTGATTTTACATATAAAAGCCCATCTTTCATCGTGCTTTTTATATTACTTGCTAATATATTTACATCTTTTTTAGCCTCTATATTTACATTTCCACCTTTTATATTAGAGCTTGAAACCTCACTTGAGCCTGTTATACTAGTAGTAATACCATCTTCTAATGTTTTAGAAAACATTTTATTCAAATAACCATTTTTAATATTTACTGCACCTTCTGTAGATTCAAGATTCACAATAGAATCTTTATCATTTCCAATAATATCACTATTTGTAATATCTAAATCTTCTTTAGACACAACACTTACAACTTTATTACCAGAAATTTTAGATTTATTAATAGAATCTTCATCTTTATTGTTTCCACCTACTAATGTATCTATAGTAACTTTTTTAGCATCAATTAAAACATTATCCCCTGATACTTGTGAATTGAGATTTTCAAATTTATTTTTAGCATCAATTAAAACATTATCCTTTGCAGTCATATTGCCAAACGCATTTGCGACATTATCTGCATTTATAAGCATATTACCACCAGAAGCAATTTGTGATTGATAAGCTTTATTTGGGGTTTTGTTTTTATCTAATGTTTCTTGTGATAAATAAACTTTCGGGGTTAATACTTTTTGTCCATTTATTGTAGTCTCTACATACCAAATAATATCTTTATCAAGCTTTGAGATTTGTTCCTCGGTTAATTCAACACCAACTTTTAATCCAAACTTGCCTTTAATGTCTGCTGCATTATCCATTAATGTTTTAATATCACCAGTTCCTAGACTCATACTAGAATTAAGCATATTATTAAACATATTATTTATTAATTTATTTTCATAATAAGCATCTCCGATAACTACAACAGGAGAATCTGGATCATAACCTATTTGAGAAAAGAAATAAGATGAACCATAAAAATTACTCATATCTACATATTCCAAATTTGTTTCTATATAATACTGCACTTTTTTATCATTATCCAGCTTTGCTATGCTAAATATAGGAGAGTTATCCACCTTTGGCATTGATTGAGATAAAATATCATCACTTAATTTACCGCTATCAACAATAGCACCTATATTTTTGTCAACTCCTTTTCCTGAATTAGAATTTATAACATCTTTTCCATCTATAAGCATATCTTTGCCACTTAATATTCTAGCGCCCTTATCAGGCATAAAACTAATTTCTGCATTATCATTCCATTCATCTAACCTTGGCGGAGATTTTTTCACAACATAATCTCCACCAAGTAAACTAGATAATAATGCATGCAAAGCCTCATCTTTGCTTGCTGCATTTTTAATGGCATCCCAAATTCCGTCTTTTTGGTGATTTTTCATACCATTAGAACTAATATCAACTAATATATCATAGATACTAACACCAGAGCTATAATACGAAGTGCCATTTGTATTCCAATTGCCAAGCCATTCTTTTGCAACTATCTTATCTGTAAGTTTAATTTGTTTCAACAAATCTTTGACTGAATAAGATTTGCTTTCTGTTATATTTTTAACACTAGCATCGATCTTTGCTACACCCATTGCACCAATAAAACCTTTATTATTAACCTCTCCTTTTTTAAAATCGCTAGGTAAACCACCATTTTTCAATCTTTCACTAAAGTCTTTTAAAAGTGTTTCTCTAGTTGTATCAATAATTAAATTACCGCCTGAACGAATAACAGCCATTTTTTCTGTTCCTAATTTATTTTCATAAGCAAGTGGCTTGTAGTGAAAATGAAAATCCCAAACTTTAAATGTAGTATCTCCATATTCTGTTCTACCATAAGAATCTACTTCGTCTTTTATTGAAAACTTTACTTCTCCATTATATTTTGTATTATTATTTAGCGTTTTTGTTACTACATAAATATCTTTTTCTCCAAAAATCTCACCATTATTATCTATCTGCAAAGACTTTAATTCCATTGTATCCATAGAATCTAATGTGCCATTATTTAAAAAATTATCTATTGCATATAAAGATATTCCACCACCAGACCACATATAGCCAGAGTTTGTCATAGTATTAGATTGCAAACGCAATACTCCATTGCTTGCAATAAGACTATTATTAAGAATATGATTTTTTGCATTTAGCCATATTGAGCCTGGATTTTGCATTGTTTTATGTATTAAAATATCTTTATCACTATTTAATTTTAAGGTTCCATTTGAATAAAATTTCCCAAAATTGCTACCAAAATAAATATTACTAGCTGTAAAAATAAGATTATTTTGACCTATAATCTCACCAGTAGCATTATCAAATGTATTTGAGTCTGCAACTCCATTTAGTTTAATATTTATATCATTATTAGCAAGTATTCTCCCGGAATTCTTCATTGAATTTGTATCAATATTAAAATCATAAATAGATTCCATCGTCCCCTTATTTTCTAATTGTTTAGTGTTTATATATGCATTGTTTGTTACAAGAGAGCCTATATTTGTAAAATCATCTGAATCAATATTTAAAGAATTAGCAAGCAATTTGTTATTATTCGTAATATGTTTAGAACTAATATTTGCTGTATCTTGCGCTAAAATTGTCCCAAGATTTTTTAAATCATTAGATTCTACATTTAGTTTCTTGGTAGATATTGCCCCTGCATTATTAATATTATCCACATTTAAATCTAAAGTATTTGCTATTATATAAGAACTATCAATATCCTCTAATTCAAGTGATGGGTCTATTGTAGCATTGTTTGTAAATGATTTTGCTTTTAGAGATACTTTATCTCCATTAATAACACCCTTATTTACAATGTTTTCTCTAGCTTGCAAATTAGCTTTTTTGCTAGCACTAATATAGCTAGTTGTTATATTATCACCATTAATATCAACATTGCTATTTGAAGAAATTATGATATTTGTATCGACATTTCCATTTGCTTTTAGAAGCACATCTTCTGCACTTTTTATGACACCTTGATGGCGAACACCAACTCCACTCTCTGTGCTTATTAATCTAATTGTATTTGCATACATTGATCCTAATGCACTAGCATCTATTGCATATTCTGGCTTTTGTGATGAACTTTGATAAGATTCTAATATATTTGGATTATTTTTAGAGGATAAATCAACTTTATTTAGTCCTGATATTAGATTCAAACTCATAGGTGTTGTATCGTCTAGTGATGATATTCCACCAGAAATTTTCATACTCCTACTAATAATATTAAAATAATCTCCATTTGTGCCAGCACCACCTTCTAATACTTGGATGCCTGCATTACTCTTAACCACCAATTCATTATTTCTATTAAAATATCCTGTGGTTAGAGTGGTTCCATTTGCGTTGATAAAACTTGCCCCATTTAGAGTAAAGCCATTTTCATTTGCAAAGATTAAATCCGCACTTTTACCAAAAACCTCAACCGAGCCATTTAATTGTGAAGCAGCTCCACTTAAAATTTCAGTTATTATAACATTAGCATTATTTGAGAGATTTGGATTTAGCATTACAAATCCACCAGTTTGGGATACACCATTCACCATACTATTGTTTAAAATAACACCACTATTAACATCAAATGAATTAAACTTATTGTGAGATACTCCATCTTTATTTGGATTTAGTATATTTACTACATCTGTTCCATTTGCAGATTTTCCTATATCAATTTTTGAATCTTTTGGAATAATTACATTATTTCGCACTCTATTATCTGCTGCAAAACTTTGAGTGAAACAAGAAGAGAGAATAAAAATATGAGCCAAAGTTACAGAAATATATTGTTTTGTTTTTATTGAAGTCATTTAAACCACCTATTTATAGATTTATTTTGAAGTATAGTAAATGAAATATTAACATTAAAAACTTAAATAGTAAATAAATAGTAAACAAAAAATTAATTTTTTATATATAATTTCAATTTTCAAAAAATATTTTAAACTTAATTATTAGGTATTTAAAAATATGTTTAAAACTATAGTATTGGCAATATTGCTTATAAATATTTCTTTTGCAGCTAATAGCAATGCAGAAAGACAACTAGAAAGACAACAAGATAGGACACTAGATTTACTAGAAAAAAGACAAGAAAGAAATATGATTGATAGAGAATTAAATTATTACAATAAAGATAGAAGAATAAGAAAAGATAAAATAGATAAAGACAAACAAAAAGAAATATTAGAGAAAAAATATTTATTTACAGCGATAAGATTTACAAACGAAGTTCCAGATGGACTATATGAAATACTTTCAAAATATATAAATATCAAACTTAACATAAATGATATTTATGAACTAGTCAAAGAAAGCACAAATTATTTTGTAGAAAATGGCTATACAACAACATTAGTAACAGTAAAGAGAATCCTAAAAGATAGACATATATTAATTTTAGAAGCAAAATATGGCTATGTAAATAATATCTATTTAAATGGTGAAGATTCTATTAGACTATCACTAGGATTCCCACAAGACTCATATGATAAGCTAAATATATTTGATTTAGACCAAGGAATTGAAAATCTAAACAACTCATCTTATATGTATAATATGCAAATAAAGCCGAGTGAAAAAACTGGATATTCAGATATTTACATAGATGAAGAGTTTTATTCATATGGATTAACATTTGATTTAGATAATAGTGCTTCAAAAGATAAAGGAATGTATCGAGGAAGTATAGGCTACACACATAGTAATCTACTAAATTTAAATGACTCTATAAATCTAACATATCTTAAGAGATTCTTCAATGAGGTTACAGACGACAAAGAAGATATTTATATGCTAAATTATTCGATTCCTATTCGCTACCTTAAAATATCATATTCATTGCAATATAGCTATTCTTCAAGTATGATTTATGGTATTACCACCACACAAAATAAAAGTATTTCTATGAAACATAAATTAAATTTAAAATATATTTTGCATCGCTCCCAAACCGATAAAGTCTCAATCTATTTAAATGCAGAATTAAAAGATAATACAAATAAACTTGGTAGCATTAAGGTTGAAAGCTCAAGCGGAAGATATACAAGCATAAAAGCAGGAATCGACTACTCAACAAAAATAGCAAATGGAAGCTTTTTTATAATGGCAGAATACCAAGGTGGAATCCCATTTCTAGGAGGAAAAAGAAACTCCAAAGATTCTGTATATGACATAAATTACAATAAATTTTACTTCAATATGTCTTATTTAAAATATGTTTATACAAATGAAACTTTAGGACTAATCTTTAAAACAAATTTTGCTGGGAGCTATTCAAAAAATACTCTTTTATATGCAGATAAGTTTTTTGTAGGCGATGAATACACCATTCGTGGATTTAAAGAAAGCTCTGCTGCGTGGGATTATGGTGCGTATATTAATAATACTTTATCGCTGAAATTTATGCAACCACACAGATTGCTTAATATTGAGCCATTTATTGGGCTTGATATAGGACATGGGCGAGATTATGGGCTTCCACGAAATGATACTTTGGTAGGAATTGCTGCTGGATTTAAATACTATATTGAAAATTTTGAAATAAGCCTCACTATCTCTAAAGATTTATACAAAGGCTATGGTATGCCAAATGAAAATCTTCCTATCTATTTCAAAATTTCTGCATCTGTTTAAATTCTATTTTAGTCTAGGTAAGCAACTTTGTAAAAACTGCAAAATTTTTATTAATGAGATTCTATTTTTGTTATATTTAATTCTGCATTGCCAAACTTTCCTCTTTGAATAAAAAATGATATATCAACATTTTGATTGACAAAGCTAGTCATATCATTGAAAAGCAAGGCGTTTGTAACCTTTAGATTCGACATATTTTGCTTTTGTGGATTTTCTAAATTTATATTTTTGTGCTTAAAGACAGAATCTGTATTTTCATTTTGCGTAAGTGAAATTAATTTTAAAATTTGATGATTTAAATCTTTACCTATTACTCTACTATCAATTACTCTCACACTAGCACAGAATTCTAGCATTTCATTGCTATTTCCATAAGGCTCATAAGATTGAAGTAAATCTAGCAGCTCTAAATCTATTTCATTTATATCAATTTTAAGTCTCTGCTCTTTATTGCTAAAAGTGGAATCTAAAATAATATTTTGCTCTATTATCTTAATAAATTTTTGCAAATTTTCTAGCTTCAAACTTAATCCAACAGCCCCACTATGCCCGCCAAAACCAAGTAAATTTGAAGCACCCTTAGTAATTGTTGCTATTAGATTTAACCCATTTTTAGCCCTTCCAGAACCTTTTAAGATTCCATTTTCTAATTTAAAACAAAATGCACTTTTATTAAATTCATCTGCTAATTTCGAGGCTACAATACCAAGCACTCCTTCTTTTTTACCACAAAAATTTTGGCTAAAAGCTATAATAAAATTTTTCGTCTCTAATGTGGCTTTTAAACTATCTGTGGATTCTACAATTTTTATAGAATCCATTTCAAAAGAATCTGTTTTTAATCCCTCAATATGCTTATGCTCTATATTTTTATTTGCTATTTTAGATTCATCATTTTCTTTATTTTCAATGCTATTATTTTTTTTAATCAATTCTTTTAAATTAAAGCTATCTTTGGTAACATCCAATTGTATAACATTTTCTCTAGCCTCACTAAAAACTTCACTTTGTAATATCCTTCGCTCATCATTTGAATTTATTAGATTTACTATCATAGATTCTGCCTCATTAAAATTATTTGAGCATAAGAATCTAAATGCAATTTCCGCACTTCCCATTCTCCCTGCACTATTTAGCAAAGGCGCTATATAAAAAGCTAAAATTTGGGAATCTAAACTACGCTGTTCCTTATTACCAAACTTCTCTTTTAAAAGAACGAATGGAATTTCGCTAGATTTATTTATCCTTTCAATTCCTAGTTTGTAAAGTCTCCTATTTATCAAGGTCAAAGGCATTATATCAGAAATGATTGACAAAGAAAGATATGGGCTAAATTCCCTCATATCAATATCATTGCTTTTAATTTTCCCTTGTTTAGCTAGCTCTATTTTTATCCCAGCACACAAATACCACGCCACCATAGAGCCACAGATTTCTTTTTGCAAAAAATTACATTTGATTTGATTTGGATTAATTATCACACTAGCATTTGGCAGAATCTCTATTCCATCTTTAGTTAAGGGCTTGTGATGATCGGTTATGATAAAAATTTTGCTAATCTCATTGCAATAATCTGCCACTTCAAAAGCACTAATTCCATTATCAACGCTTACATAAATATCACTTTGTAATTCATCAATCATAGCCTTATTAATCCCATAGCCATCACTAAAGCGATTTGGAATCTTTATAATATAATTACTAAAGCCAATCTTTCTAAAAAACCGCTCGACTATACAAAGAGAGCAGATTCCATCTACATCATAGTCGCCAACTACTGCAATTTTTCTATTTTCATTAATTGCATTTAGAAAAATAGAGCTAGCCTTACTAACTCCTAGCATAGTTTCTGGAGGTGGCAGAGAAGCTAAATCTATCTCATTTAGATTCCTACTATCAAATATTGCTTTGATTTGCTCTTTTATGCTCATTTAGCGTTTTTGATAACCTTTGTTTGTTTGATAAATTCTAAAATTATAGGATTTGGATTCTGAAGTTTTGAAGTGAATTCTGGGTGAAACTGCACTCCAACAAACCACGGATGATTTTTAAGCTCTATTGTCTCAATAAGTCCGTTAGATTCGCCACTTATTATCATTCCATTTTTTTCAAATTCATCTTTATATTTCACATTTGCTTCATATCTATGGCGATGTCGCTCGGATATTAAGGCTTTTTTATAAGCTTTAAAAATCTTTGTGCCACTTTTTAAATTGCAAGGATATTCCCCTAATCTCATTGTGCCACCCATCTGGGAATTATGCGTTCTAAACTGCTTTTTACCCTGCTGGTCAATAAAATCCTCTATCAAATAAATTATTGGCTCTTTTGTAAACTTATCAAACTCTATACTATTTGCATCCTCAAGATTTAGCACATTTCGTGCAAATTCTATTAACGCAAGCTGCATTCCTAGGCAGATTCCAAGAAATGGGATATTATGTTCTCTTGCATATTTTGTAGCTAAAATCTTGCCTTCAATCCCTCTCTCACCAAATCCACCAGGAATAAGGATAGAATCTATATCGCCTAATTCATTATCAATATTACTATCACTAAGATTTGAGCTATCAACCCATTTTATATTTATCCTTGTGTCTGTATGAGCTCCACTATGAGTTAGAGCCTCAATTAGCGATTTATAAGATTCTTTTAAATCTAAATATTTTCCTACAAATGCAATCTTCACCTCACTACTTGGAGAGACAATTCGCTTTACCAACAAATCCCATTCTTTCATTTTTGGCTCTATAGGTGGGAGATTAAAATATCTTGCAATAGGAATTAGAATATTTTCTCTAGCTAGATTTAGAGGGACTTTATAAATACTATCTGCATCCTCTACAACAATTACACAATCATTATCCACATCACAGCTAAGTGAAAGCTTTTGCTTTAAATCACGCGACAATGGCTTTTCACACCTTGCTAGAATGATTTGTGGGCTTATGCCTATTCGCCTTAATTCTTGAACAGAATGCTGGGTTGGCTTTGTTTTTAGCTCGCCTGCAGCTTTTATTAGCGGAATTAATGTTACATGAATACTAATAACCATAGAGCTTCCAAGCTCGTGCTTTAGCTGACGCATAGCCTCTAAATATGGCATTCCCTCAATATCTCCAACCGTTCCACCAAGTTCAACGATTAGAAAGTCGCTACTTTTCCCTGCTACCTTTATTCGCTCTTTTATTTCATCTACAATATGTGGGACGATTTGGATAGTTTTTCCTAAATAATGCCCCGCTCTCTCTTTTTCAATTACTGATAAATAGATTTGTCCTGTTGTAAAATTATGCTTTGAGCTTAGATTCATATCCAAAAATCGCTCATAATGTCCCAAATCTAAGTCTGTCTCAGCTCCGTCATAAGTTACAAAAACTTCTCCGTGCTCTAGAGGGCTCATGGTGCCAGGATCAACATTTATATATGGGTCTATCTTTAGGATTGAGACTTTATAATTTGCATGTTTTATTAAAGTAGCAATAGAAGATGATGAAATACCCTTACCAAGGGAGCTTAAGACTCCCCCAGTCACAAAAATATATTTTGGCATTATTTATTTTGATTTTTATTCTTCCTATATTCTAAAACCATTGCATAGGCTTCATCTTTTAGCTTTAATTTTTCTTTTTTCATTCTATCTAATTCAAATTCATCAACATAACTTCTTCCTTCTTCTGCCTCTGTAATTTTTTCGTCTAATTCATTATGCTTTTCAAAAATCTTTGCGAAATGCGCATCGCTAGTCTTTAACTCTGTGATTTCTTCTCTGTATTCGTGTAACATAAAACCTCCTAAAGTAAAAATTTTGAAATTATACTTATATAAAACAAATTTAATCCTTAATGTTAAAAATTAACAATTTTCTTAAATTTAAGCTTGCTTTTTTGAGATTAAAATGCAGATAAGACTAAAGCTAAAGACATAAAATACAATTACAAAAGACAAAGCAAATAAAAATATATAAAATAATGGTTTTATTAAAGAAATGGGTGGTGGATTCCTCAGTGTAGAAATTGGATTTACTTTTATGGCATATCTTATGGAAATAGTCAATTATAGGCAATCTTTGGAGCTATGATAGATATAAGCATTTTTTAATCCACATATTGGTATTAGAGGGTATGCAAATACCATTATAATCAATCATATCAATCCTTATATAAATATAGGGTAGGGCAATATAGATATTTTATTTTTTGCGAGTAAGAGTTTTTCAATTAGAGTTTGCAATAGATAATTCCACAAATTCAAGGAGTTAAACTAAATGGTGTTGATTTTGCAATAAATATAGAAACCGGGGTAAATCTTGCAAAAAATCACGACATAGAAGTTTAGCATTAAGATTCCCTGTGCTTTATTCAAAAGGCAATATTCTGACATAATTATATCATTGATTACAGCGCCAAGATGATATAACTATTATGTCGTAGAGCCTATATAATTACAACAAGATATGTCTATACTTATTAACATACTAGAATTTAACTTAGCTGTGGAAACTATTTTTTAAAACTTCACATTAATATTTCATATTCATTACTAGAATCTTTATAAATATAAGGCTAGAATCTACTATTATGGAAAATAAAGATCTAAATTCTAAAATATTACAACTTTGGCTTTTAAAAGAATGGCTAAATTATATCTTTAGAAATCATTATGGTAATTTTATTTTGGAGTTTCTAAAATATCATTTTTATTTTAAATATTATAATATAAATATAGATTCTAGCTCTTGTAATATTCAAGGTTTGTAATCGCAATTATGACTAAACAGGGTTTTAATTTTTTAAAAATATAGGATTTTGCCTTTTTATATTTTTGCAAAATCTTTATTTTATAAAATTTACAACAATTAATGAAAAACAAATATTGCAAGATAAAAATGTCTGGAATCTATTATCTATTAGTATAATCCTTATAACCATCTGGAACATTTATTAGCCAAAAATACCCTATATCATTATTTTTATTATATAGCTCAACATCGGTAACTATATGTCCATATTCCTGCCTTACAGCCTTAACTTTTCCAACTTTAATACCCTCAAAAAAGATAGAATCAAGCCCATTTGTAACGACCTCATCGCCCTCTTTTATCTCACTCCATGCATTAATATATTCAATCACTACATTTCCACTTAAATCAGTTTTTAGAATCCCTACACTTTTATCTTTACCTATATATACGCCATAGCTTGCTTTTGCATCACCATTTAAGATTCCAAATAAATTATCATCTTTTAAAAGTGCGATTCCAGCGACAAAACCATTTCTAAGAAGTCCAAAGACTTTATTTTCATCATTGCTGCTAAATTCATCACTTTTTAGCCACACTTGAGAATATTTTCCTAACTTTACATAAGAATATGCTTCCACCAAATATACATTAGGCAAAGAAGGCTTTTTGTTGATATTAGATAATGTATAAGCTTTATTAAGCTCTCTTTGAAGATTTTGTATTAAAATATCATTTTGCTCTTTTTCTTTAGCAATTATTAAAAGTCTTTCTATCTCTTTAGCTTGATTTGTATGTTTTGTAAATGTATTACTTATATATTCCTTTGCATCAAAAACATTACTTTTTATAAAATTACTAATATTTAAAGCATAATGAACAATTCCTTTATTTAGCTCTAATATAAATAGAATAAAAACTACAAATATACAAATCCAAAGGAATCTACCTTTTTTATTTGTCATTTATTTATAATTAATCCTCATACACTAACTGCTCTAAGATTCCATCTTCATCAATCACCTTGCCTGTCCCTTTTGCAACCGACAATAATGGCTCATCAGCAGAATACACAGGAAGTTTGACAACATCTGATAAATATTTATCAATTCCTTTAATCAAGGCTCCACCACCTGTTAGCACAACTCCACTCTCTACAATATCACCTGATAAATCTGGTGGCATAACTTCTAGCACATTTTTTAGCGCTTCCACAATATCACGTAAAGGCTCTTTTATTGCCTCTCTTATATCCTCGCTTGTTAGCTCTATTGTATTTAAAAGTCCGCTAACTTGGTCTCTTCCTTTAACCTGCATAACTAACATTTCATCTAATGGCGAAGCACAACCAATTTTTAGCTTGATTTCCTCACCTGTTCGCTCACCTATTAATAAATTATATTTTTTTCTAACATAATCCACAATAGCCTCATCCATTTTATCACCTGCAACACGAATTGATTTGCTAATTACAAGCCCACCTAGCGATATTACACCAATCTCAGTAGTTCCTCCTCCAATATCCACAACCAAACTTCCTTGTGGGTCTTTTATAGGAAGTCCAGCTCCAATAGCTGCTGCCATAGGCTCCTCTATCAAATACACTTCTCTTGCACCTGCACTTGTAGCAGATTCTCGCACTGCTTTTCGCTCAACTCCTGTAAGCCCATATGGGACACAAACGACTATTCTAGGGCGAATAAGTTTTTTTCTATTATGTGTTTTTTCTATAAAGTATCTAATCATTCGCTCAGTCATATCAAAATCAGCTATAACGCCATTTCTCATAGGTCTTATCACTTCGATTCCATCTGGGGTTTTCCCCATCATTTCCTTTGCTTCTTTGCCAACTGCCAAAACTTTATTTCTACCATATTTGTTGCTCTGCACTGCAACAATACTCGGCTCATTTATTACAATACCTTGTCCTTTTACTAAAACAACGGTATTTGCAGTCCCCAAATCTATTGCAATATCTTGAGAAAACATACCTATAATACTATCTAATATCATTCACTTTCCTTTTATATTATTTTTTTCTTTCTTCTCTTTACAAGCATTGGCTGCTTTTTATTTAAAACAAAATCTTTTGTAATGACTATTTTATAACCAGAATAATCCTTAATATCAAACATTAAATCAATCATCAAACCTTCCATAATAGCCCGCAAAGCTCTAGCTCCTGTCTTTCTATCAATAGCTTTTTGCGCTATAAGCCTTAAAGCAGCTTCTTCAAACTCTAGCTCAACGTTATCTAATGCAAATATTTTTTGATATTGTTTTATTAGGGAGTTTTTAGGCTTTAGTAAAATATTTAGCATTGCTTCTTGATTGATTTCATCAAGTGTAGCTATTATATGAAGTCTACCAATTAGCTCTGGAATCATACCATAATTCATCAAATCACTAGAATCTACTAGGTGGAAATAATTTTCATCATTATTTATAGTTTTTTTCTCACTATTAAAACCTAAAACATTTTTTCCAAGCCTATTTTTTATAATATCATTTAACCCATCAAATGCACCGCCACAAATAAATAATATATTTTGTGTATCAATTTGGACAAATTCTTGATGAGGGTGTTTTCTACCACCTTGCGGAGAAATATTTACAACACTTCCTTCAATAATCTTTAGCAAAGCTTGCTGCACTCCCTCACCAGAGACATCTCTAGTGATAGAGCGATTTTCAGAAACCCTTGCAATTTTATCTATCTCATCTATAAAGATTATACCTCTTTGCGTTCTTTTTATATCATAATCAGCAGCCTGATAAAGCCTAGTTATAATATTTTCTACATCTTCGCCAACATATCCTGCTTGAGTTAGGCTAGTAGCATCAGATATTGCTATGGGAACATCTAGGAATCTAGCAAAAGTTTGTGCCATTAGAGTTTTACCACTTCCAGTTGGTCCAAGGAGTAAAATATTTGATTTAAAAATCTCAACATCATCTTCTACAGCCTCTTCTTGTGAGATTCTTTTATAATGATTATAAACTGCGACAGAAAGAAGCTTTTTAGCCTTATCCTGACCTATTACATACTCATCTAGTGCAGTTTTTAAATCTTTTGGCGATACATTATTAAAATTTAATATATTATCCTCTTCTTCATAAATATTATCATTTCTTAAAAAAATCCTCTCAACTTCTTCATTAGAAAAACAATTTTTGCAAATTAGGATTCCTTTTTTCGAATAGACAGGATTTGTAGCACTATCAGCACAATGGCAAATACTGCATTCTTTTTTACTCATCTAGTTCACCTCTTTTATATGGGATTCCACGTTTTGAATCTATTATGAAATTACAAATATTTTTAATACTATCAAATTTGGCATTTTGCAAAATCTCTTGTGCTATTTCTTTTATAGGATATTTACCGGATAGTAGAATCTTATAAGTATGGCTTATTTCATCTATTTCATCTCTTTCAAAAATTTTTCTTAATCTATATTTATTTAGTCCTCTGATTATTGCTCTATTTCCCTCTGCAATACAATATGGAGGAATATCCTGCGAAAGTCCAGAAGCACCAGCTATCATAGAACCATCGCCTATATGCACGAATTGATGCACAGCTGTAAGCCCACCGATATTAACACTATTGCCTATATGAATATGTCCGCCCAAAGTCGCACAATTTGCCAAAATACAATCATTCCCAATGATACAATCATGCGCTATATGCACATAAGCCATAAAAAGATTATTATCACCAATAATTGTTTTGCCATTTTCTCCTGTGCCAGGATTAAACATAGTGAATTCTCTAATTAGATTATTATCACCAATAATTAGCTCTGTTTTTTCACCTTTATATTTTAAGTCTTGAGGTTGATTACCAAGTGCAGCATAAGAGAATATTGTATTATTATCTCCTATTGTGGTATATCCATTTAGAGTTACATTATTATAAATCTTACAATTTTTACCAATCTTTACATTCTCACCAATAACGCAAAAATCACCAATTTCTGTGCCTTGCCCAATATTTTTTGTTTTTATTACTGAATTACTATTCATAACTAATCGCCTAGCATTGCTTTTAGTTCTGCTTCTGCCACTAATTTATCATCTACAAAAGCTTTTCCATCAAGCACCCAAACTTTTCCCTTATGTTTTAAAACCTCTAATTTATATACAAGCTTATCCCCAGGTGTAACCATAGAGCGAAATTTAGCCCTATCTATACTCATAAAATATACTAATTTATTCTCATTTGTGGAATCTTCACCAAATGCAGATTTATAAGCTAGAATTCCACCTGTTTGTGCCATTCCCTCAATTATCATAACACCTGGATATATAGGCTTTGCAGGAAAATGTCCCAAAAAAACTTGCTCATTTATTGTGATATTTTTATATCCTTCTACAGATTTATTTAATTCTAATGAAGTTATTCTATCAACTAGCAAAATAGGGTATCTATGCGGAAGTATCTTTACAATCTCTTCTATATTTATTGTATCAATCATAATAATGCCTTGAAAAATTATTAGAAATGGCTATTTTACTATATTATCCATAATTAAAGCTTAATAACTTCAAAATTATCAACAATTTGAAATATAGATTCTATATTTAAAGTGATATTATTTTCTATTTTGCTATCTAGCACGATTAGGGGCTTTATGCTCTCACTACCTAAAAGTTTATTTCTAAAATCTAGCTCATCTTTATATTTTGGAGGATTATAGAGCATTTGAATTGTATTTTGATAGTTTGAATCTAGTGCTAAATTTACAGATTCTATCGTAAGAAATGCGATATTATCGCTAAATCCAAATGGAATCTTTTTATCCTCAAAATCAATATTATGCCATCTAATCTCTTTTGATTTTAGCTTTTTACAAGATTTTGAATGAGTGAAAATATATGAAGCAATAACCTTATTTTCAAAACTAACCATTCCATTAAGAAGCCTATAAACATTGATTGAATTTTTTTGCAAAATATGATGGGTGTCGCTAGATTCCAATCTTTCTAGCTCCATAAATGTTTGCAATATATCTTTTGGACTAGATGGTAGAATCTGCTCTCCAATATCTTCAAATAATTCTATTGTGATTTTACTAGAACGCTCTCTTTGCTTTGTTAGAGCAAATTTACAGCCACAATAATTTTGACGATAAAGATTACTATCTTTTGCCATTTGGCTTTGTTTTTGTGTGCCTCCATTACTCCTAGCATCAAGCTTGATAAACTCTAAATCATATTTTTTGGCTATTTTATCACCCTCATTAAATAAATCATTAATATTTTTCATAGGGCTTGTCAAAAGTGTGGTAGTCAGCTTACTCTCCCCTAGTGAAATAGCCACAATCGCACTATTTTCTAATCGATCATCAAAGCACACTAAACATCGCTCACCTTTCTCCTCTGCATTCTCTAATCCTCTAACTCTCTCTAGCCAAGATTCTACATTATAATCACCTACAAGCAAATCGATTCCTAGCTTTTTACAGCTTTTTTTTACATCAAAAAGCCTTAAATCATACTCTTCTTTTGGATGTATATTTGGATTATAAAAAAATCCTATTAGCCTTTCGTTTGGATACTTTTTTCGTAATTCTTGTAAAAAATAATGGCTATCAACAGAGCAGCAAACATGAACTAACATTCAAGTTTCACTTTCATTTTACCAATCTTATTTCTTGCTATTTGCACAGAATAAAAAAGAAATAATCCCAACGACAAAAACTGCTGCTAAAAATATCATAAGTATCCAATCGAGTATCATTTTTCTCCTTTCGTATGATGATTTTATTCTTTTGTTTCATATGAAACATTTTTATTTTTTGACTTATTTTTATATTCTAATTCTTTTAATTTAGTTTTATTTAATTTGTCTTTATATTTTAATTGCCCACAAGCTGCGTCAATATCAATGCCTTTAGATTCCCTAATAGTTGCTAACAATCCTTTAGAGATTAAAAAACTAGCAAAAGATTCTGCACTCTCTTTGCTAGGACGCTCAAAATTACTACCAGAATGAGGATTAAAAAGTATGATATTTATCTTTGCCTTAATTCCATTTAATAGCCTTAATAAATCTTTCGCAGACTGCAAATCATCATTAATATTTTTTATCATCAAATATTCAAACATAACTCTTTTTCTAGTATCAATTGGGAATCTCCTCACACTCTCAATTATACTCTCTATATTATAAGCTTTATTTATCGGCATTAGTTTATTTCTAGTCTCATTATTCACAGCATGAAGCGAGATGGCAAGCTGAACCCCTAAATTAAATTCACCCAATTTATCTATCATAGGTGAGATTCCACTTGTCGAGATAGTCTGTCTTTTTGGAGAAATAGAAAGTCCATCAAGATTAGAAATAATTTTTATTGCTTTAATTAGATTATCAAAATTATCTAGCGGTTCCCCCATTCCCATATATACAATATTTACTCGCTTTTGTGGTAGGATTTTATTGTCTCTTTTTATCGCTACAATTTGCTCTATAATTTCACCACAAGATAGATTCCTAGTAAGTCCGTCTATCCCTGTTCTACAAAACTTACAGCCAATACGACAGCCAATCTGCGAGGATATGCAAATGGTGTATTTTGGTGTTTGGATTGTATTACCAAATTTATCAATCTTTTGTTCTTTCATTTTTAGCAAAACAGATTCGAAACTATGATTATCATTTGTTAAAAATAGATATTTTTTCGTGCCATCACTGCTAGTTTGTATCTCTTTTATATGTAAATTTTTAGCACTAAAACTTTCATTCAATTTAGCTCTCAAATCCTTTGGAATATTTGCCATTAGATTAAAATCATTTTGATATGCAATATAAAGCCAGTGCCAAACTTGCTTTGCACGAAAAGATGGCTTAAGGATTTCTTTTAACTCCTCTAAAGTTAAATCAAAAATATTTTGCATAATGTCCTCTTACATAGTTTTCTAGCTTTTCCTTCGCAATTTTATGATTTTTTAAAAAATTGCTATGCGCATTATCATCGCAATAATTTGTAATACAAAAAATTCCAAATGCTTGTATATTAAAATATTCTGCTACTTTTAATACACTGAAAAACTCCATATTTTCAAGTAAAATATTAGCGCTGCAAAAGCTATTTGAAATACTACTATTTGTAGTAATATAATTGCTGCTATTTACAACGACTTTGTCTAAAATAGCATTAGGTTTGGAATCTTGTTTGCTGTATTTACTTGAAGTATTTAATTTTATTTTAGTTTCATGTGAAACATCTATTTTATTATCTATCGGGGTATAGGAATCCTCATTTATAAAAGAAGATTCTATTTGCGTAGCAGAAGTGCTTGTCAAAATATCAAAAATTTGTATCTTTTTTGTATAACTTCCAGCACTACCTATAAAGATAATTTCTTTTGGAACTTCTTTTAAAACTATAGAGGTTAAAGATATAGCAGAATCTACCAACCCAACACCAATTTCTCTTGCAAAACTAAAATTCTCTCCTTTTGCACAAATAAACATTTTAAATCCTAACAGGAATATTATTATCCCTCAAATATTGTTTTAAATCCATTATTGATATTTCGTTATAATGAAATATGCTTGCAGCCAGAGCCGCATCAGCACCACTTTGATAAGCCTCCTTTATATGCTCCATATTTCCAGCTCCACCACTAACAATAAGCGGGATTTTCACATTTGAAGAAGTTATCTCTAAAAGTTCTCTATCATAGCCATTTTTCATACCATCACTATCCATACTTGTTAGCATAATTTCTCCAGCACCTCTATCTTCTACTTCTTTAAGCCAGCTTAAATAATCTATTTTTGTATCAATTCTACCTCCATTTATATATACATTCCACCTAGAATCTTTTTGATAAATATTATTGGTAGTATTAGAGTTATTAGTAGATTGTGTAGAATCCTTGATAGTTTGTATAGTATCTAAAGGATTCTCTCCTATTCTTTTTACATCAATGGCTACAACTATACATTGAGAGCCAAATCGTTTTGCCCCTTCGTTTATTAAAGATGGATTTTTTATAGCAGATGAATTGATACTCACTTTGTCGCAACCTGCATCTAAAAGATTATAAATATCATCCAAATTTCTTATTCCACCTCCAACGGTAAATGGTATAAAAACTTCTTTTGAAACAGATTTAACTATATCAACCATAGTACTTCTTTTTTCATTACTAGCAGTAATATCTAAAAACACTAACTCATCTGCCCCTTCATCATTATATTTTTTTGCGATACTAACAGGAGAACCAACTTCCTTTAACCCAACAAAATTAATCCCTTTTACAACTTGAGAATCTTTTACATCAAGACAGGGAATTATTCTAAAAGATAAATTTGAATCCATAAAAACCTCTATTTGAAACTATGTTAAAGCCAAAATACTTTTGCAATCTTTAAATATTGCAATTTTATCAAAAAAAAGATAGAATAGTAAATCGTTTGCCTTAAGATAATTTTATTAAGGAGCTTTTTATTAAAACATATAAAGCAAAGAAAAAATTCGGACAGAATTTTTTACAAGATAAATTCTATTTAGATAAAATCATCGAATCTGTGTCCAAAATGTTTAATAGCTTTGCTAATAATTCTAATATGCAGTTAGAAATTATTGAGATTGGACCTGGCTTGGGTGATTTAAGCGCAAGGCTTTTAGATTATTATAGTCTAGTAGCCTATGAGATTGATGATGAATTGTGTTGCTATTTGCATAATAGATTTCCAAATGATAGATTTATTTTATACAATAAAGATGTCTTACAACTAGATTTTATCAAATCTGGTTGGCTCAGCAAAAATCCTTATCTTTTGGTATCAAATCTCCCATATTATATAGCAACAAAAATTATATTAAATCTATTTAGAGATAATAAATGTAAAGGTATGGTAGTGATGACACAAAAGGAAGTTGCGCAAAAATTCTGTGCTAATGCTGGTGAGAGCAATTTTTCTGCTTTAGGAATCCTAGCCCAAAGCATTAGTGATAAAATAGAATTAATAGCAGATATTCCATCAAGTGCATTCAATCCACCACCAAAAGTAGAATCTAGCATTTTTAGTATTAGCAAAAATGATTGTGAGATTGAAGAAAATTTTGAACATTTTATAAAAGATGCTTTTAAATATCGCAAAAAAAAGCTTTGCAAGAATCTAGCAAATATCAAAAACATAAATAGCATATTATCAGAGTTAGAAATAGATAAAAACTCAAGACCTCATCAAATCTCAACGCTAAAATATCACCAAATTTTTAATAAAATAAAGGATTGTTATGGAAGGAAATAACCAAGATAAAGAAACAAAACCAATTCAACAAAGCAGAAAACCATTTAGAAAATGGAATAAAAACCATTCAAATCCCAAAGATACAAAAGAAATAGCATCTAAAAAGAATAAAAATATTCAAGAAGGGGTAAGTGGAATAGAGGAGGGACTAAACGAAAAGTCAAATCTCGGGCTTCACAAAGACCTAAAAAAAGTAGTAGAAATAAATAATAAAAATCATAAAAACACACTAAATCCGCATTATAAGCTTGATTTAAACACTAAAGCAAGAATTAGGATAACTCCACTTGGTGGACTAGGTGAGATTGGTGGAAATATAACGATAATAGAAAGTCAAGATTCTGCAATCATTATAGACGCAGGAATGAGTTTTCCAGAAGCAGATATGCACGGCGTTGATATTTTAGTGCCAGATTTTAGTTATCTTAATGCGATAAAAGATAAAATCGCAGGGCTAATCATTACTCACGCTCACGAAGACCATATAGGCGCAGTGCCTTATTTATTTAAACAATTTCAGTTCCCTATATATGGAACTCCGCTTCCACTTGGAATGATTGGAAATAAATTTGATGAATGTGGGTTTAAGAAATTTCGCTCTCTTTTTAGAATTGTAGAGAAAAGAAAGCCTATTAAAATAGGAGGCTTTGAGATTGAATGGATTCACATAACTCACAGCGTAATTGATGCTAGTGCATTAGCAATAAAGACAGAAGCAGGAGTGATTCTACACACAGGAGATTTTAAAATCGACCATACTCCAGTAGATGATTTGCCAACAGATTTACACAGACTCGCATTTTATGGAGAAAACGGCGTTATGTTACTACTTAGCGATTCCACAAATTCACACAGAGCAGGATATACACCGAGTGAATCTAGCGTAGGACCTGCATTTGAAAATGTATTTAAAAACACGCAAGATAGAATAATAATGAGCACATTTAGCTCAAATATCCACAGAGTTTATCAAGCAATCTCTTATGGAATAAAGTTTAATAGGAAGATTTGTGTTATTGGGCGCTCAATGGAGAAAAATTTAGAGATTGCAAGGCAACTTGGTTATATTAATATCCCACAAAATACTTTTATTGAAGCACACGAGGTGGAGAAGTATAGTGATTCTGAAGTGCTAATCGTAACTACTGGTTCACAAGGAGAAACGATGAGTGCGCTTTATAGAATGGCAACAGATGAGCATAGGCATATAAAAATTAAATCGACCGATACAATCATCATTTCTGCAAAGCCTATTCCTGGCAATGAAGGCAATGTCTCAAAAGTTATAAATTTCTTAATGAAATCAGGGGCAAAAGTCGCATATCAGGATTTTAGTGAGATTCATGTTAGCGGACACGCTGCACAAGAGGAGCAAAAGCTAATGCTTCGCCTCATTAAACCAAAATTCTTTTTACCAGTTCATGGTGAATTTAACCATTTAGCAAAACACAAAGAAACTGCGATAAGATGCGGAGTTTTGGAGAGAAATATAATTTTAATGGAAGATGGCGATCAAATAGAAGTATGTCCCACATATATGAAAAAAATTCGCAGTGTGAAAACAGGCAAACTATTTATCGATAATCAAGCAGGAAAAATCATAGACATTATGACCGTTTTAGATAGGCAAAAATTAGCAGAAGATGGAATCATAATAGTCTCTATGCAATTACCAAAAGAAAAAAGCAATGTTAGCCCTAGGATTCATACCTTTGGGCTTCTTAACAATAATGAAGAAAGGCATTTCATAAAAGAACTAGATGAAGCTATAAAGATTTATTTAAGCACTGCAAAGCCAGAAAATATAAATAAAAATTTAGAAAATAATTTAAGAAATATACTTCGAAAGATTGCTTTCAAGCGATTTAAAAAATATCCTACAATTCTTGTAAGTGTATATTTTGTATGATTTTATTTATCAAGGAAATTTATGGATTTTAAAAAAATAGCCAAAGAAGTTTTAGAAATTGAGGCAAAAGAGATAATAGGGTGCATTGATAGGCTTGATAATGCTACTTTGGGACAAATTGTAGAATCTATTCATAGTAGTAAAAAGTTAGTGATTCTAGGGGTTGGCAAAAGTGGGCTTATTGGAGCAAAAATTGCAGCTACACTCTCTAGCACAGGAACTCCTAGCATTTTTATCCACCCAACAGAAGCAATGCATGGCGATTTAGGAATGATAGCAAAAGGTGATGTTGCTCTTGTGATTAGCTATAGTGGGGAGAGCGAAGAGCTTATTAATCTAATGCCTCATCTAAAAAATATGTGCTCTAAAATAATCACTATGACAAGGAGTATAAAAAGCTCTATTTCAAGTTTTGGTGACTATTTCATAGACATTAGCATATCGAAAGAGGCTTGTCCCCTAAATATAGCTCCAACCTCCTCAACTACGCTAACTCTTGCACTTGGAGATGCTTTGGCTGTGTGCTTGATGAAAAAAAGAAATTTCAAAGAGAAAGATTTTGCGGTATTTCACCCAGGTGGAAGCCTTGGCAAAAGGCTATTTGTAAAGATTAAAGATTTAATGCAAAAAGAAAATCTCCCAATAATCTCTAAAGACATATCAATGCAAGAAGCGATAATAAAAATAACTAATGGCAAGCTTGGTTGCGTAATTATAGAAGAAAATAATAAACCCATTGGAATCTTGAGTGATGGCGATTTGAGACGAGCTATTATGCAGAGTGATTTTAATCTTAATAACAAAGCTCTGATTTATGCCTCACAAAATCCAAAAATTTGTAATGATGAAAACACACTAGCCTATGAGGTTTTAAAAATCATAGAGAATGCAAAGATTCAAGCCCTAATAATAACAGATAAAGATAGAAATATAAAAGGGCTTGTGCATTTACACAAGCTGATAGAAGCAGGAATAAAGTAGGAAAATTTAAAATTTCCTACAACTCTAAAACTTAAATATAAAGAATACTAGAATCCATACAATTATTTGGAATCTATGAATGCAAAATTATGCTAATAAAAATTCTATAATGTCCTTTGATAGCTTCCTAGCCACTTTAGCTTGCCTTTTTTTGCCATAAATATCTCACTAACACTATTATCATCAATATGCCCCTCAAGCTCTATATAAAACCAAAAGCTAAAACTTTTATTTTTCTTTAATGGGCGAGATTCTAATTTCACTAAATTTATATTTTTTTTATTAAATTCATTTAGAAGTTTTGCAAGAGTTCCAGGCTTGTCAGAATTATTTATAAAAGCGCAAAAAGAAGTCTTATCGTTATTCGTAGGATTCGTTTTAAAATCACTTATAATAAAGAATCTAGTTATATTTTCATCACTATCTTGAATGTTTTCAAACATTATTGGAATATTGAAAATATTTGCTGCGATATTTGAGCAAATCGCTGCACTCTGTGGTGTAGTAGATGCGATTTTTGCAGCTTTGGCAGTAGAATCTACGGGAATTAGCTCTATATCTTGCAAAGAATATGTGTTTAAAAACTCTCTGCACTGCCCAAAAGCTATATCTTTTGAATATATTTTTTTAATATTTGAAATTAGCTTTTCATTTGAAGCAAAGCTATGATGGATTGAGAGATTTGCTTCTGCTACAATTTTTACATCATATTTTGCTAGGAAGTCTAAACTCTCTGCTACGATTCCATTGCTATTATTTTCTATTGGCAAAACACCATATTTCACACTTTTATTTGCCACAGATTTTATAATAGTTTCAATATTTGTGCTAGAGATGTATTCGCTTAATTTACCAAATCTACTTACAGCTACTTGATGAGTAAAACTCCCTATTGGTCCTAGATATGCAATCCGCTCTGGAAGTTCTAAATATCTACTTGTAGCAAAAATCTCTTGATAAATAGATTCCACCCCTCTGTCTGTAATATTTTTCTTATTAGATTTTTTCAATCTAGCTAAAATCTCTTGCTCTCTTTTTGGATGGTAAATCGGTGTATTTGACTGCAATTTAATCCTGCCTATTTCTTTTACTATTCCCATTCTTTTATCAAGTAGTTTTAAAATTTCATCATCAATTTTATCAATATCTTTTCTAAAACTACCAAAATTTATATTTTTCATTTTTACTCCCTAAATTATGAATCTAGCGAATCTAAAAATTCAACTTCGTTATCAATTAAATCGCTAAATTCTTCTCTCCTTCTAATTAGCTTATCCTCTCCATTAACTAGTGCCACTTCTGCACACTTTAGCCTTGAATTATAATTGCTTGACATACTAAAGCCATAAGCCCCCGCACTTTTAATCACTATCAAATCTCCGCTATTTGTCTTTGGCAATTTCACATCTTTTGCTAGATAATCCCCACTCTCACAAATTGGACCTACAATATCAGCCATTTCTTTCGTAGGAATAGTATCGTTAAACAATGCTGGAATCTCTAGCACATTAGAACTATCTTGCTTAATATATTCAATATTATGCTTTGCATTATACAAAGATGGGCGAATCAAGTCATTCATCGCAGCATCAATTATGCAGAATCTTTTATATTCATTTTGCTTTTCATAAAGCACACTAGAGACTAAATAGCCTTCATTGCCTACGATTCTGCGTCCAGGCTCACAGATAATTGTCAAATTAAGCCCGCTTAATGTGCTTAAAATCCCTTGTGCGTAGGAATACAAATCGATAATCTTATCATTGCTGCTATATTCTATCCCCAGCCCACCACCAATATCTATGAATTTTAAATCAATTTTTAAGGCTAATAAACCCCAAATAAGCTCTACAATTTTCTTGCTACTTGAGACTATCGGCTCTAAATCTAGTAGCTGAGAACCTATGTGAAAATGAATTGCAATAGGACAGAGGTGAGGGGAATTAAAGGCATAGATATACATTTTTTTAGCATTTTCTATACTAACTCCAAATTTATTCTCTTTAAGTCCTGTTGAGATATAGGGGTGCGTTTTAGCATCAATATTTGGATTTACTCGAATGCTAATTCTAACCTCCTTATTAAGCTCTTTTGCAATCATCTCAACCCTCAAAAGTTCCTCAATGCTCTCAATATTTATAAACAAAATATCAGATTCTATTGCCTCTTTAATATCACTATTGCTTTTGCCAACTCCGCTATAAATAATTTTATATTTTTTAATTCCTGCCTTCAAAGCTCTTTTTACCTCATTTATAGATACGCAGTCTGCTCCACAATCTAATTTAGATAGATGATTTAGCAAACTAAGATTCGAATTTGCTTTCATAGCATAGCAAATAAGCGATTTTCTAGCTCTAAAGGCTTCTTTAAATTCTAATACATTTTTTGTAATATTATCAAAATCATAGACATATAAAGGAGTGGCATATTTTTTGGCAAGTTGCTTAAATAAATCTTTTGAAATCAAAATCTTTCCTTAAAATTTTTGAGATATTAAAGTGATAAAGTGAAATTCTATAATAAAAAGTTAATAAATTTTATACTAAAATAAAAGACTTTGCTATTTTATAAGGAAAACAAATGAAAAAAGCATTTACAATGATGGAACTTGTTTTTGTTATTGTCATAATCGGGATTATGGCAGTTGTATCAGTTATGTATATCCCACGAAATGAATTACAGCAAGCATCAGACTACCTAATTCAAAATCTAAAATATACAAAATCACTAGCACAGCTTGATGATAGATTCTACGCTATGACAGAAACAAATCCTAATGACACCTCACTAACACAAAGCGAAAAAAATAAAAGAATAACTAATGAAAAAAGACTTGTAGAAAATTGGAAGCTAGGGCTATGGCAATTACAATTCCACAGAGCAGGAACTAATGCAAAAAATAGTTACAGCATTTATGCTGACCAAGGCAATAGTGGAACTACAAATATGTTTGACGGAATCCCAAATAATGGTGATTTAATTGCAAGAGATCCGATAAATAAAACTTGTTTATCTGGATACACACTAACAAATCTAAAAGAATGTGAAAATAATTTTTCAAAAGAAGTCAAATTAGAGGAAACTTATGGCATTGTGATTGATTCAATCAATTCAGTTGATTGTACTGGTAATGCTAATAGCCCATTTGCTATCCATTTTGATAATACAGGAACTCCATATTGCAAAGCTGGCACAATAGCTCAAAGTGCTCCTACAAAGCTAACAGCACCAATTACAATTATATTAAAAAAAGGGAAGCAAACAGCTACAATCTGCGTTTCAAAAGGTGGGTTAATCTATGGCTCAAATACAGGTATTTGTAATAATGATTAATAAAACTAGCAAATAGATTCTAGAAATTGAAGAAAATTAAGTGAAACTTAAAATTTCTAGTTTTATTTTGATAGCATTTATTAGTCTTGCAGAATCTAGCGATAACTATTATAAACTTGATGATTATGATAGTTCATATAGACTTCTAAAAGACAAACCTTTACCTCCGCCAAAATTAAGAGATTTAAATACTTATTCAAAAGGTCGCCCAGCTAGAGAAAAAAAAGAAATGGATTATTCAAGGAGAGAAATTCCAGTTCCTCAAAGTCGCCCTTCACAGATAAATGAAAATTATGACTATGAAAGAAATAATATTTTAATAAATCAACAAGCACTAGATAGGTTAAATGGCACTATATATAAAGAAAAACAAAAACACTTTTTATTTCTCGGGTTAAATAGCGGATCAAATCTATTTTCCATAGTAACGCAATATGATGCAAAAAAACACATAAGCATCGAACTAAAGGCAAAAATAGGCTATTTGTATTATTTCTACAAAAATAATGCTTTTAGAATCTATGCTAATGTCGGGACTAGTTTCCCACTTTATAAAGAAATTCCACTAGATGTAATTTTTAGCGGAAATATAGACTTTTTGATTGATTTTTATGTGATTGATTTTTATATTGGTGTGGGCTATGGTGGGGAATATTTCATAAAAGAAAAATTCATCTCCCATGGAGTAAATATTAATTTAGGTTTGAGTAAAAGCTTTGGAAATCATCAATTAGAGTTTGGAATTGCATTGCCATTCTATTATATCTTTACAAAAAATGACAAGATTTTAAATCATAATATTGACTTTATTTTAGGTTATAACTACAAATTTTAATCATTTTTTTAACACAAAAACTACTAATTTTCTAAATAAAATAATTATTAATCAAACTTTGAAAAATTTATTACTTAATGTTTTTATATTTAGATTCTAAAAAGCTTAAAAATTCACATAGCAAGTTATAAAAGATTATACTTTTTGATAAAAATATTTAAACTCATTGCTTTTATTTAGTAAATTATTGTTAAAAAGCAGTAATCACAGCCACATAAAAAGCAGAATCTAAAATAATAATTAGAATCTAAATGGAATCTAGCAGAACTTTTTTAGATTCCAAAATCATTCTAAAAAACAAAATCTAAATTATCAAATTCTAAACTAGATTCCAAAACTTTTATCTCCTATAACTAAATACTTTGCTTTCAAACTATATTTTAAAATCTAATATATTTTAGCCTCATTGCATTTAACACGACACTAATTGATGAAAGTCCCATAGCCACACCCGCAATCATAGGATTTAACGTCAAGTTTATACCAAAAATATGTGGAATCCCTACAGCAATAGGAATTGCACAAATATTATAAATAAAAGCAAAAGCGAGATTCTCCTTAATATTTCTAATCGTTTTTTTAGATAGCAAAAATGCCTCAAACAAGCTATTAAAATCATTATTTAGCAAAACAATATCCGACTGCTTGATTGCAATATCATTTGCATTAGAAAATGATATTCCTATATCCGCCTTGCTAAGTGCTAAAGCGTCATTTATACCATCACCTACGAATGCGATATATTCCTTTTTGTGAGGCTTATTAGAATGGCTAGAATCTGTAACACATTTAAAATCTTTAGAATCAACAAGATTATTTATAAATTCTAATTTATCATTTGGAAGTTGCGAGTGATAATACTCCTCTATTCCACATAAAGCAGCGACAGAGCTAACGCTAGATTCTGCATCACCACTTAAAATTATGCTTTTTATTCCTAATTTTTTTAGATTCGTAATTAGAGTTTTCGCATTTTCCCTTAATTCATCAGCTATCACAAAACTAGCACAAAGCTCATTATTAATGCTAACATAGCAAACATTATGTTTAGATTCTATTGCAGGAATTTTAATTTTGCTAGATTCATTTATAAAAGCAAGATTGCCTATTTTTACAAATTTATTGTCAATAGTCGCACTTATTCCCTTGCCTGAAATCGTCTCTACATTCTTTATCTCTACATTCTTTATCTCAATTTCTTTTGAAATATACTTTATAATCGCCTTTGCAATGATGTGCTCACTTTTGCTCTCCAAAAAATAAACTAAATTTAGAATATATTTTTTATCTAAATTTTTAGAGTAGAAATTAGATTCTAAAATAGTTAGATTCCCTTTTGTGAGAGTGCCTGTTTTATCAAAAATAATGGTTGTAATTTTTGATGCGACTTCTAGACTTTTACCACTTTTAAAATAAAATGCTCTTTTTGAAGCTATGCTTGTAGCCATAAGAATACTAAGCGGTGTGGCAAGTCCCAAAGCACAAGGGCAAGAAATTAGCAAAGTTGAAGTAAAAATCACAAATGAAGTATGAAAATCTTCTTTTATAAAATACCACACTATCGCAGAAATTAAAGCTATAAAAATTACGCTTGGGACAAAATATGCAGAAATGATATCTGCTATTCTTGCGATTAGTGCTTTTTTCACACCTTGCATTAGATTTATGATTTTACCTATCATAGAATCCGCTGACTTTGCTACGACATTTAATGTGATTTGCTCACTTTGATTAATACTTCCACTATAAATTAAATCACCTTTTTTTCTAGCCTTTAGTTTGCTCTCGCCTGTGATTATACTCTCATCAAACAAAGCACTATCATCTAATAATATGGAATCTACACTAAGCATCTCACCTTTTGGCAAAACAACTATATCGCCTACTTTTATATCATTAATTTTTGCTTCTATGATTTTATTATCTATTAGTTTTAGAATGGTTTTTGGTGAGAGATTTATTAACTCATCAAGCCCACTTTTCGCACTAGAAGTCGCAATAGATTCCAACTTTTTGCCAAACATTATTACAGCAATAATCACTCCCGAACTCTCAAAATATAAGTTATGCAGTAAATGCGGACTATCAAACTCTAGCACAAGCATATAAAAACTATAAATCACAGCACTCAAAGAGCCTAGCATCACTAAACTATCCATATTAGGAACTAATCTCACCAAAGACATAAAACCTTTAGTAAAAATTCTCCGCCCAGAATAGAGAATAGGAAGCAATAAAACTATCTCAATAAAACACACTAAAAGAGTATTTTTCACCTCAACAAACATACTTCCCATAGAAATAACAAAAAGCGGAATAGCAAAAATAATGGCAATTAAATAGTCATTATTTTTTATCTTTTTTTCCACTTTGTTACTCTCAATTTCTGCACTATATCCTAGCTTTTCTATTAGTTTTATAATATCTTGTATATTTGTTTTAGATTCATCATATTTTACAAAAGCATTTGTATTTATCAAATCAACTTCAATTTGTTCTATAAAATCTTTTCGTCCCAAACTTCGCTCAATAGAGCTTGAACAAGCAGCACAACTCATACCATCTATTTTTAATTTAATTTGTTTCATAAAGTTTCCTTATTGTTTTATAAAAGTTTTTATAATTATATTTATTATGCTTTAGAATCTAAAAAATTGAAATTAGTATTTTAGAAAGTAGAATGGATTCTGTTCCTAACTTTAAGAATCTAAAAATTTAATGAAGTTAAGATTCCAAAAAATTATAAGTAATTAAAACTTAATTTATAAAAATAGATTCTTTATAATTAGGTTTGAAAAAATATAAACATAGAAAAATCTTAAACATAAAAATTTAAGCCGAATTCTAAAAAATTTAAAACTAAATAAATTTTAGATTGCACCTAGTTTTAGTATTAAACTTTTAATTCTCCTCTGCTCCTTGCATAACTAGAACACCTTCGATTATGCTATCAATATCACCATCCAAAATCGCACTAACATTACTATAAGCAATATTACTTCTTAAATCTTTTACCTGCTGATAGGGAGCAAGCACATAAGAGCGTATTTGATGTCCCCAGCCAATCTCACTTTTATCCTGTGAGTTTCCCTCTTGTTGTTTGTTTTGCTCCAACTCATAGAGCTTTGATTTTAACATTTTTAGTGCTGTGGCTTTGTTTTTGTGCTGACTTCTATCATTTTGACATTGCACGACTATACCAGTAGGAAAATGTGTAATTCTGATTGCAGATTCTGTTTTATTGACATGCTGTCCGCCCGCCCCACTTGCACGATAAGTATCTATCCTAATATCTTTATCCTCAATCACAATATCTATATCATCATCTAGCTCTGGGCTTACTTGCACGCTTGCAAAGCTTGTGTGTCGCTTTGCATTCGCATCAAAAGGCGATATCCTAACTAGCCTATGCACTCCATTTTCACTTTTTGCATATCCATAGGCATTTTCACCCTTTATGATAAATGCTACGCCTTTGATTCCTGCTTCCTCACCATCTTGATAATCTAGTAATTCCACTTTAAAGCCTCGTCTTTCGCACCACCTCAAATACATTCGATACAAAATACTAGCCCAATCTTGGGATTCCGTGCCACCTGCTCCGGGCTGAATTGTAATTATCGCATTTAGATAGTCGTTTTTATCACTTAACATCACTTCTATTTCACTTTTTTTAATATTAGATTCTAATGCACTACTCTCTATAAAAAGGCTCTCTAGCATATTAGAATCTTCCTCACTTAAAGCTAATTCATATAACTCTAATGCCTCATCAACGGATGTTTTTGCCTCTTTATAAACATTTAAGATTCTAGTAATTTTTCTTTTTTTCTTCCCAAGAATAGCAACTTTTTTGCTATCACTCCAAAAATCTTCTTTATTTTCCTCTTTATTTATCTCTTTAAGCTCTAACTCTAAATTATCTACTTTTATTATTTTTGCGATATTTTCGCATTTATTTTTAAGATTTTTTAACAACTCTCCATATTCATAAGAATCCAAATTTTTGCCTTTAGTAATAATTTTTAAAATTATACAAAAATTAATTTTTTGTAATGAAAATACGATATAAAAAATACAAATTTTTTAAATAATCTTTAGCTAGAATCCAAAGTTTAGAATACTTGAAATTTGAGGGAATACGATGTTGAGAATAATGTTGTCTTTATCTTTTATTGTACTTTTTGCTTTTGCCAAGAATTGCGATTTTAATGATAAAAACCAAGAAGAATGTGAATTAGATATTAATAAACTACCAAATATATTACATAAGCTTGTAGATGATAACAGTAATATGTCTGTTGGATTTGGTGAATGTATATATGATGGCAATGTAGAGATTGATGAAATAGAATATAATATTATAAATTGTTCTATGTTTGAAAAAGATGGGGCATTAACAGAGGGCATTATATTTAATGGCACTGGAAATAATTTAATAAAAAATAAATATATTAATTTAAAACAAGATAATATCTTATTAAAAGTAGCAGGCGATCTCGTGTTAGATAGTGGAATTAGATTTAATACTTCAAAGCCTAAAAATTTAATTGTAGAAATAATAGAAGGTTCAAATGGTAAAAGCAATTTAGTCTTGCAAAGAGGTGCTGCTTTAAATGCTACTGCTATAATTATGCCAGAGGGTGAAAAATCTAATATAAGATTACATACTTTTTATGGTGGAATCTATGAAAAAGATTTTATTGATATGATAAATAAAAATGATATTTCATTACGCGGTGATATGGAAACTTTATTGAATGTTGAGAATATCCTTTCTTTATCAGATAATGGAGAAAATGCAACAGCATACAATGGTTATATAACTTGCGGTCCAGAAGTAAATCCGCTAGATCTAGCAAATAAAAATTACATTTTAAAAAGATTGTATAAAGTTAAAAATACCTCAAAAGATGCACCAAGTGATAGCAATTCTATTTGCAATGTAAAAGAAGGAAATTGCTTTGTAAATATTCTTGATTTTGCTAATAAAAAAATTGATGAAAAAAGCTACAAAATTGCAACCTCAACACCAAATATTATCCCAACTTACGGCATATTTATTGAAAGTGGGAAAATTACTTCTAATAGCAATATAGATGAAATTCTAGGAAATGCAAATATAACTAATCAAAATCAAGGAAAATGTAATGCTCCAATACAAGTGGCATTTAGCCAAGATGTTATAGATGAATATAATGCTAAATCTGCTCCAGAAGTAGATACAGAAGTAGCACAAGAAGAACAAAATGAAGAGACAATAAATAGTGAGTCTTTAGCGGACAATGAAGCTTTAAAAGAAGATTCACAAGAACAAGAATCTGAAGTAATTCAAGATTCGCAAGAATCACAAGAAGAAACAGCGGATGATGAAGTCATCACAAAAGAAAATACAGAAACTTTAGATGAAGCCCAAGTGGCACAAAATTCGGTAGATTCTACAGATTCCATTCAAGAATCTGTAGAATTAGGTGAAACTACAATAGAAAATGAAAATATAAAACCAGTCCTAGCAAATGTAAATGATAATTTTTTAATTGTAGAAAAAAATGCTTATGATAAATTTAATAAAGATTGCTATGGTGAGATTGAATGTGTTTATAACTCACTTGCAGAATATGATACTATTATTTGGGACAAAGTCGCTTCAAAAAATAATCTAAATAGTATTTATGTTCTAAATCTAACTAATAATAATTTAGAGGTAACTTGTAATGTAGCGGATTATTATGGAGAAAATTTAGAGAAAAAATATAATTTAAATGCTAATAATATTATTGGCAAAATTGATTTAAAATTCCCAAATAGCGGTGCGAATCCAAAGATTATATGTAAAGCAAATGGAGAGACTAAACAAACTAATCCTATTGTAATTACTCCTGCAAAATTCAATATCAAATCAAAATTTGATAGTTTTGAAAATACACCTATTATTAAAGCTGGTGATGTGAAAATCGAATTTAGTGAAGCTCTAGCATTAACAATGGAAGGCGATATTGATAATGGATTTAGCGGGAATCTAATCGCACAAAAAGAAAATTTATCTTTTAGTCACAAAAATAAATGTGATGATAATGATAAAAATGTATTTATAGATAAACCCTTGGTGCTTGAGTTTAAGAATGGCAGAATACAAACAAAAGCAATTAGTTTTGTTGCAAATGCCATTAGCTTTGGAAAATTAGATATTAAGTTTGATGTGGAAAAAAGTAAAATTTGCGATAGTGGAGACCTACAACCACAATGCACAAGCACTAGAATCTCTAAAAATATCAACATAATCCCTGATAATTTTATGATAAAAACAGATATCATCTCTGATAATAAAATAGCATATTACGGGCAGATTGATGATAGAGGAAGCTTTAAGTATAATCCTATTTTAGACATTGAATTAGCCGCACTGAATAATAGAGGCGAGGTGATAGATATAAACAAAAATTGTAATTATGGCTCTATGGTTTTAAGTCTAAAAAATGATAAATTAATAGAATTTAAACGAAGTGTGAGTGATAGGCTGAATTCAAAAATTAATATTTATTTAGAGGAATTTGAAAATAATAGTGCAAATATTAAAGCATATTTTGGAATAAATAAAATAGCTGACGATTATAAAAATATAAGAGTGATGAAACAAAATGATTTACTTGAGCCACAAGAGATTGTATTGACTGATTTTAGCTTTAATTTGAAGTTTAAAAATGGTGGAAAATATTATGACTATAATAATTTAGTTGTATATGATGCTATTGATAATGCCAATCCTTTTGGAATCTTATTTGTAAGAGGAAAAATAAACACAAATGATGTAAAAGGCACCACAAAGAATCCTGCTTCACTAATAGCAAAATATGATATTTATTGCGAGAACTGCGATACAAAATTATTAGCAAAATATTTAGGAGTAGAAGACCCAGAGATTGATACTACGAATTGGTATATAAATACAAAACATCCTAGTAATTTCTTTATAAGTGATGATTTTATAAATATAAAAGATAAAAATATAAATAATAATCTTGTAATTGAAAACTCAAATAAAGCCCTAGAAGGTAGACAAGAAATAATATTCACAAGCTCTATTGCAAATATTTATCCTATAAATTTAAGACAGAGGACAAACGAATTCGCTCCATATCTAAACTATAATAGTAATTATAAAAATGTAAATCTAGTAAATGAATTTAGCGTAATGATAAATGAAGAGGAAAATACACAAAATATTGATGAGCTAGTAGAAAAAACAGAAGAAATAAAAGAGGAAGTTAATGAAGTAGAGCCTGAACCTGAAATTAAAGAAAAAATTAAAAAGCCAAAAGAAATTAAAAAAGAAACAAAACCAAAAAATAATAATTCAATAAAACTTGATATTGAAGATTAAGAATTTAAAATAGATTTTTCTAAAAAGCTTTTAAAACTTTTTAGAATAGCTTCAACTTTCCTAAAAATAAATATTTTAAATTGATTAAAATTTCTTATGCAATATAAAATACTCACATTACATAATAATTTTCTTTTTAGATTCCATAAAATTAAAGAATCTAAAAATACTAAAAGCTAATCTCAAACCTTATTGATCCATAAGTATGATTTGTACTTTGAGTTTTAAACTCCTTTTGTCTATTCGTAAATAAATAACTTATAGCAAAATTCTTATATCCTATTAATGCACCAATTTCCATTTCATAAATCATTCTATTCAGAGAGAGATTACCTTTTACTCCTCTTATTGTATTTCCTTCTAAAAATATATTTCGCCCTACAAATTTATATTTAAGCCCACCTAAAAGATAGATTCTAAAACCATCTTCTATCGTATTTGAAACAATCCTATTTCGCACACTAGGAATTGCAAAATCATTATTTAACCCATATCCAATGCGAAGTTTTATCCCAGCATCAGCATAAATATTTGCATTTCCAAGTGAGAGTAGAAAATTTGGCGATATATCAAAAATATTATCAAAAAGATTCAACCTATAAATTATGTTATAGTAAAAATTCATTATAAATTCATTTTTGATTTGATATTTCCAACCTTCTACTTGTCTATTATTTGTGATTTTATGAACACCATTTTGCACCTGTCTTCCAAGTGCATAAGGACCAACCACTCCTATATCAAAGCCAATTTGTTCTAAAAATTCATCTGCTCTATTTGAAATAGTAATATTTGCATATAAATATCCTCCAAATAAAGCATCATCTTTTTTAAGTGGAATCCTATGTTTATCTTCTGGAGTGTAAATTTCTTGATTTAAAGAAACGCTAAAAGATGAAAGACTTTTATCGTAAAAATGGCTAAAAACTGCTATTTTATTCATAAAACTATCATCAAATTCTTTGCTAGTATAACTTAAATAATGCCCAGCTGTATAATATCTATCTGATTTTATAAATGGCTCAAAATATGCATCATTTTCTGTAATTAAACTTAAAATTTGTTTATCTCTTTTTATCAATTCATTAGAAAAAAGTATGAGTGGAAAAATAAAGAATAAAATATATCTCATTTTTATCATTTTAGATTAAATCTCATATGATTATAATGCGTAATTGATATTGCTATTGCATCAGTTATATCAAGTGGCTTAATCTCTTTAGTAATCCCTAAAATTTTTTTTACCATAAATGCAACTTGATTCTTATCTGCTTTACCATTTCCTGTTATAGACTTTTTTACTTGAAGCGGTGTATATTCATAAAAATTACCTATTTCTTGGATGATCTTAAAACTAATTGCTCCCCTAAATTGTGCTAATTTAATTACACTCTTCGGATTATAAGCATAGAAAATATCTTCTAGTGCAACAGAATCTATTTTAAAATTTTGTAAAATTAGATTTATTCCCTCATTAAACTCACTCATTTGATATTGAAGTTTAGATTCTCTTATTTTTATAAGTCCAGCCTCAAGGAGTGAGATTTTATTATTATTTGTTTGAATTATTGCATATCCGCAGTTTTTTGTTCCTGGATCAATTCCTAAAATATTCAACTTTTTCCTTAATTTAAATATAAAAATTCACTTAAAAACTACTATAATTTCACAGCTTATTCACATTAAATTCACATCAAATTTATATGGAGTTTAGATATGATTTGGGAAGATATTATACTAGAATTACAAAAAGAATTATCTTTAGATGAATACAATAAATACATTAAAAATATAAAATATGATGAAGTAAATTCAAATATAAATTTAATAGTTTTAAAAGTTGATAATGTTTTCCTACTAAATTGGATTAAGAGAAATTATATAAATAAAATTGCCCTACTTTTTGAAGATCACACAGAAATAAAACCAGAAATAAAAATTATCCTAAATTCTAAAGAAAAGAAAAAAATTGCACAAAATAAAAATAACATTGATTACAAAACAATTAAACAAAATAATAAGACTTCCATTCTAAATCCATCATATACATTTGAGAGCTTTGTAGTTGGAGAATCTAATAAATTTGCTTATAATTTGAGTGAAAAAGTTGCACAAAATCAAGGTAGAATCTATAATCCACTTTTTATCAGTGGCGAAACAGGGCTTGGAAAAACCCATTTACTAAATGCAATAGGAAATTATAATATAAATGACAAAAATATAATTTTAATAACAAGCGAGGAATTTCTAAACGATTTTATAAATCATCTTAAAAATAAAAATATGGAGCGATTTAGAGAAAAATACAGAAATTGTGATTATTTACTAATTGATGATATACAATTTATTAGTGGAAAGCCGCAGATTCAAGAGGAATTTTTCCATACTTTTAACATTCTAAAAGAAAATAATAAACAAATTGTCCTAACTTCAGATCGACCAATTAAAGAGCTAATAGGAATTGAAGAGAGACTTAAATCAAGATTCCAATCTGGAATTATTTCTCAGATTCAACCTCCAGAATTAGAAACAAAAATTGCAATAATTAAGAAAAAATGTGAGTTAGATTTAATTCAAATTAATGACGAAATCATCGAATACATCGCATCAAATATAAATAATAATATAAGAACAATTGAGGGAATAATAACTACAATAAATTCTTTCTCTTCAATTATGAATCAAGAAATAACACTAGAATTAGCAAAAAACACAATAAATAACTTTAAAAAAACAAATAATGAAAAAATAAATCTAGATGATATTATAAATTTAACAGCAAAAACAATAAATATAAAGCCAACAGATATAAAAAGTAAAAAAAGAACAAAAAATATTCTATTTGCTAGAAAAATAGTAATCTATCTAGGAAGAAAACTAACAACAAATTCAATGCCAGAATTAGCAAACTTTTTAAATATGAAAGACCATAGCAGCGTTAGTAAAGCTATGAAAAAAACACAAGAAGAAATAGAAAATAATCAAGAATTAAAATTAAAAATTGAAGAAATAGAAAATAATATCAAAGATTCCAAAAATAATAAAAAATAAAGTGAAATTATGTGAAAATTCCAAACGATTTTTTAGAAACAAATTATCTTTATTTAGTATATTTTCAAAACTTATTCACATAAATCACAGGATATACTAAATAATAAAATAATTATTAAAACAGGGAGTAAAAATATGAAAATAACAATAAACAAAAGCACATTAGAATCTATAATTAGTAACTTCCAACCATTTTTAGAAAAGAGAGATTTAAGCCAAATTACATCTCATATTCTAATAGAAACAAAAGGAAATGAAGTAATATTAAAAGCAACAGATTATGAAATTGGAATAATCGCAAAAATACAAAATGAAAATATAGATAAAGATGAAAAAGTAACAGTAAATGGAAGAAAGTTTTTAGATTCCCTAAAAAATCTAAAAGATGATAAAATTCAAATAGAAAATAAAGATGATAAAATTCAAATTATTCAAAATAGGACAAAAATAACCCTCCATAGTTTTATAGCAGATAATTTTCCGGAATCTCCAAAAGATTATAAAAATTCAAAAATAAATATAGATTCTAAAAATTTAGTAGAATCTCTTAAAAAACTTCTACCAGTAATAGAAATAAATAATCCAAGAGCAGAATATAGAAATGCTCTAATTGACATAAAAGAATATAAGTTTAGCTTCGTAGCAACAGATACAAAAAGACTTGAAGTTATAAGTTTCAATAATCAATCTGTTGATAAAATAAATTTTATGATTCCAAAAAAGGCAATAAGTGAGATTCAAAAATTCTTTAACGATGAAGCAAATTTATATTTTAGTGAGAATAATATAATAATCGAAAATGATAAATACACATTTTGGACTAGGATTCCAAATGGAAATTTCATAGATTATGAAAAAGTAATTCCAAAAGATATAAAACACAAAATAATAATTAATAAAGAAAAAATGATTGAAGCTCTAAAAATTATAAATTCAATTTCAAATCAAGTAAAATTAATTTTCAATAAAAATAAAATTATTTTCGAATCAATTAGTGATGAAGATAGTAAAGCAATTACAGAAATAGAACTTGATAGTGAATTAAATAAAGAGTTTATAAATAATATAGGCGAAGATGAAAATATATGCGTAAATTCAAGACATATTTTAGATTTTATCATAAATATAAATTCACAAAATTTTGAATTTGGAATAAATGAAAATAAAAATTCTGCTTGTATTCTAAAAAGTGATAATTTTATTCTAACAATGATGCCAATTTTAATTTAATTTTTAAAAAGTGATAAAAAATGAATAATGAATATAGTTCAAAAAATATTAAAGTTTTAAAAGGATTAGAGGCAGTTAGAAAAAGACCAGGAATGTATATTGGTGATACTAATATCAATGGGCTTCACCATATGGTTTATGAAGTGGTAGATAATTCTATCGATGAAGCTATGGCAGGATTCTGCTCTAAAATTAATATTACTCTTACAAATTATGGAAGTGTAATTGTAGAGGATAATGGAAGGGGAATCCCAGTAGATATTCACGAAGGTGAAAATCTCCCTGCTGCAACGGTTGTTTTAACTGTGCTTCACGCAGGTGGAAAATTTGATAAAGATACTTACAAGGTTAGTGGTGGATTACACGGAGTTGGCGTTAGTGTTGTTAATGCTTTAAGTAAAGAATTAATTATGACAATTCATAAAAATGGAAATATTTATCAACAAAAATTTTCAAAAGGAATCCCACAAAATGAACTAACTATAATTGGTAAATCTAAAAAAAATGGGACTATAATAGAATTTATTCCTGATGGTGAGATTATGGAAGTGCTAGAATTTGATAGTGAGATTCTAAAAAATCGTTTCAAAGAAATGGCATATCTAAATAAAAATATAGAAATAAATTTTAAAGATGAGATTAAAGTGGAAAGTAAAAAATTCCACTTTGAGGGGGGATTAGCTCAATTTGTAGAAGATATTAACAAAAATGAATTTATTTCAAAAATTATTAGTTTTAATGATAAAGATGGCGAGGTAGAAATTGACATTGCACTTGCTTATAATAATTCTTATAGTGAAAAATTACTTAGCTTTGTTAATAATATTCGCACACTAGAGGGTGGAACACACGAAAGTGGTTTTAGAATGGGCTTAAGTAGGGCTATAATAAATTATATTGAAAATAATATTAGTGGTAGGGAAAAAGACGCTAAAGTATTAGGAGATGATATTAGAGAGGGGCTTATAGCAGTAGTTTCTGCGAGAGTTATGGAGCCACAATTTGAAGGACAGACAAAAAGTAAATTAGGAAATTCATTTGTTAGAAATATTGTTCAAAAGCTAACTTATGAAAAAGTTTCGAAATTTTTTGAAGAAAATCCAAATGATGCAAAAGCAATTATCCAAAAAGCACTTTTAGCAGCAAAGGGTAGAGAAGCAGCTAAAAGAGCAAGAGAATTAACAAGAAAAGAAACAAATAGTTTTGGAACACTTCCAGGAAAACTAGCAGACTGCCAAAGCAAAGACCCTAGCACTTCTGAAATATTTTTAGTTGAAGGAGATTCTGCTGGTGGTAGTGCAAAAACAGGACGAGATAGAACCTATCAAGCAATTTTGCCTTTGAGAGGAAAAATTTTAAATGTTGAAAAAAGTAATATCAATAAGATTCTAAAAACTGATGAAATTATAAATATGATTACAGCTTTTGGCTGTGGAATTGATGATGAGTTTAATATAGAAAAACTTCGCTATCACAAAATAATTTTGATGACAGATGCGGATGTCGATGGAAGTCATATTCAAACATTACTTTTAACTTTCTTTTATAAATATCTTCGTCCTTTAATTGATAATGGACATATTTATATAGCCCAGCCGCCGCTGTATCTTTTTAAGAAAGGCAAAAAAGAAATTTATTTAAAAGATGATAAACATTTAAGTTCATTTCTAATTGAAAATGGAATCGAAAATTTCAGTTTCGATGGCATTGGGAATAATGAGTTAATTGATATTTTAAAAAATATTTCAAATTATAGAGCTTTGCTTAAGAAATTAGAAAAAACATATTTTTCAACAAATATAATTCGACATTTTATAGAAACACCTAATTTAGAAAATTTGGAACTAAAAGATTTGGCTAAAAATATTGAGGAATATTTGCTAAAAAATGATTGTAATATCTTAAATAGATTTGAGAGTGATGAAAATATTATTCTTTATGTGCAGATAAAATCTGGACTTCAGGAACTTTTAATAAACCATAATATCTTTAAAGATTCCTATTTTATTGAGGCTTTGAGAATATTTAATAAAATTAAAGATAGACAATTATCATTTTTAGAATCTAGAGATTTATTATCATTTTTAGAAGAGATTGAGGAGAGTGCAAAAAAAGGTGCGAGTATACAACGATATAAAGGACTAGGTGAAATGAATCCATCCCAGCTTTGGGAAACTACAATGACAAAGGAAAATAGGACTTTAGTTAGAGTAAATATTGGTGATGAGGTGGAGAGTGATAGTAAAATCACATTATTTATGGGAAGTGAAGTAGAGCCAAGAAGAGACTTCATTCAAAAACACGCAAAAGAAGTCAGGAATCTTGATATTTAAAATATGAAAATTGAAAACAAAAGATTTTTTAATTTATGCTTTATAAGATATTAATATGGTGGAAATGGATAAAAAGTATAAGCTAGTTATGTTTGGCTTTGGAATCTTGCTAGAGGATTTAGATGAAGTAGAAACTAGATTTTCTCAAATCCCTTTGCAAAGAGCAAAAGTAGAGGGACTAGAGCAGTGCTATTTAATCGACCTAAAAACTGCAAAAAAATTTAATATAAAATATAATGATAAAAGATATTTTATAGATTTTGAAAATGATAGTAATTAAAAATAAATTTAAAAATTTACAAAATAAATTAGAAAATATTTAAAAATCATATTTATTCTATTATTAGGTGATAAATATTTTATAAATAAAATTTCAAATTTAATGGAATTTATTAAAGGTGAATAAGAAAATTTTAAAAATATCATTTATTATTTTTATTGTTATATTAATCTTTATATTAGTCATATTTTTATTGATTAATAATAATCAAAATTCAAAGATTAATGAATATTTATGCAAAAGATAAAAATAATTTAATAATTAAAATAAAAACTTATAATATTTCTCTTGGAAAGAATCCTAAAGGACATAAAATTAAAGAAGGTGATAGTAAAACACCAGAGGGTAAGTATTTTATAGATTCTAAAAATTCAAAAAGTGGCTATTATATAAATTTAGGAATTTCATATCTAAATAAAAATGATAGTTTAAATGCGAGGAATCTAGGTGTATTACCAGGTGGTGATATAAAGTTCACGGAATTACAAATAAATTAAAATTTATGGAAAATATTGATTTTACTACTATATTTAAAGATTGGACTAATGGTTGTATTGCTGTGAATAATTTTGAGATAAAAGAATTATTTGATATTATTCCAATTGGCACAAAAATAATTATCAATCCTTAAAATCCTATTTTATAATAATTAAATAGTTTTTAGAATCTCAATATACTACATAGAAACTATTAAAATATATATGATGCTGATAATCCATAATAATTTTGATATTTACCATTTGGTATTTTTATATTATCAACATTAATTTTGAAATTAAAATTATCTAATTTATTCGTAATCAAATATGACAGTCCATATCCAAGAATTGCTCCAGCTAAAACTTGTGCTATTGTATGTTTTTCTGCGGCAACTCTAGAAAATCCAACTAGTGTAGCAAGAATAGTTGTAGGGACACCAAGCTTTGAACCATATCTTTTCTGTGCGAATCCAGCTGCTGAAAATGCACTTGAAGTGTGCCCAGATGGGAATCCCTCAAAAGAGCCATTATTTGGACGCTGTGAAATGCTTGCCAAATTTGGATGTTTTTTTGAGATTCCAACGAAGCTGTATTTTATTGCAAATGTAATTCCAAGTGTACTTCCTGTGCTAAGTGCAAGATAACCTAATCCCTCGTAATCTTGCGTTGCAAGTGGATAAATAGCGACAATCGCAGGGAGAAACTGAAAAATATCGCCATAAAGTTCAAAACCATCTTTAAATGATTTTGCATTTGCCACTTCTAATATTGCTAATAAGATTAAGATTCTAAATATTTTCAATGAATTCTCCAAATTAGATTACACAAATCACATAAAATATTTGATTTATTTTATTTAAATCAAAAAAATAGGTATTAAAAAGCTTTTTATAACTTTTATTAAATATAAATTTATATTTACTTTTTTGTATGAAATTTCTCTAATTTTAATTAAAAATCTTTTTAAAATAAAGGCACAATTATATTCTACTTTACTATATTTTAAAAATCATTTCTTAAAATTTAAATACAGAATCTAAAATATCTTTAGATTCTAAATATTGATTGGTATAACAATAATTGTGGGTGTTAGTAATTAAAAGGATTATTAAAGTTATTAGAATCTAAACTTCCATACCAAAAACTAAAAGAAATAAGAAAAAGTAGATATAGGAGAAATTTCATTTAGTGGATTTCATATATAAAACATTTCTTTCATTTTGCTTGATTTGAGATAATTTAAATTGTAGTAAATTTGGCATTTTAAATAAAATACAACAAACATCACTATTTTTATGATAATTTTCTAATTTTTAAGCCATAAATTTAGAATCTAAATTGCTCACTAGATTCTGCATATTACATTTATTTTTAAACCCTAACCAGAGTCCCATTTTTAAGTATATTTAGTTTTAGTTGAATTTCTTTTGCAGATTCTAGTTTGGTGGCGTAGTCTAGCGTTTTATCATTTTTTATCATTTTTAATTTATTTGTGTAAATATTTATGATTAATGCCCTTATTTGCTCTTTGAAATCTTCTGTATTTAGTGATTTTATGGTTGGATTTATTAAGATTCCAAGCAAATTAGGGTGGCTAAAATCACCATTAAGCAAATGTTTAAAATTCTCTTGATTGTGACTAAAAGCATTTATATTTAGGTATTCTAAAGCTATTTCTAGCAGGGAATTATCCTCCAAAATCGATTTTATTATTATCTCTTCGGCGATTTTAAAGCTATTTTGATGGCTCTCTTTTTGATTTATGAGATCTTCTTGCTTGTCCTTATTTTTTCTAATTTTTATTAAATATGGCGAAATTTGCAATTTGTTTGCTATGAAATTTCTATATTCATCTTGAAAAATTGGCGATAGATTCTTAAAAAATTCTAGCACTTCTTTTAGTGCTTTTTCCTTTTGCAATGGGATGTTTATATTATATTTATTTGTAATGTGATTTAGGGCAAATTCGATAAATGGAATCGGAGTATTTAGCAAATCCATTAGAAGTGCTATTTTATTTTCTTTGACAATATCTGCTGGGTCTTTATTATCCTTAAAAATCACCACTCCACCACTTTTGTGTGCTAGTAAAATTGAAGCACGAAATGCCGCTTCAATTCCTGCCCTGTCCCCATCATAGCATAGTAGAATTTCACTTTCACCTTTTGATAATAGTGGTAAATGCTCTTTTGTAAGGGCAGTTCCTAGTGTGGCTACGCAGTTATTAAAGCCTGCTTGAGACATTATAATCGTATCGATATAACCTTCTGTGATAATTATTTTTTTCTCTCTAAAAATACTTTCTTTTGCTAGATTGTAGCCATAAAGTAGACTAGATTTGTTAAAAATCTTGCTTTGCTGTGAATTGATATATTTTGCAATATTTCCACTTAAGATTCTACCTCCAAAGCCCACGACTTTGCCATTTGGCGAATAGATGGGAAACATTATCCTTGAGTTGAATTTCGCATAATACCCTCTTTCATTTTTGCCAATTATCCCAATCTCAAGCAATTTATCAAAAGGTAGATTCTCTTTATTTAAAAATTGTATAAACTCATAGCTCTCACCACTCCATCCTAGGCTAAATTTCTCAATTGATGAGGATAAAATCCCCCTTTTTTCTAAATAATCCAATATATTTTTAGAAGAATTTAACTTGTTTTGGTAATATTTTGTGATTTTTTCTAATAAATCATTTATGCTTTTATCTTGTTTATCATTTTTGCTATAAGTTAGCGTGAAATTATACATATATGCTAGTTTTTCGATGGCTCCGGCGTAGTCTATATGCTCTTTTTCCATTATGAAAGTTATACTATCTCCACCAACTCCACAGCCAAAACACTTAAAATATCCTTTTTGTGGACTAACTACAAAGCTAGGAGTTTTTTCATTATGAAATGGGCAACAAGCTGTGTAATTTACCCCAGCCCTTTTAAGCTCGATATAACTGCTTACAACCTCATAAATATCAACAATTTGTTTTAATCTTTCTATTGAATCTTTTTCAATCATCTTTTAGTCTGCACCTTTGCTTACACTTTATGAAAATCTCTCACTTGCATAAAGCTCTGTCCTTCCAAAATTTATATGTTAAAAATTAACTTAGTTCACATCGCCTAAACCACCACATTTGCTATTCTTTTATAGTTTTTATAAAGCTATCATAGAGGACATCTAGCTCTTTAAGTTCTTTTTTGCAATCTTCTTTCAATTTGGATTCTATAATTTCTAGTTTTTTTATAATGTAGTTGAACATTTGCGCCTCGATATCTGGAATCTTATTTATCGCACTAGATTCTTTGATTCTGCCTTTTTGTATAACTTTTGCTGGAATCCCAATAGCTGTGGAATTATCAGGCACATCTTTTATCACAACAGAATTTGCACCAATCTTTGCATTCTCCCCGATAGTAATATTTCCTAGTATTTTTGCTCCTGCACCAATTACAACTCCACTTAAAATTGTGGGGTGTCGCTTGACTTTATCAAGGCTAACTCCACCTAGTGTAACGCCCTGATAGATTGTAATATCATCTTTTAAAATGGCAGTCTCACCAATCACAACGCCAATTCCGTGGTCGATAAAAACTCTTCTACCAATGATACAAGCTGGATGAATATCAATATTTGTGATAAACTGCGTAAAGCCCATTAGAATCCTAGATAAAATCTTGAAATTTTTAGAGTAGAGTTTATGGGCGATTCGATAATGCACGATTGCAATAAGTCCAGGATAGTTAAAGAATAGCTCTATTTTTGAGCCTATAGCTGGGTCTTTTTTCTTAATGATGCTAAAATCTTCTTTTATGATATTAAAAAGTGAAGCCAAATAATTTTCCTTTAAATTACCAATTTATCAAATATTTTTAATCGTCCTTAAATAGCCATTTTCGCTAAGCATAATATAAAGCTTCCCTAAAAGTTCTTTTTTATCATCATCATTGATTTTGTCGCTCTCCTCGATTCTCTGCTTTAAGATTCGCTCAATTTCTTTTGTATCATAGTCTAAATCATCTAGCACATCTAAGATATTTTGCGCTTCAAGGAGATTTTCTATCCTGTATTCTAAATCCTCCTCATCATCTAAAACAATGCTAAATTCAGTTGGATGAGTGAAGAGATTATGCTTCATTCCAAGCACTTCTTGATATGCGCCCACAAGGAAAAATCCAAGAAAATAATCTTCATTATTCACATCTACATCGTGCAAAAATAATGGCTTATTTTTATTAAAACTTATCTCTCCATCGCTATCGCAAGTTATATCCCAAAGAGACGCACTTCGTGTCGGACGAGAATTTAGCTTATCAAGTGGCATTACAGGGAAGTTTTGTTTCAATCCCCAATAATCTGGCATACTTTGAAAAAAGCTACAATTTAGTAAGTATCGCTCTTGAATCTGCTCTTGAATCCTAATTATTTCATTATGATTTTTATGCTTTAGAATCTTTATTACTTTTTTTATAATCAAATGTACCAAAATCTCCGTATTGCTTCTATCTTGCAGATCTATATATCCTAACTCAAAAAGTGTGAGTAAAGATTCCATATGGTCTAGGCTATCGTGCAAATACTCCATAGCGTGCCTTTCATCAATACTATTATATAAATCTAAAAGCTCCTCTATTAGCCTAGGATTCTTATCTTTTAGTTTCAAGGCTTTTTCATCATATTCTTGTGAAAAAAGCTCTAGCACAGGTGCGATTAGCACAGCGTGAGACGCTGCTATAAATCTCCCACTTTCTATGAAAATGTCTGGCTCTTTTTCTTTCTTGCTTTTTACAATCTCTTTTAGGTTGAAGACCATATCTCCACAAAATTCATCAAGTGTGTAATTACGATTGTTAAATCCTGCGTGTTGTGTGTATTCTACCGCTAATCCTCCCCCAATATTTACTATGCTTAATTTTGAGCAGCCCATTTTGCGAAGTTCTGCGTAAATATTTCCTGCTTCTCTCAAAGCTTTTTTAAGTGGTGAAATATCGCTAATTTGTGAGCCAATATGAAAGTGAATCATTGTAAATTTTGAGATTAGTTTTGAGCTTTTTAGTAGATTTACCGCCTCTAGTAGTTCTGTTGAGGTAAGCCCAAATTTTGAGTTTATTCCGCCACTTTTTGCCCAAATCCCACTTCCCATACTATGAAGGCGGATTCTAAGCCCGATATTTGGATATGGGGATTCCATTTCTTTTGCCACTTCTATTATAGTTTTTAGCTCGTTTAGCCCTTCAATTGTGAGTGTGATATTGTGTCCCATTTTTGAGGCAATAAAGCCTAAATTTATCATTTCTTTGTCTTTAAAGCCATTCACGGTTATGGGAGATTTTAAATTTGTGTAAGCCATAGCGACTATTAGCTCTGCCTTACTCCCAGCCTCAAGCCCATAGTCTTTGTCTAGTGAAGATTCTACTAATGGAAGTATGAAGTTTGGAAATTGATTTACTTTTAGCGGGAAAACTGCCTTAAATGAGCCTTTGTATTTGTATTGCTTAATTGATGAAGCAAATGAATTAAAAAGCTTATCAATCTGTTTTTTAATCAAATGTGGGAATCTAATTAGTAATGGTCCTCTATATCCGCTTTCACGCACTTTATTTACAATGTCAATGATCGCAATCTTATTATTAGCACCAAGTTTTACCTTTCCATCTTCGATTATGAAATCATCTTTTGCCCAAAAATTAATGCCATAGTCAAACAAAATCCATCCTTAAAATAATATAAGCTTGTATTATAGCACTATATGATAGAATTTTTAATTTATTATTTTAAGGGCAAATTGTGATAATTTATGAGAATAAGACTAATATTAGCATAGAGTCTAACATTATTAAATTTTTAGGTGAGATTAAAGATCTAGTTTGCAAAAATGAAGTTGAGCTAATAATAGTAAATGATAGCGAGATAAGGGAACTAAATAAGAAATATCTAGGCAAGGATTATGCTACCGATGTGTTGTCTTTTGGGATAAATTATGATGAGTTTAATTTAGAATCTAGCGCTTTTTTAAATGAGAAAAAATCTCTAAATGGTGCAAAAATACCTCCAGATTCTAATCTATTATATTCCAAAACAATAGAATCTAAAAAGCTAGAATCTAAGAAGAATCTAGCAAATAAAAATTTGCAAAATAAATTAAGCGATAAGTCTAGTGATAAATCAAATTTTTCTGCCTCCTCACCTGATATTTTTTTAATTTTACCACTAGAATCTTTGCCATCATATTTAAAATTTTCATATTTGAAATTCCCACATTTAGAACTAGGAAGCATAGTAATCTCCATTGATAAAGCCATAGAAGTTTGCAAAATCTATAATCATAGTTTGAAAGATGAGCTAGCCATTTTATTTACCCACGCTTTGCTGCATTTGCTAGGATTTGATCACGAGATTGATAATGGAGAGCATAGAAGCACAGAATCTTTAATCTTGCAAAAATTTGGAATAGATAGTAGCTTAATTACTCGGACATTATCATAGTGTAGTCTTGTAGTTTGACTTTAGCCAATCAAATATTTAAATTATTATGCTAAATTAGATTCCACTCTAATAAAATTTAGAATCTAATTTATCACAAAGCAAAATATAATGATTAGGGAAAAGCAAATTTATTATTTAAGATGCAAGAGAATAATAAAAGTAAGCAACAATTAGCAAAATTCTACTTTAAAAGTTAAATATAATTGGGTGAAAATAAATTTGAATTGATTTGTAATAGTTTATTACAAACTTAAATATTTAAGTTTAAAAGTTAGAATCTAAATTGATTTTTTAGTTTCTGTTTTTATTTTGGATTATTTTTAGGGATAGATTTTTTGTTTTGCTCACAAAATTTTGGAAGTGGTTAAGAACACTATTATTGTAAGATTTGGCAATAAAAATTATGGCAAATTATTTGTAAAGTTTTAGTAGCCACAAAACAAATGGATAGCTTTAAATAGTAAATTTTACTATTTAAAAATTAATTTCTTAATTAAAATTAGATTTTCTTGCCACCACTCTATTAAAGTTTAAATTTCTTTAAATGATTTATCGAAAAATATTGGCACATCTGGGAAATTTGCTAGATTTGGTGCATCTAATTCCGCTAAATATCCGCTACCTTGCTTGTATTTTGCATTTCTGGGCACCAAATCATTTCTAATGTATGAGACTTCAATCAAAGTGCTAAAGAGCAAACCATCGCAATATATTATCTTTCCGTTATTATTAAAATGTGCGTGAATTGGTGTGTATTTGGAGTTTAGTTTTTCTAGCACTTTTAGTCGCCTTTGTGTGAAAGATTCATTGTCTATATCGCAGTTGTGGAATTCAAATATGATTTGTGAGAAAAATTTTGAAACTAAATCTAGGTCAATATTTTCTAGCATTTCCCATTCGCAGTCCTCAATATCGCACTGCAGGATATTATGTAAATTTTCATCTAAATTATTATCCTTTATAACACTCAAGAAGGAAATTGTATCCTCGCTGTCTCTTGCCCCAACAAATTTTTTAATAAATATGATATTTGGGTGATTGTATGGAGCTTTGGATATGCTCGCATCATATTGAATCACTTTGTAACCCATATTTGCCATTTCCAAATCCCACGGAGAGTATGGCGATACGCCTAGAGAAATGGCTGTCAGTCTGGAATCTGTATTTTGTTTATAATTAGTTAAACTTGTGGGATCTTTAAAGTTTCTTGAATCTGTGAAATTTAGAGAATCTGTTAAATTTTTAGATTGGGTAGAATCAATCGAATCTATGAAGTTTGTAGAGTTAGAGGCTAAATTGGAAGCTAAAAATGGGGGGGGGTAGAGCGATTTATAGACTCTGGCATTAGCATAACATAGCCTCCATCATTGCTTCCACCTACTCGTTTTAGGAAAATAGAATCTAATTCTATTGGATTTACTAATGATAGATATTTTTTAAGATTTACTGAATTATATGACTGAGTAACCCAGCCTTGTGGCATTGGAAGTAGCGATAATAACATAGTTTCTTTTTGCTCTTTTGGTATATTTAGATTTTTTATAATTTCTACTTTCATTGTGTTTAGAGTGGCAATTTTTATATCCCTAATATTTTCGCTGATTTCATAAGTCCCAAATGCCTTTTGGATAAATCTTCTAATACTTTTCTTTAACCCCATTTATTGCTCCTTTAATCTTTGTATTTTTGGTATTTTTTGGTAGTAAATATGCAATTTTAACTTAAAAATCCAAAAATTATTAATCATTTTTTGTCTTACTTTAAGATTTAATTTGTGATTAAAAGCAATCTTGATTTATTTTAATTTTATTGTTTTAGTTTTGTTTCACACTATTATTACTCAAAATGAAAACTATATTATTTGCACTTTGTTTTAGTTAAATTTATCTAAAAATGCAAAACTCACCCACCACCCATAAACTGCAAAAACTCTAATCTATCATTATCCTTTGGAATGGTGTTTTTATAGTCCTCTTTTTTCACTAACTCACTATTTAGAGTGATTGCAAAGATTTTAGATTCCACTTTAAGCTCCCTTAAAATCTCATCAATATTTTTATTACTCTCAAATTCCATTGTAGTGCCATTTATAATTAGATTCATAACTTTTTCCTTAGAATTTTAAAGATAGATTCTATTTATTTTTTGTAAAAAATGTGTAAAAAAATCCACTTTTATTTTCCTGTTTTGAGCGAGAAATTACCAAATCTCCTTCTTTTGCATTTTTTGTAATCGTGCTTCCAGCAGCAATTAGCACATTAGATTCAATTTCTAGCGGAGCTACAAGCTCACTCCCACTCCCTACAAAGACATTTTTGCCTATTTTTGTTTTATGTTTTGTCTTGCCATCATAGTTACAGGTAATCACGCCTGCACCAATATTTGTCCCACTATCAATCTCGCTATCGCCTATATAGCTTAAATGCCCAGCTTTTATACCATTAAGATTTGAGGCTTTAACTTCTACGAAATTTCCGATATGAGTGTCTTTTACCACAGATTTTGGACGGATTCTACCAAATGGACCAATGCTACTATTAATTATTGTGCTATCTTCAATTATGCTATGGGCTAGAATCTTGCTATTTATAATTTTGCTCTTTCCTTTTAGCACAGAGTTGCTTTCAATCTCACATTCTCCTTCAAACTCTACATCACATTCAATATAAATGCTATTTGGAATCCTAAAAATCACACCATTTTTCATAGCTTTTTTTCTTAAAAAATCAAGCATAAATTCCTCTGCCTTTGCTAAATCAATTTTAGAATTCACTCCCATAAATTCGCTTTCTTTCGCCACTACAGCCCTCACATTTAGTTTATCTTTAAAGGCAAGATGGATTATGTCAGTTAGGTAGAATTCATTTTGATTATTCTTTGAATCTATTAGTGGAATATATTTTTCTAACACCTCTTTCTTAAAATAGTAGATTCCAGCATTTGCTAGATTTATTTTTTTAATTTCCTTTGTTGCATCTTTTTCCTCTATGATTTGTTCTACTTTATCATCTTTTAATACAACCCTACCATAGCCACTTGCATTATCTAGTTCTAATATGCCAAGTGCAATATCACAAGGAGATTCCACAAACTCACTTAATTTATCAGCTCTCACTAAAGGCATATCACCGCTTAAAATAATAGTTTTATCATATTTTGTTTGGAGTGGAATCTTTGGATTTGCTTTATTTTTTAATTCCCCCTGCATAATTGCCCCTGCAGTCCCGGGGAAACTCTCATAGTCTTGCAGGTGGAAAGTGAAGTTATTATTTGGATAATGTTTATTTAGTGCATTTTTAATTTCATCTGCTTTATTGTAGAGCACTATTATAATATCATCGCTTAGTTTTAGGGCTTCATTGATGATTAAAAATAGCATTTCTTTGCCACAAATCCTATGCATAACTTTTGGAATTTCACTTTTCATACGCGTCCCAAATCCACCTGCTATAATAATAATTGATGATTTATTAGTTTGCATTTTATCTCCTTATAAATTTATTATTTCATACAATTTTAACACAAGAAAAGCTATAATCCTTAATTTATTTTTGAGGAGTTTTATAAAGATATGGATTTAGGAACCATTATAGGATTTTTTCTTATAACTTTATTGCTTTTTGGGTCTATGGCAATGGGTGCTGGTTTAGGCGTATATATAGATATTCCCTCACTTATGATTACTGTTGGTGGTTCGCTATCTGCACTTTTGATTGCAAATAAGCTAGAACAGATGAAAAATATATTCAAATACCTAGGAATCGCCTTTAAACCTAATCAATACAATATTCCAGCTCTTATTAAAATCATTGTTGAATATGCGATTAAAGCAAGGCGAGATGGAATTTTATCACTAGAGCAAAATGTAAATCAAGAAGAGAATGATTTTTTGAGAAAAGGGCTTTCTATGGCGGTAGATGGCTCCGAGCCAGATGCAATACGAGAGCTTTTAGAAATTGATATGGAACAAAGTTTGGGGCGACATAATAGCAATGCAGATATTTTTGACACTTGGGCTGCGTTAGCAGGGTCATTTGGTATGCTTGGGACGCTAATTGGTCTTGTCGCTATGCTTGTGAATATGAGTGATCCTAGCTCTATTGGTCCTGCTATGGCTGTTGCGTTGATTACTACTCTTTATGGTTCGTTGATAGGAAATACCGTTGGAACACCTGTTGCAACTATTTTGAGAACTAGAGCTCAAGATGAGGCATTAATGAAACTTTTGGTAATTGAGGGTATTATTTCTATTCAAGCGGGGGATAATCCTAGGGTTTTAGAGAGTAAATTACTATCATTTTTGCCGCCAAATCAGCGAGTTAGTCAATTTGACTAGAAGTAAATAATGGCAAAAAAATTACAAACAAAGGAAAAATCTAGCGGGTTACCGCTATGGCTTGGGACTTTCGGCGATTTAATGAGCTTACTTTTGACATTTTTTATTTTGCTTTTATCAATGGCTACATTTGATGCAAAAAAGCTACTTGAAGCGGAAGCAAGCATAAAGGGGGCTTTAAGCATACTTGATGGTGGAATCAAAATGGAGCCTAGTTATAATAGAATTACACTTCCAGCCGACATTACAATCCCGCCAGAATATGCCGAAGAAGTGAAGCTAATAGAGCAGTCAATCATAGACTTTAATGAGAATCCAAATATCTCCAAAGGTTCTGCTACGATTATAGGCGATGGAATAAATGGCTTTATAATTACACTTCCGGCAAATATTGCCTTTGATGATAATTTTAGAGTTAATGAGGATACTAAACTTTTTTTAAAAAGAATATCTCAAATTGCAAACAAAATGCCTGAGAATGTGCAAATTGAAGTGCTTGGTCGCTCAAATATCTCAACTGCACAAATTAATTTACAGCGGGCTTCAAATATTGCTCTTGCGATTTCAAGAGAGATTTATGCACTAAATATAGCAGGAAGCAGGATTAGCACGATAGGAAAAGAGGATAAAAGCCTCGAATCTGGTGTAAATAGTGATATAATAAATATTAGATTCTACGCAAAAGATATTCCATTAGAGCGAACAAAGGGTATTTTAGACAAGCAATGAGAATATTTTTTATCATTTTATGTTTGTTTAGCCTTGCATTTGGGGAAGTCGATGAGAATGGTAGGCTAATAATGGAGGGCGTGAGTGAACCTAGAAACTCCATACAGCCAAATATGGTAACAGATTTGCAATCCACCTCACCCATAATCCCAACAATAAATCTATCATTAAATGCACCACAAGAGCCGGGCGATTTAGTAAATACGCTGAATATTGTGATTATAATCACTTTACTTGTTCTAGCACCTTCACTCGTGCTTGTGATGACTAGCTTTACTAGGATAATCATTGTGCTTGGGTTTTTACGCACCGCTATGGGAACACAGCAATCCCCACCTACACAAGTTTTAGTTTCTTTGGCATTGATTTTAACTTTTTTTATTATGGAGCCTGTCGCAACGAAAGGCTATAATGATGGGATTAAACCATATATTAATAAAGAGATACCATATGATGAGGCATTTGTGCGTGGAGTAGCGCCATTTAAGGAATTTATGCTAAAAAATACTAGGGAAAAGGATTTAGCTCTATTTTTTAGAATCCGCAAACTAGAAAATCCACAGACTATTAATGATGTTCCTCTAACCGTCTTGCTTCCAGCATTTATGATAAGTGAGCTAAAGACTGCATTTCAAATTGGATTCTTATTGTATTTGCCATTTTTGGTAATTGATATGGTTGTAAGCTCGATTCTTATGTCCTTAAGTATGATGATGTTGCCACCTATTATGATTTCACTTCCATTTAAGATTCTAATTTTTATATTGGTAGATGGGTTTAATCTCTTAATTGGGAATCTTGTAAATAGCTTTAAATTTTAAAACAAAAAAGGCGGATTCTGCCTAAAATATACCCTCTTAAAAAAATAGAATCTAAAATTATGCAAAAAGTATTTTAATTTTTAAACAATATCTTGCAAAATTTAGTTTCTAAAGTAAAATGAAGTATTAAAAAATATAAAATCTTTTAAAAACCAAATTTATAAAGTAAAAATCTCAAACTAAAATTAATTTTAGCTATATAAATTTTCTTAAATTTTTTTATCAAATTATTATATTGATTCTAAAGATGATTAATTTAAAGCAGATGAAAAGATTTTTTATCTATCAAAATTCTATCTTTAAGCTTATTTTAATGGGGGGGGTAGAATTAGAATAATAATATTTAATAATTTAAGGAGATGGAATGGCTTTTCAATATAGTGAACAATCAACTATAGATAGAATAATTTATAAAGCTAATATTACAGGATATGTTTATGTAATACCTATATTTATATGCTTAATAGGTCTTTATTTAATTTTAATTAGTTATTATCCAGTAGGATTTATTATTCTATCATTAGGAATATTGTATGTAATTAAGCAATGGCTTTATACCCTCACAACCGAGCTTTATATTACAAATAAGCTTGTAGTGGCTAAATATGGGTTAATACAAAGAGATACTTATCTCTAAAGTTGAGAGTATAAATGTAAATCAATCTGTATTTGGTAGGATTCTAAATTATGGAGATGTTGTCGTTTGTGGAACAGGTGGAAAATTATCTCCTCTTAAATTTATTAGTAATCCTTTGGAGCTTAGAAGGCAGTTAATTTATATTCAAGAATCTAAAGGAAATTAAATGAAAAAGATGTTATATCTAGATTATTAGCTAGTTTATTAGAAAGAAGCTAATTAAATTTAAGATAGTATTACCAAAAATATTTCATATCTATGAATCTAATTTATTTAATAGATCCTGAAAACAAAAATAATGCAGATGTAAATAAAAATATTATCATCTAACTACTATCCAATATGATAGATTGAAAAATAAGTTGGTAAAAATAGATAATTTGATATATCTAAAGATACTTGCAATGAGCTTATTAGATAATAAATTAGTATGTGATGGAGATAAATTATAGAGGGCAATGATGACTTATTTATCTTATCTTTATAAGAATGAATAGGGATATTATATCTTATACCATTTTCATAAATCTATCAGATGAATTATAATTATATCCATATTCAAGTATTTTTGGAGGATGATGCAAAAAGCTAAGTATAGTATGGTTAGAGATATTAAAATATTCATAATGTATATAAAGATATACATTATGAATATTTTATAGAACTATGTATTATCGATTATATTAGAAAATAAAATTGACAAAGATTAAATGAATATAGAAATAAGAAAGTATTTGCTAATCTATTTTAGATATTTTAATTTTAAATACCAAAGGATAACAAAATAACAGCAAATAAAAATAAAGTATAATCATTCCAAAGCCTTACAAAAGTGAGAAAATATCTAATTAATAAATATAAAGCACAATATATGGCATTATAAAAGCTATTTTCTGATATAATGTGGAGATAGTAGTATTGTAAGCAAAATTGAGAATATAAGCATTGATAATAAGCAAAAGATTCTTACTTATTTGCAACGAAATTCTGTTCATTTCATAACACTTGATAGCTTTGTTGAGAAGGTTTTGTGGCATTTTCAAAATACTGATAAATTTAGCAATTTTAAAAGAAGTGATTTGAAATATTTAAAATGTAGTTTGTAATTTTAAGAGATTTTATAATCTAGAATTTTATAGCTTTTTGTAAAATATCAATAAGAAAAATGTGATTAAATGGTGCTTTAAAGCTTTTATAAACAGCCTAGCATTGGTTTTTGGTATGCTTTAAATGTGTGGAATCAAAAATAAATCCTTTTAACAAGAATTTAAATAAATTAGAAATAAACCTAATAGGTTTTATAATTTAGATTAGGAATTAGAAAAAGAGTAGATTTGCATTTAAAAATTAAATCTTTTGTATTAAAATTTTCTCAATAAATCTACTGCCTAGATAAACATTTACTTTAAAATTTCTAAATCTCAAAATCTTTTGCAATTAGTTCTCTAACGCTGTCTTTTGGGGATTTACCATCTAGGATTTCATCAACTTGCTTTGCGATAGGAGTGTAGATATTATGTTTATTTGCTAGATTTACGACCGCTCTTGTGCTTTGCACACCCTCTGCAACTTCGCCTAACTCATTTAAAATTAATTTTAGAGATTTGCCTTTTGCTAGTCCCATACCCACGCGATAATTCCTAGAGAGAATGGAATTTGCGCTTAAAAACAAGTCTCCTGCTCCGCTTAATCCTAAAAATGTCTCACTATTTGCTCCAAAGAATTTGCCAAATCTTGCCATTTCGATAAGCCCACGAGAGAGCATTGAGGCTTTTGCGTTATTTCCTAAGTTTAGCCCATCGGAGATTCCGCCTGCTATCGCTATTATGTTTTTATATGCTCCAGCAACCTCGCCACCGATTACATCATTATTAAAATATATTTTTATAAAATTTGGGAAGATGTTTGCAAAACATGCTAGCTCTTTTTCTCTTTTTGTGTGTATGTTTAATGCACAGGGCATTCCCTCTAGCACTTCTTTTGCAAATGATGGTCCCATAAGATAGCCTACATTTTTATTCTCACATAATTCATCGAATATATCACTTATAAAAGCTCCGCTATCTATTTCTATGCCTTTTGTCGCAACCAAGATGATTGATTTATTGTTAAATTTTACTTTGCTTAGCCATTCTCGCATAACATCACTTTTAATTGCAATGATTATGTATTTAAAATTTAGAGCTTGTGCTAAATCTATTTGCAAAACTTTATGCGAAAAATAGCTGTTTAGGAAACTTAATTGCTTCCTTGAGACAATGCCAACATTATTTTTTTGGCTAAATGCAAATGCTAGTGCTCTTCCCCAGCTACCACCACCAATAACTGCTATGCTATTTTTCACTTCTATCCTCACATTTTGATTTTAGCGACAATTCCCATACAAGAAAGTCCCGTTGTAATGGACAATGAGACTATTTTTAGGATACTCAAAATTTCTCCTTCAAATGAGTTGCCAATAATTTTAGACGAATTGTAACAGAAATGCAACTTTGAGGCTAGATTCTTTAGATATTCTGGGAGTTTTTGCAATGATTTCTCGCTAAATGAGCTCTCTAAAAATTTAGGTAGAAGTAGAGCATAGATAAGCAAATCTATCCAAATAGCAGAATCTATTTTCTCAAACTCAAAGCCATTTTTTACACTACTTTTATTTAGGATTGTATGGATTCTAGCGTTTGCATAGTTTATATAATATAGCGGATTGTTGGAATCCTCACTCTTTAGGAAATCTAGGTCAAATTCCAAATGAGTATCTGCCTTTTTGGTTATAAAGATAAACCTCATTGCATCGATTCCTATCTCATCAATAACATCTTGCATTAAGATAAAATTACCTGCTCTTTTACTCATTTTAAATGGTTTGCCTGCTTTAAGGAGGCTTACCATTTGCGATAATAAAACTTCTAGTTTAGAGCTATCATAGCCCAAAAAATCAATACTAGCGTTGATTCTAGCTATATATCCGTGGTGGTCAGCTCCCCAAATATTTATGTAGCTATCAAAACCTCGCTTAAATTTATCATTATGATAGATTATATCTCCAGCTAGATATGTTGGCTCACCATTTTCTCTAATCACGACTCTGTCTTTTTCATCTCCCTTTAAGCTTGACTTTAGCCAAACTTTGGAATCTTCATTATAGAGGGCATTGTTTTGTTCTAGTTTTTCTAATGTGCTAGACATATCTTTGCTTAAGACTTTTTCACTTACAAAATTGTCGAATTCTATGTTTGCATTTTTTAGATTCTCTTTTATTAGGAAAAGTATTTCATTTACCCCAAATGCCCCTAATTCCTTACAAAAAGCAGAATCTAATGGATTTAAAAATAGATTCTTATCAAATATATCTTTTGCTTTTTTTGCGATATTATTTATGTATTCACCTCTATAATAGCTCTCTGGGTATTGCACCTCTTGCCCTAGTAATTCTTTTGTTGTTAGATAGATTGAAAGTCCTAGCATATCTATCTGGCTTCCCGCGTCATTTATATAGTATTCTGTCGTGATTTTATATCCTAGCTTTCGCCCTATTCTTGCTAAAGTATCTCCAAAAATAGCTCCTCTTGCGTGTCCTATATGAAGCGGCCCTGTTGGGTTTGCACTTACAAACTCTAATAGAATGCTTTTAGATCCTACTTCTTTTATAAATGAATTTGGATTTTCAAGTAATTTGCTAGAGATATCTGCTAGAAAGTTTTTGCTTAAAGTAAAGTTTATAAAACCATTCACTTCGCGAATATTTTCAAACTCATTATAATGTTGCAATTTTTTTATTAAATCTTTTGCGATATTGCTAGGATTTTTTTTTAGCTCTTTAGCTAGAATAAAAGCAATAGGTGTGGCTAAATGCCCAATTTTGCTATCTTTTGGAATCTCTAATATTACATCTTTTTGTAATGTAGAATCTAAAATATCTTTTATTTTATAATACACTAGGCTTTTTTCACACTCTCTGTTTCATTTATAGTGGAACTTTGGCTTTCTTTAATATTTTGTTTGTTGTCAATTTCTTTGTTTGCTATGTTTTCTTTAATTTCCTCTTCATCGTCTTTTACAGCTTTTTTGAAGTTTTTAATACCAGAGCCAAGTCCTTTTGCCAAATCAGGTATTTTTTTAGCACCAAATAATAAAACAACTATTCCTAAAATAATCAGTAGTTCTGGAACACTAGGCATTGCCATTTTTAATCCTTAAAATTAATTTAAAAACTAATTATATTATAAAATAGCTAAAAATTAAAGCTATTCCCAATTTTTACAGATATTTTGAGTTTTTAGGGCATTATTTTTGAAAGTAATTGAGTTTAGAATGCTTAAGAATCCATTTAGAGCAATCTTAAAATCATCATTAATAATCATAAAATCAAATGAATTTAAACTCTGCATTTCATTATAAGCGTGGTTCAATCTATTTTCTATCACCTCTTTGCTATCTAGGTTGCGAGATATTAAACGGGATTCTAAAATCTTTTTATTTGGTGTTGTGATAAAGATTGAAGTAGCTTTTGGATAGTGTTTTTTAATGCTTTTTTGCCCTTGAACATCAACATCAAATAAAACTATTTTATTTTCATTCAAAGCCTTTAAGACTTGAGATTTAGAAGTGCCATAATAGTTATTATGCACCTTTGCCCATTCTAAAAACTCATCATTTTTAATACCTCTCTCAAACTCATCTTTGCTAATGAAATTATAATGCACCCCATCAATCTCACCTTCTCGCATATTTCTTGTGGTTGATGAAATGGAGAAATAAAGATTTTCTATTTTTTTAAAAACTTCATTACAAAGGCTTGATTTTCCTGCACCACTTGGACCTGAGATTATTAAGATATTTGTCTCTAAATTCATTATTTGCTTTATCACTTTTTTGTTGGAAAAGTTATGTTTATAGTGATTTGCACTCCGCTTAAGAGTTCTCTTAATTTATCAATCGGGAATGTTTTGATAATCTCTGTTAAGTCTAAATTCACATTGCTTTGAGAATTTCCTACATTTATTTGAGTGTTTGGTTCTTGCACGGTCATTTGAGCTAGATTCGTTTCACCTTGCATTTGATTTTGGAAATTATTAGATTCAACCTGCATAGGATTAAATTGCATATCATCATTAGTTTTAAAAGAAGGAGAAAAATTTGTTTGAGATAAATCTGCTTGATTAAAGTTTGAATCTTCATTGAAAGTGGAATCTTGAGTTAGATTAATAGTATTAAAATCTGCATCGTTGTAATCAGCATTATTAACCATATTTTCCTCTCCCAAAGCCTCACTTAGCGCCTCTTGTGTAAGTGAGCTAAAATCATCGCTTTGTATCATAAAACTATTATTTTCTACTTGATTTGCATCTTCTAAAATATTTGTTAATTCCGTAATATCCTCTTTATTTAGTATTTTTGGCTCATTATTTGTGTCAAATTGTGTTTGAGAAATATTATTTTGGAAATCTTGCATTTCATCCATTGCAAAACTATTATCGATTTCATATTCATTTGCTTTGTATTGTGATAAATTAGCAGATTCTGCATTTAGGGAATTATTATTAAGATTGTCTAAAGATTGTTCTTGTAGGAGTAAAAGTGCTTCATCGTCAAGATTTTCTAGCTCATCATCACTTAAATCATTAATATCTTTGACATTCCCATCTTCATTTAGTGGCAATCCTAACATATTATATCGTCTTAAGTCCTCTTCTTTTGGCTGTATAGCTTGACTATCTAAGTCATTCCAATTGTTTAATAGAAAGTCATTGTCTGTTACTTTGGAATTTGTTTGATTAGATTTGCTATCTTCTTTTATATTTAAATTGTTAATATCAATATTATCTAAAATATTCCCTGATGGTTGCGATGGCTGCTGATTATCATTTGTCATAATATTGCTTACATTTTTAGTATTATCAAGTTGTTCTAACTCATCTAAATTATCGCTTATATCAAAATCATCTTCCATTTCTTGCAAACTATTTGTGCTAAATTTGTCATTTGTAGAGCTAGATTTCATATTATTGACATTTTTATCCATTTCTTCTAACTCAAAATCATCTGAAATATTATTAAAATCTGCTGTTGTGCTATATTCCTGTTGTGATTGTATTGTTTGTGGCTCTTTCTTTTTGTATATATCTCCGCCTATTATGCTTTTTTTCTTATTTTTTTCCTCTGTTTCAAGAAACTTATCTTGTATTGCAAAAATAGAATCAAAGTCTATATCATCTTGCGATGTTTTATTTTTTTGTTGAGGCTGATCTGTATCTTTTATATCTTCTTGGAGAAACATAGAATCTTTGTCTTGCATTATAATATCCTCTGTATTGACAATCATTGTTTTGTTATTTTCTATATTTTCTACTTGATTTGTATCTGGGCTAATTTCATCTAGTAAATCGATATCTAAGCTATTTGGTGATGGCAAGTCTATTGAATTATTTTCATTTACAGAATCTTTATTGGTCGGGATTTCATCTAATATTATATTGTCATCTAAGTTTTGGGCTAAATTATTGGTAGCTGGGAAGTCATCTTTTATCCCACTTAAAAATTCATCATCATTATCACTAAATGCTGTTAAGTCAATATCTTTATTCGCATTTATATCGAAATTATCGCTTGTATTCAAGTTTAATTCTAAATCATATTTATTATTTTGTATGTCTTCATATGAGTTGCTAGAAAGACTTATATCGCTATATTTTTCTTTTCTTAATACTTCATAAATATCTGTTGGTAAAAAAGGTTTTCTTATGTAGCTATCAAAGCCACTTTTTAGTGGATTGTCTTTTGAAAGGATAAGGCAGAATTTTGTTGTTATCATTTTATTTTTAAAATGCTCAAAATCTCCTGTATTTAATACTCCATCATCAATAAAAATACAATTATAATCTTCTTTTAATGGTATATCAGATATAGAGGATACAACATCAAGGCTTATGTTTACCTTTTTAGCCGTAATATTAAAAATTTTCCTAACTGCTGGGTTTGCATTAACAAGCAGAAACTTCATCTTTGCTCCAAATTTTTAAACTTATTCTTATAAATAAAATGCGATTATACCAAAAATTAAATTTTTAAAGGTTGTATAAAATGAGGATAATAACAATTTTACTAATTTTGTTTTCACTTTCATTTGCAGATTCTATTTACTTTATGCCATATCAAGCAAAAGATGCGATTGGCAACTTAATAAAAGAGATTAAGAATGCAAAAAATGAAGTAAAAATTTCAATTTATAGCTTTACAAATAGAGAGATTGGTAAGGCGATTAGAGATAGTGCGAAGAAGGGTGTGAAATATAAAATCATATTTGATTATAAAAGCAATATTGATGATGATTATTCTCAAATTGGCTATCTTGCAAAACTAAAGAATATCGAGGTTTGCACCTTGCAGGGCAGAAGGGCTAAAAATGATAAATATAATGGTATTATGCATAATAAACTTGCAATTATTGATAATCAAACAATCATTCTTGGCTCAGCAAATTGGTCTAAAGGCGCATTTGAGCTAAATTATGAAACTCTACTTATTTCTAACAATAAAGATTACATAGATTCTGCAAATAATTATTTTAATAAAATGTTTAGCGAATGTAAGGCTTTCTAGGTTGCTTAGATTCCACTTTAAAGACAAGAATCTAGGCTAGTTTGATGATTTGGGCAATAAATTTTAATGCTATTAGAATTTCTTCTTTAAAATGAAACATCATAGCAGGAATTGTAATAATAAGCACCACAAATGCAATGATAGTCTTTAGTGGTAACCCTATGATAAGTAGATTGAATTGTGGGTGAGTTCTAGTAATCATACCAAAAATAATCTCAGATAATAAAATCACGCCCAAAACAGGAAAAGCAATTGTAAAACCTATTACAAAAATACTTCCAGCAGCTTTTATGAAAAAAGTTAGCATATTTTCACTAATCATAAAGCCGCCTAGTGGGATATTTTGCAAACTATTTGCAACAAGCCAAAATACAAAGTGATGAAAATCAAGGCTTAAAAATACGAGCATTGCAACTATACTTAAAAGTTGTGCTATGATTAGATTCTGCGCTCCGCTCACAGGGTCATACACGCTGGCCACACTCATACCGATGCTAAAGCCCAAAAGTTCGCCTGCATAAGCGATTGCATTAAATACGATTTGCAAAAAGAATGCTGCCAAAAATCCGAATAGCATCTCACTCATTCCTGCTATCATAAATTCCATAATCGTTATATTTGTATTAAATGGGGGCAAAAGTGGGAAAAACAATAATGCTAAAAAAAATATCATAGCACCTTTAATTGACATAGGAATAAGCCTAGAGTCAAAAAATGGAAAAAATGCAATCATTCCGCTAAAACGCAAGATTAAAAGAAAAAAATTTGCTACATTTCCCTCGCTTAAATAGCCAAATAATTCCATTTTTAAGCCTTTTGTTTTTGAAATAAAGCTAAATTCTTAATATTTTTAAAAAAATGTTTTTGGCTAGATTTGAAGTCGCATTTATATCCCAAATATTTGGAATCTAAATGTTTAGAATCTGCTTTAAATGTCGCATATAGAAGCAATTTATGATTTAAATATTGCATAGATTTTAGCTAGATATTTTTTTGCTATATTCTTTTAGAGTGCAATCTTTCAGATAGAATATTTTGTTGCACATTTGGGCTAATTCGATATTATGCGTTGCGATGACCATACAAGCACTATTTTTATCAATATAATCAAAAATGATTTTCATAACTTTATTTGTTGTGTCTATATCAAGATTCCCAGTTGGCTCGTCTGCAAAGATAATTTTTGGCTTTTTGGTAAGCACTCTTGCGATAGAAAGTCTCTGCTGCTGTCCGCCGCTAATCTCGCCAATTTGTTGTTTTAGAATATGTGAGATTCCAAAATCTTGCAATAAATCCATATCAATGTTTTGATTTGTAAGGATAGAGGCGACTTGCAGATTTTCATAAGCGCTAAATCCGCGAAAAAGATAGTGAGATTGAAAGATTATACCAATTTCATTTTTTCTCATCCCAATCAATTTATCATCACTAAGTGAATAAATATCACTAACTCCATTTAGATTCACCTTTCCCTCTAGCGGAGGCAAGAGGGTTGATAGATTATTTATTAGCGTGGATTTTCCACTCCCGCTAACCCCAAGTATCGCTATACTCTCTTTTGCATTGATATTTAAATTTATATCTTTATATAGGAGGTTTTCAAAGCTATGTGAGAGATTATGAGCCTCTATTAGAGGGGAATTTGTATGGTTGGTGGAGCTGTTAGAATCTAGCATTTAAAACTCTTATGCTAGATTGTATTTTGAGTTTAGATTTTAGCCTTAATTTCATTTCATTTGATTTGCTACTTCTTTGGCAAAGTCTTCCTCGATTTTTTCTATCCCTTCTCCTAGTTCAAATCTTATATAGTCTATGATTTTTATTTCATCTTCCAGCTCTTTACTTTTAGACTCTAGGACTTGAGCTATCGTTTTTTTATCATCTAGCACGAAAAATTGTCCCAAAAAGCTAAGTCTCTGATCTAGTAAAGTATTATCAGCGATGAATCTATCTACTAATCCTGGGATAATCTTATCCCAAATAGCTTCTGGCTTATTTTGAGCTTTTAGATTCTCTTTAAATTTTTCTTTTTGTTTTTCTAAAATATTAGAATCTATTTCTTTTCTACTAATGAATTCAGGGATTGTCTTTAATGTTTTGCCTAGTCTTTTTAGCTCCTCATTTTCCTTTTGTAGCTCAGCAATTAGAGCAGACTTTTCTTTTGCTATGAAATCATTGTCAAATTCATCAAAACTAATTATTTGAGGTTTCATTGCTGCAGCGTGCATACAAAGACTATTGCTTAATTCAATTAGTTTTTCTTTTGAGCTTTCTTTGTTGAATCCAAGCGCAATTATTGTGCCTATCCTTTTATTTGAGTGTAGATAGCCATTAACTATTGATTTTGAGTTAGATTCTAGCAATGCAATACGCCTAACTACAATATTTTCACCAATTTTTGCGATATTGCTTTTTAGATACTCATCAAATGAAATGGAATCTATTTTAGCGCTTTGTAAAGATTCTATTGTTTTGATATTTTCTTTAGCAATCAAGTCTAGCGTCTTATCACCTAATGTTATAAAATTTTCATTTTTAGCAACAAAATCTGTCTCACTATTAATCTCAACCATAACAGCCTTGCTATAATCACTTTCTACTTTTAGTCTTATAGCCCCATCTGCTGCTACCCTATCTGCTTTTTTGGCAGCTTTGCTTAAGCCTTTTTCTCGCAAAAATTCAACAGCTTTTTGTATATCTCCACCCACTTCTACTAGAGCTTTTTTGCAGTCCATCATACCTGCATCGGTCATTTCTCTTAGCTGTTTAACTAAAGAAGCTGATATATCCATATTCTTATCCTTATTTAATCTATTTTTTATTCTAAATTTGTATCTTTATTTCCGTCTTTGCTTTCTTTCATCATTTCTTCTGCAAAATTTTGTTCATCTTCATCTTTTAGAGGTTGTGGGCTTTCTTTTGCTCCATTTTCACTAGATTCTGCGTCTTTATTAGATTCTCTTCCCTCGATAATTGCCTCACTAATTTCTTTGCAGAAAAGTTGGATTGAGCGGATTGCATCGTCATTTCCCGGAATTGGATAATCTACTTTATCTGGGTCGCAGTTTGTATCAAGTGGTGCTATAACTTTTATTCCTAATCCTCTTGCTTCCTCGACCGCGATATGCTCTTTTACTACATCTATTACAAAAATCATATCAGGCAGTTTTTTCATATGTCTAACACCGCCTAAATATCGTTCTAGCTTCTCTTTTTTTCTAATAAGCATTAATTTTTCTTTTTTTGTTAATAAATCAATTTGTCCGCTACTTTCCATTTCTTCGATTAGTTCTAGTCTGCGAATAGATTTTTTAATAGTGCCAAAGTTTGTAAGCATACCCCCAAGCCATCTATAATCTACATAAGGGGCATTTACACTCTCTGCATATTGCTTGATTGTATCACCAGCTTGTTTTTTAGTGCCAATAAACATTATAGTTTTGCCTTCACTTGAAGCTTCTTTGACAACACTATAAACATATCTAAAATATCTTATTGTTTTTTGTAAGTCGATTATGTGTATATTTTTCCTAGAACAGAAGATAAATTTCTTCATTTTAGGATTCCATTTTCTTGTTTGATGCCCAAAATGCACACCACATTCAAGCAAGTCTTTCATTGTAACCATTTGTAACTCCTTATTATTTTAGGTTATCCTAACATACTCATTTAATAGACTACTTTATAAACCTCATTTAATTAAATAAGCTTTATAAAGCAAATCTACACCAAAAATTAAGAATTAGTATGTATGATTTTTTAGAAATTAAAAGTCGTAATTATATAATGATTTTTATTTAAAAAGCTTAAAAAATAAAATTTTATCTGTGAATTATCATTAATATTTAGATTCTAAATTTAAAAAAGCTAGAATCTAGTTTAAAATAAAATGTAAAGAAGTGGATTTGAAAGTATAAATATATCTTGCACTAACTACATAGTTTGGCTTCATTTTATAACTACTCCTTTAGAAAATTTTGGCATAAAAATTATAGAATACTATCGCCAAGCTCTTTATATTTTTATTGTGTTTGAAATCCTCAGTTCTTACACCCGCATAGATTCCAAAACTGCAGAATCTGTAATTTACAAAATTAAGCAATATATCAGCATTTGTTCCTGCTAAAAATATTTTTTCTATTAAAAATTTAAAAATTAAAATTTGCGATTTTTATCAGGTAAATATTAATCAAGTGTCAATAAATGCACTAAATTAATAATTTTTTAAAATTAAATAAATTAAAAAGTTTTATTAGTGAAATTGTATAATTAGGGTTGTTGTAGATTCTTTAAAATTGCATAGATTGCAAGATAAAATCTAAATTTATAAAAATTAGATTACACAAAGATAGAGCTAAATGCAATGAATATATCTAAGTAAATCTTACTTTGTAAATATTTTTTAATGATAATTTTACTTTTAAAAATGATATATTGACAAAATCACTTTTTATTTAAAATTTATTAATTATATTTAAACTTTTGATTTATTTAGTTATTTTTCGATATATTTCCAAATTAATTTTATTTTAAGGTGAATTTTTTGGGAATTGTAATAACAATAACCTCTGGTAAGGGTGGTGTTGGGAAATCCACTGCTGTTGGGAATCTTTCTGTTGGTTTGGCAAGTCGTGGAAAGAAAGTCGTTGCAATTGATTTTGACATAGGGCTTAGGAATCTTGATATGATTTTGGGGCTAGAAAATCGCATAGTCTATGATGTAGTAGATGTTATGGAGGGGAAATGCAAGCTAAATCAAGCGTTAATTAATGATAAAAGGACAAAAACCCTATATTTCCTCCCTGCTTCACAAAGCAAAGACAAAAATATTCTTGATAAAGAAAAGGTTAAGATTCTAATAGAGGAGCTAAAGAAAAATTTTGATTTTATTTTAATCGATTCTCCAGCGGGTATTGAGAGTGGATTTGAACACGCAATATTTTGGGCAGATATAGCATTAATCGTAGTCACGCCTGAAGTAAGTAGCGTTAGAGACGCTGATAGAGTTATTGGGATAATTGATGCAAAGAGTGAAAAAGCAGCAGCCGGTGGCGAAGTAACAAAGCATTTGATTATAAATAGAATAAAATCTGATTTAGTTAGAAAAGGCGAAATGATGAGCAGTGATGATGTTCTTGAGATTCTAGGGATTAAGCTAATAGGGTTAGTTCCAGAAGATGAAAAAGTTGTTAGTGCAACAAATAGCGGTGAGCCTGTGATTTATAATAAAAACACAAAGAGTGCAAAGGCTTATGATAGAATCTCTCGCAGAATCTTAGGCGAAGAAGTAGATTTTGAGCTTGAAAAAGATGGATTTTTTGGCTCACTAGCAAGGTTGTTTAAATGAATTTCCTAGATTTTTTTACTAAAAAGAAATCTGCACAATCCGCACATGATAGACTTCAAATTATTCTAGCACACGAGCGGAGCTTAAATATCCCATATATGGAAGATATGAAAAAAGAAATAATAGATGTAATAGAAAAATACACAAATACTAGCAAAATAAATATCAAAACAGATTCTAATCAAAAAATCTCTACACTAGAGATAGAGATAGTGTTAAATAATTAAGAATGATTGCTCTTTTAGTTGCAATTTTATTTAGCCTTGTTTCGCCATATTCACTTTTAAATGCAGAATCTTCACATTTGCATAGGAATGTGAAAGCTGATAATTTGGTTAATAGTTCAATAATAAATAATTTTAATCAACAAATAAGCCAAATAGAAAAAAGCAATAAAGAAGTATCAAATTACACAAAGCAGTATAAAAAAAGATATTATGATAATCCTATATCATCGGAATCTAGCGACTATTACGATAATATTTTAATAGAGACTAAAAATCCTAGATTTGATAAAATCAAAGAAGAGCGGAATCTCCAAAAAACCTATAAAAAGATTCTGCTCGATAAAAGGCCAAAATTAGTAATTATCATTGATGATATATCAAATAAAAGTCAATTAAATGAGATTGCGAAGCTAGATTTGAAGCTAACTCCTTCCATCTTTCCATTTTCAAAAGATAATGTTTCTATGATTGAGGCGGTTAATGGGCTTGATTTCTTTATGGTACATTTACCACTTGAGGCAAAAAAATATACAGATGAACTAGATACAATAAAAACTAGCGATAGTGTAGAGAGGATTGCTAAAAAGATAGAATCTATCAAAGAGGTTATGCCAAAGACAAAATACATTAATAATCATACAGGAAGCAAATTTACCGAAAACAAAGATAGTGTAGAGAAGCTTCTTTCTGTGCTAGATTCTAATTCTATTAGTTTTGTAGATAGCAGGACTACGCCAAATACAGCACTAAATAAGATTGCAGTAGAGCAGAATAGATTAATTTTATATAGAGATATTTTTATCGATAATAAACTAGATAGAGATTCTCTTCTAAATCAAATAAATGAAGGAGTAAAAATTTCAAAACAGCGAGGCTATGCAATCCTAATAGCACATCCACATAAAGAAACCTTTGATGCACTCAAAGAGGCTAAAAACAGGATCCTTAAGGAAGTAGATATTGTATATTTAAATGAATTAAATATAATTCTAAAGAAATTCAATGTAAGCCATTATGCACAGAGTATCCAAAATGAGCGAGAATATAAAAATACTCAATAGATTTAATCTAGGAAGTGGTGTAATTAGCCTAAATAAGGTCAAAAATAGAACCAATGCAATTACACAAGACTATAAAGTTTGTGTTATAGATTTGGAGTTAATGACAATTACAAAGCAAAGTCAATTAATTAATTCTAAAAATTTACCACATAAATATGCAAAATCTGCTAGTTCAAGCAATAGTTTTGCTTGTGTATGTGAAGTGGATTCAAAAGTTGCCACAATAGCTACAGTAGAAAATCAAATACAAGCAAAATATAAACTAAAAACTCACAAAGCAGATATTAGCTCTTCTATATTTTCGCCAGATTCCACTCTTTTTGCAACAGGAGGAGAAGATGGTAGGGTGTTTTTGTATGAGAGTAAAGATTTTAGAAAATTTTTGTCCTTACCTTATCGTCCAGATTATATCTCATCACTTAATTTTTCTAAAGATTCCCGCTTTTTAATTGCTTCTTGTTTTAACAAATCAAATATCATTTTTGACTGTCAGAGGGCAAAAGTTATTAGCATTTTTAATAGTGTTGAGGTTGTAGAATGGGGAAATTTCTTTGATAATAATTCAAAGTTATTTTTAATTATGCGTAATATGCAATCACAAATCTATGATTTAAAAGAAAATAAAATCACAAATATACAAAATAATTTCAATGATTGGCCTAGTATTTTTGATATAGATGAAAGCAGTGAGATTGCGGTTGTCGGCTCAAGGGGTAGCAGTATTTACCTAATACATTTAAAAGATAATTCAAAAATTTTTAGTTTGAAGTTAGAAAATATTGCAGGAATTAGCTCTCTTTGCATTCATTTTGGGTATATAATTGTAGGCAGTGTGAGTGGTGAGATTCTAATTATTAGCTATAAAGACGAAGATGATAGGTTTAAAAAAGCTTGTGAGAGCAAAGATTATAAATTAGCAAGTGAGCTTTTAGATAAAAATATTTTTCTATCATTGCAAGAGTGTGCAAAGGTGTTTGATGAAGATTGGGAGGGAATCTTAAAGATAGCAATCGAGCTTTTAGCAGATAATAAAATTGATGAGGCAATCGAACTAACAAGCCCATTTACCAGAGATATTTCAAAGAAAAATGCCTTTAGTGTGTATCTAAATAAAAGCAATATTTTAAAGAAATTTAGAGAGTTAATAGATAATAAATTCTATGAAGAAGCTTACAATATGGCATTGCAAAATAAGATTCTAACTAAAAGTGCATATTTTGATAAGTTAGAATCTATTTGGAATAAGGCTTTTAGCGCTTCAAAGAAAATATTAGAAGAAAATGGCAATGTCGATAATGCAAAGAGGCTTTTAGAACCATTTATGAAAACTCCAAAAAAAGAAGCTATAATGCAGCTACTAAATAATTTACATATTTTTAAAGATGCGGATAACTACATAAAAGAGCAGAATTTTAAGGAATATTTTTCACTCACTTTTAAATTTAGTTATCTAAAAGATACAGAGCTTTATAAAAAAGTGCTAAATTTAGGTGAAAACTTGTTTGAAAAAGCTTTAAATGCAAAAAATGACAAAGATTATGACGAGTTTTTCAAGCTCTCAAAATTCCTTCAAGCATTCCCTATGTATAAAGATAGTATAGCTACAAATACTATTTATGTCTCGAATCTATTAGAATTTCAAAAACTTTATAGGGGAAATAGGATTATGGAAGCTTATAAAATTGCCCTAGAAAATGATGAATTGCAGTATTTAGATGAATTTAAGAATCTAATAAAAGACTTTGAGCTAGTTAGTGAAAAGGCAAAAGAAGAGGCATTTAATGGAAAAGTAGAGCTAGTTAGCGAGATTTTTGGTGAATATAAAAAGATAAACTATTGGAGTGATAGGATTAAGTCAATCTTTCAAATCGCATATTTAGAAGAATTTAGAATAAATTTTTTATCTAATAAAAGTGCTATAAATTGGGAACATAGCATTAAAAATTATATTCAAATATTTGGCAAGAGCGATGAAATAGTGGAATTTTGTGAGGAAAATGGGATGAGCCCCATTTTAGAATCTTTGCAAAATGATTTTATAAAGCAAGATTTTAGCTTCCAGAAAACACTCTTAAGCAAGGCAATATAATGCAAGTTTTGCCATTTTTGCCAAAGCAATTATGCGCATTGCAAAAGCCACCAAAAAAACTATTTTATATAGGGAAGTTAGAATTATTAAATGGGTTTAAAATCGCAGTCGTAGGCACAAGAAAGCCCAATCAATACACTAGGAATCTAACTTCAATGCTAGTTAGCAAGATTTCTAAATATGCCACGATAATAAGCGGTGGTGCGATAGGGATAGATTCAATTGCTCATATTAACTCATATCCTAGAACTATTATGGTTTCGCCATCCAGCCTAGATATTATCTATCCAAAAGAGAATGAAAAATTGATAAAAAATATTCAGTCAAACTCACTTATAATTAGCGAATATGAGAATAGTTATATGCCACATCGTTATAGTTTTTTGGAGCGAAACAGGATAGTTATAGCATTAAGCGATATTGTGATTTTACCGCAAGGCGACATAAATAGTGGGACTAGTTCATCGGCTAGATTTGCACTAGAGCTAAATAAACCGATTTTCACGCTCCCTCAAAGATATGGGGAATCTACACTTACAAATTCACTTTTGTCGCAGGGAAAGGCAAAGGCAATCTATGATATTGATGAATTTATTGAGAAATATTTGGCACATTTAGAGTCTAATTTGGATTCTATAAATGCTATTAATGGGTTTAAAACAGAATCTAATGATGAGATTTTGGAGTTTTGCAAATCTGCACCTAGTTATGAAATAGCATTTGGTAAATTTGGTTCTAGACTTTTGGAGTATGAATTTAATGGGCTTTTAGTTAGAGAAAATAGCATAATTAGGACAAAATGATAGCACTTGATTTTGGGCTAAAAAGGCTTGGGCTTGCTTGGAATTGTAATGGCATAATTTTGCCACTTCCTGCTATTATTCGCAAAAATAGAAATCAAGCAGCAAATGAGCTAGACAAAGTGTTAGAAACAAAAAAAGCCAAAATCTTAGTCATAGGCGTAGCAAATGATGAAATGCAAAAGAGGGTAGAGTATTTTATAGGGCTTTTGAAATTTAGCGGAGAGATCGTTTTTGTTGATGAAAATTTAAGTTCAAAGGAAGCCGATGAGCATATAAAAGAAATGAACAATTCTCGCATATTACGAAAAAATGGAGTGATAGATAGCATTTCTGCTACAATAATATTAAAGCGATATTTAGGCTGTATTTAAGTTTTTATAAGAAATGTAAAAACTTAAAATATTTTTTCTAGAATCTAAATATTTAAATCTTAAATTAAGTTATAGCAATTATTTTTTAAGGCTTCTTAATGATAAATCGTATAGTTGGACCATCTTGTTCTATGCTTAAGACTTCAAAACCTCTATTTTTAGCATCGTGAGGAATTGAATTAATGCTTTGTGGGCAGTCGCATAGCACTTCTAAAATCTCCCCACTTTCTAGTTGTGGCAAGGCATCTATTGTTGCAATCGCAGGATAAGGGCAAGCTTCGCCTTGTAGATTCAATGTGTAAGTTATATTCATAAGATTTTCCTTTTTGCAAAAAAGTATTGTTTATAAAATAGCACTAGCAGTATAGTTATTCCAAATAATATTAAGTTTATGCAAAGTCCGCTTAAATCTCCAAAAGTTTCTAAAAGATTTATTTTTACTCCACTTACTAGCCATTTTGGAAATAAATCATAAGATAATGCTAAAGCCATAGTGCCTACAATATTTGCAACGCCAACTATTATAAAATGTGTTTGCCCTTCACAAGCACGATAAGCCCAGCCACATTCGCAGCCTCCTGCAAATACGATTCCAAAGCCAAATAAAAATGCCCCTAAGATTACGCCAATACTTATATCAACGAGTTTTATTTGATGTCCATTTATGATAAAAACAAATGCTATCAATGTAGCTATAATCATACCAATGATTGCACCTTTTGTCGCAATATCTCTGCCAAAAAGAAATAAATCTCTAAAGCAAGAAGTAAAGCATACTTGCCCTCTGCTAATTATAAATCCAAATAAGAATCCAAATAATAAAGCAATGGAAAGCAAACTAGATTTATCTTTAATATTTAAAGCTGGATTTGAGGTGATTAAATACAAAAACCAAGCTACGGAAAATGCAAATACAATTATTCCATAAATAAAATGTCTATTTTTTCTATTTTTATCTACTATGATTCCAAGTCCATTACCTCCTATTTTCTCAAGCTTTGCTTGCGGTTTGAAGAATTTAGCATTAGAAACTTTAACACCAACAAAAATTCCAATCACCATAAAAATTGTAAATATCCAAGTATGAAAAGAAAAATAAGGCAATCCTGTGAAAAAGTTTGCCAGATTGCATCCAAATGCAAGTCTAGCTCCAAATCCTGATAGAAGTCCGCCGACTATTGCTTGAAAGATTCGCCTTTTGCTTGCAGGCAAACGAAATTTTACTTTATTAGCCCAAAGTGCTGCTACAATAGCACCTAAAAACATACCAATTAACATAATACCATCAGTTCTAGTTATAGGCGTTCCATTTAAATTTTGTTTTTGATAATATGAGAAATTTTCTAAATTAACACCAAATAATTCTAAAAATTCTCCACCCCAACGTGTCATTTCTCCAGTTACAGCCCATACTCCACCAAAGATTCCAAAATATAAGGCAGATAGAAAACCAAGCAAAATAATAGCTTTGCCTGTATCCCAAAAGTTTATTAAAAATTTTGTTCTATAATAATCTAACATACAAGTTCCTTTAAATTACATAATGATTTTTATGAATAATTTAGAAACTAAAAAGAGGAGTTCTAAATGTATGCTTTAACCCTAAAGCCTTTTTGTTTAGTGTAAAATTATATTTTACTAGACATTAAAAATTTCTAAAAATTAGTTTTAATTTAAGCTACAAAGCATTAAACACAATTTTATTTAGCTTTTAAAATATTAGTAATTAAAAGTTAGATTTATAATTAAGTCAATAGTTAGATTTTGCTAAGCTTAGTTAATGGCTTTCAATTTTATTTTTAATCTCCGCAATTTCCTTATTTGCTAATTCTAAATTAGTAGAATCTACCTTAAAATCACAATCTATTTGTTTATACACTTTATCATAATACTTCACTAATAATAACTTTGCTATCCTCCTTTTGTCGCCATTATCCCACGATTTTAGAATTTCAAACTTAGTCTCCTTGCTTATATATGGGCTAATTTTTTGCATAGTATTTATAAAATCATCTTGTTTAATATCTTTATAAAGCTTTAGTGTGCGTTCTATTCGGCATTCTAAATCGCAAGTGATTAGAATTTTTTTTGAGTTTTGATAAGCAGTATATAGTATGTTTGGAATGATTATGTTTCCTAGTTTTTTGCTTTCATTTTCGATTAAAAGAATGCTAGATTCTTTATTTATTAGCTCATTTGTTAGGCTATTTTCAAACATTTTCACACTAGGTTGAGTCCCAGAGATGAAGCCAAAACTAGAGCCATAATGATTTGCTAATTTCTCTAAATCTATACCCCAAGTAGAATTTAGTTCTATTAGTTCACTTTTTCCACAGCCTGTATTTCCGCATAGCGTTAGAAAATCTCTTTTTATAGGTGAATTCAAAAAATCAATCACAGCATTTCTATAAGCTTTATAACCACCCTCAAGACGACTTACTTGAAGTTTTAGAGACTTTAGCACTTGATATAATGACAAGCTTCTATTCCCACCTCTTGCACAATAAAGCAGAATCTTAAATTTATGTTTTAAAATATCTTTATTATTTTCTAAAATATCCGCAATATTTCTACACGCAATGCTTGCACCAAGAAAATTTGCTTGTAATGGATTCTGCTTATAGAGTAGCCCGATTTTTTCAAATTCACTATTGCTAAAAATAGGTAGATTAATCGCACTTGGAATCCTTGAATGGCTAAATTCTCGCTTTGTTCTAACATCAATTATTAAATCAAATTTAGTTAGATTGCTTAAATCCGTTTGATATTTTTATCCTTTTTAGTATTTAAAATCCCAGCTTAGATTTTCCCCTGCAAATAGTGGGATAATATCTCCTAGATTTGTCTTAACTACGCTAGGGACTTTTGAATCTTTTTTAATCAAAGTGATAGTTTTATTTGGAATATCTTTTAAATCATAAATATTAAGCGCATTATCACTCACAAAGCTTTGCAAATTCTCTAATTTATTATGTTTTTCAAAAATCTCACATAATTTTTGAAGCAAAATAGGTGCAGAGAATATTCCAGCACTTCCATTAACTTTTAATTTATTTGTCTCTAAATGTGGAGCAGAATCGCTCCCAAAGCTAGCTTTAGGATTAGCACTTAATGCAAGTTCTAGCAATGCGTCTCTATCTTTTGGTGATTTTAGAATAGGCTTGCAAAAGTAATGTGGATTTAGCCCACTCCCTAGCACATTATCAAGGCTAAAAGTAATATGATGAAGTGTTAGTGTGGCAAAGAGATTACTGTATTTTCCGAGCAAATCTATACTTCGTCTATCACTTAAATGTTCCATTATTATTTTTAGTTTTGGAAAATCCCTTGCGATTTTCTCAAAAATCTCTCCAAACTCAAATTCCCTATCCATACTAAAGCCATTACTTTCCCCGTGGATTGAGAGGATAAAGCCAAGTTCTTCTGCAATGGAAAAAATCTCTAGTGTTTTTTTATCTAAAATTTCACTAACCCCATTTTCACTTCCTGTTGTGCTGCCTTTTGGGTAAAGTTTTAGAATCTTAATATCATTTTCTTTTGCTTTAATTAGCTCATCTTTTGTTAGATTATGTGTTATATAAAGACTCATTATCGGTGTGAAGCTATATTTGTTAGATTTTGCGTTAGATGCTATATTTTGATTAGAATCTTTTATAGATTCTATGTTATTTTGGGTATTTGTTTGAGTATTGTGATCATTTGAATTATTAATAGCATTTAAGATTCTATTTTTATAATCTAGTGCCATTTGTGTATTTATTATAGGAGAGCTTAGATTTGGCATTGCAAGAGCAGCACTAAAAGCTTTTGCACTAAAATGAATTACAGAATCTAAAATATCACCTTCTCTTAAGTGAATGTGCATATCAAGTGTATTTTTTAGCGTTAGCTGCATATTTTATCCTTATTTTATTAAAGAGAGCATTTTTTGCTTATAGGTTTCAGCTAATTCTTTGCTACTTGCCTCAAATCTTGTTACTAACACGGGTGTAGTATTGCTTGCACGAATTAGCCCCCAGCCATTTTCAAAGATTACTCTTAAGCCATCAATTGAAATTATATTTATGATTTTTGGAAAATCTCTTGGTGGATTTTTAAGCTTTAAAGCTAGATTTCTGATAATTTCAAATTTCTCTTCCTCACTAGATTCTATCTTTTCTTCAGGCGTGGAATACATTTTTGGCAAGGATTTTATAAAATCTTCAACCTCATTCACGCTAGAATTTAAAAATAACTCTAATGCCCTAAATGCAGAATAAATCGCATCATCATAACCAAAATATCTATCATTGAAAAATATATGTCCGCTCATTTCTGCTGCAAGGTGGGCATTTGTCTCTTTTAACTTTACTTTTAGATTGCTATGTCCTGTCTTATACATAAGTGCTTTTCCAATTTTATTTATCTCATCATACATTATTGATGAACATTTGACTTCACCAATAATTAATGGTTTTATCCCATTTTTTGCCATTTCTTTTGCAAATAGGATTGCCAACTCATCGCCTTTAAAGGAGTAATTTTTGCTAATTAATGCTAATCTATCTGCATCCCCATCAAATGCTATGCCGATATTAATGCCATTTTCTTTCATCGCATTTTTTAAATGCATTAGATTCTTCTCCTCACTTGGGTCTGGATGATGATTTGGAAAAGTGCCATCTGGCTCAAAATACAAAGGCAGATAAGAAATATTTAGATTATCTAGCACATTTTTTATAGCAAGTCCAGCTACGCCATTCCCACAATCTATTGCAATTTTTTCTCTAAAGTTTTTTAAGTTGGCAAAATGCGAGGTTAGAAAATCTATATATTTTTCTAGTGCATTGATATTACTAATATTTGGCTTTGTCTCTTTAAATAGAATCTTATTTTTTAGAATATTTTCTCCTAGTTTCCTAATATTTTTTCCATAAAAAGGCTCTTTTTTTAGTGTGATTTTAAATCCATTGTATTCTTTTGGATTGTGAGAGCCTGTAATCATAATGCTTGAATGTAAAGATTCGAAATTATAAAGTGCAAAATATGCAACAGGCGTTGGAATCATTCCCATATCATAGATTGCTATATCACTATTAAATGCAATCCCCTTACACAGCCACTCAAATAATATTGGGCTATGACTTCTTGCGTCATAGCCTATTGCAATAGAGTTTTCACCTTTAGATTTAATCTCATTTGCGATATTTACACCAATATTAAAAACTATTTCTTTATTTAGCTCTTTCTCAAAAATTCCCCTGATATCATATTCTCTAAAAATGCTCATTTTCTACCTTTATTTTAAGATTTATCTTAACTATTGAAATTTCACCTTGCTAATAAATACTTAAATTTTTAATTAGTATTTAGTATTTTTAATATAAAATTATAGCTATTTTTACTTTAAGTATTTTATTTTCAAGTTTTTGGAGCTATATTAATGGGGTTTAAACAATATTTAGAATCGCTAAATAGCTATGAGGCTGGAAAGCCAATCGAGCTTGTGGTTCGTGATTATGGTATTTATGCAGAAGATATAATAAAATTAGCAAGCAATGAAAATCCTCTAGGCACATCGGATTGTGTAATAAAAGCTATAAAAAAGGAAGCTAAAAATGCCTTTAGATATCCTGATGATTCAATGTTTGAACTAAAAGAAGCGTTAAGTAAAAAATATAGAGTTTATGATAAAAATATCATTATAGGTGCTGGAAGCGACCAAATAATAGATTTTATTATAAAAGCTATTTGTTCTAAAAGCTCTAAAGTGTTAATTAGTGCCACTACTTTTGCAATGTATGAAATATATGCAAAGCACAATGAAGCTAGTGTAATTCGCACAAAAAGTGGAATCCATAAAGCAGATGAATTCATAGATGAATACAAAAGGCATAATCCAAATTTAGTTTTTCTATGTTTGCCAAATAATCCGCTAGGCGATTGTTTGGATAGAAATGAGGTGTATAGAATTCTAGATTCCATCTCTAAAGATTGCATTGTGGTGCTTGATTGCGCTTATATGCAGTTTGCAAAATATAAAGACAAAGCAAAACTAATCACTCCAAATGAAATAATAGGAAAATATCAAAATGTAATTTATCTTGGCACTTTTTCAAAGCTATATGGGCTTGGAGGGTTAAGAGTGGGCTTTGGAATCGCAACTGATAGTATAATCGCAACGCTAAATAAACTTCGCCCTCCGTTTAATATAACAAATGTCTCACTAAAGGCGGCTTTAGCAGCCCTAAAAGATAAGAAATTTACTCAAGAAACGCTTAAAAATAACCTTAAAGAAATGGCTGTTTATGAGGATTTTGCAAGGACAAATAATATAGAATATATAGATTCTTACACAAATTTCATAACTTTTATTTTTAGTAATAAGGTAGATTCCACCCAATTATCACAATATTTGCTTAAAAATGGAATTATTATTAGAAATTTAAAATCATATGGAATGAATGCGATTAGAATCACTATAGGCACGAAAAAACAGAATAAAAGAGTTCTAAAATACATTTCAAAATATTTAAAAAGGTAAAAATTGGATATTAACGCTCTATTTAAGCAATTATTAGAATTATATAATAAGCTAAATAAACGACAAAAAATTGCCATTGTTGGTGGTGTTGTCGCTGTGATAGCGTTTTTATCATTTTTTATTGTGTTTTCTATTAATGAGCGAAATTCAAGTTCTAACTACGCAGTGCTATTTGAGGGTGTAACGCCTAGTGATAATGCGCTAATTATCCAGCATTTGCAAAGTAATAGTATTCCATACAAGATTCCAAAAGAGGATACAATTTTAGTCCCAAAAGAAGTGGTTTATGAGCAGAGAATCGCCTTAAGCAGCAATGGAATCCCAAAAAATAGCAAGGTCGGCTTTGAGATTTTTGATGAGCAGAGTTTTGGAATGACAGAATTCGAGCAAAAAGTCCGCTTAACTAGAGCTATTGAAGGTGAGCTAGGTAGGACAATTGAGAGCTTAAAGCCTATTTCTAAAGCCTCTATTCATGTGGCTTTGCCAGAAGAGAGTGTATTTGTTAGTAATGAGGTTCCACCTACTGCGTCTGTCGTGCTGGAGATTAGACCAAATATGTATCTATCTCCCGCACAAATTGATGGAATTAAGAATCTAGTCTCTGCTGCTATCCCAAAGCTAACAAAAGATAATGTCTCAATTATAGACCAAAATGGCGAGGCATTAGGCAGCGATGATGAGGCTATGGCATCCGATAAAATCATCAATATGCAATTAAAATATAAAAATAATTTTGAAAAAATACTAGAAGATAAGATTATAAATATTTTAAATCCCATTGTCGGCGGAAAAGATAGAGTTGTAGCAAAAGTTAATGCCGAGTTTGACTTTTCGCAGAAAAAAAGTATGCAGGAGGTTTTTGACCCAAATAATGTCGTTAGAAGTGAGCAGAATCACGAAGAAAGAAAAGAGGGGGTAATAGAACCAGAGATTGGTGGAGTGCCAGGAGCAGTGAGTAATATTGGACCTGTGCAAGGGCTAGATTCATTAACAAATAATCAAATTCATACTATAAATACAACTACTACAAATTATGAAGTAGGAAAGACAATTTCTGAAATCAAAGGCGAGTTTGGAATCTTAAAGCGACTTAGTGCAGCTGTTGTGGTTGATGGAAGCTATGATTTAGTAGAGGATAATGGCACGCAAAAACTGCAATATATTCCTATTAATGCTGATAAAATGCAAAATATCGATAGTTTGGTAAAACAAGCGATAGGTTATTCACAAACTAGAGGCGATGAGGTTTCTGTGAGTAATTTTGAATTTAATGCAAAAAGCGGAAGCTTTAAGCCTCAAAGCACTATGGAGAAAATCACACAAATATTATCTCCTTTAATGCCACTTTTAAAATATGTGCTTGTTGCGATAATTATCTTTATTTTTTACAAGAAAATCATTGCCCCATTTGCAGAGCGTATGCTTGAAGTATCTGATAGTAATGAGCAAGATGTGGAATCTTTACTAACTATTGATGATAGCGAAGAAGATGCGAATAAACTAAATGATATTAGAAAGAGGATTGAAGACCAGCTTGGGCTTGGCAGCTTTAATGAAGATGATTTGAAATATGATGTTTTGTTAGAAAAGCTTAGAACTCTAGTCTCTGAAAAACCAGAGGAAGTGGCAAAACTATTTGATACTCTAATTCGTGATGAGCTAGGATTAGAGGAAGCAAAAAAAGGAAATTAAATGGCATTTAATCTTACACCACAGCAAAGAGCGCAATATGAAGAGCTATCAATAGCAGAAAAGATTGCTATTTTGTTAATCCAGCTAGGAGATAATATCACGGGAGATATATTCGCTCACTTAGATATTGAGACAATTACAGAGGTATCAAAGATCATAGCTCAAATGAAAAATATTGATAAAAGCATTGGAGCAGCAGTTTTAGAGGAATTCTATGCCATTTTTCAATCAAATCAATTTATTAATGCAGGTGGTTTTGAATATGCAAAAGAACTTCTATATAGGGTTTTAGGACCAGATGAAGCTAAAAAGATTCTAGATAAACTATCAAAATCAATGCAAGCAAATCAAAATTTTTCTTATTTATCAAAAGTCCGCCCACAGCAGCTTGCAGACTTTATTGTAAATGAGCATCCACAAACTATTGCTTTAATATTGGCGCATATGGAGCCTAGTGGTGCGGCGGAGACTTTGAGCTATTTTTCAGATAATGAAAGAGCAGAAGTCGCCATTAGAATGGCATCTCTAGGGGATATTGCTCCACAAAATGTAAAAAAAGTATCTGCTAAATTAGAGAATCTACTCTCTACTCTAACAAGCAATAGAATTGAAGTAGGTGGTCCAAGAGCAGTGGCAGAAATATTCAATAGATTGGGTCAAAAAGCAGCAAAAACTACAATCGCACATATAGAACAGATTGATGAGCAGTTAGCCGCAAAAATTAAAGAAATGATGTTTACTTTTGAAGATATTATCAAGCTTGATAAAAATGCGATTTTAGAGATTCTAAAAGCGGTTGATAAAAAGGATTTAACAATGGCATTAAAATCTGCACCAGAGGAACTAAAACAAAAATTCCTCTCAAATATGAGCCAAAGAGCTGGTGAGCAGTTTATCGAGGAGTTGCAATATTTAGGCGTTGTAAAAGTGCGTGATGTGGAGAATGCCCAAAGAAAGATTGTAGAGATAGTGCAATCCCTATCAGAGCAGGGCGTTATACAAATAGGTGAAGAAGAAGATGTCATTGAATGATAAGAATGTTATTGCATCAGACAAGCTAGATGGACATAATATGAAAAAATATGAATTTAAAAAAATTGTGATAGATGATATTGAGCCTATCCACAAACAGCAAGATTTTTTAGAGCCAGAACCAAGCCAGAGCCAAGTAAATATGATTCAAAGTAGCCTAGAGAAAGAATTGATTGAAAAATTATTACTTAAAAGTGATGATTTAGCGAGTAGTTTAAATAATCTCCAAACACAATTCCAAACGCTTCAAACCCAATCTAGCCAGAGAGAAAAAAGTGCAAGGGAAGAGGGTATTAAAGAGGGCAAAATGATGGCAGATTTAGAGCTTAAAAATGAAGTAGAACAAGAAAAAGAAAAGATTGCAAATTCACTTATCAAGTTAGATGAGGCGATTGAGAGCGTAAAATCACAAATAGTAAAGCTAGAAAGTGAGTTAAGTATGATTGCGCTTGATATTGCAAAAGAAGTAATTATTAAAGAAATTAGCGAAAATAGCGCCAAAGTAGCTGCTTCAATTAGTAAGGAATTACTAAAGTCAATGTCTGGTAACTTAAATATAGTATTAAAGGTAAATCCAGCAGATTTTAGCTATCTTGATAGTCTTGTGAAAAATAAAAACACTATTACGATTAAAAGTGATGATGCTATCGCAAAAGGAGGGGTTGTGATAATTAGTGATAATGGAAATATCGATGGCAATGTAATGTCAAGGTATCAGTTATTAAAACAAAGCGTATTAGAGAATTTTAGATAAGGCTTTTGATGATTAATGTAAAATCTATGAATATGGAGGAACTAAAAAGCTGTGCTAATGATTTAAGGGCTAGGATTATCGAAGTAGTTAGCAAAAATGGAGGACATTTAAGTAGTAATCTAGGCAGTGTGGAAATAATTCTAGCAATGCACTATGTGTTTGATTGTAACGAAAATCCATTTATTTTTGATGTTAGTCATCAATGCTACGCTCATAAGCTTTTAACAGGCAGATGGGATGAGTTTAGCACATTAAGACAGACTAATGGCATAAGCGGATTCACAAAGCCAAGTGAATCTAGCAGTGATTATTTTGTAGCGGGACATAGCTCAACCTCACTATCTATTGCTACAGGCGTTGCAAGAGCAGTATTGTTAAATAAGCAAGATAGGCTTTCAGTAGTGTTAATCGGTGATGGTGCGATGAGTGCAGGACTAATCTATGAGGCATTAGATGAGATAGGCGATTTAAAATATCCAATGATAATCATACTAAATGATAATGAGATGAGTATAAGTAAGCCCATAGGTGCAATTAGTAAATATCTCTCTACTGCTACGACAGGAAAGGTTTATCAAAATTTTAGGGAGAGATTAAAGAAATTTTTAAGCACTATGCCAGAGAGCGCATCTTATCTTGCAAAGCGATTTGAAGAATCTCTAAAGCTAATAACACCCGGAATCTTATTTGAAGAATTAGGGCTTAGCTATGTAGGTCCAGTTGATGGGCATAATTTAGAGGAATTGATTAATATTTTAAATAAAGTCAAAGATTTTAAAAAACCTGTTTTGATTCACGCTCAAACGATTAAGGGCTATGGTTATAAAATTGCGGAGGGTAGGTATGAGAAGTGGCATAGCGTTCCACCTTTTGACATAGAAAGTGGCAATCCACTTTCTTCTAAAAAATCACTAAATCCTACGAAAGTTTTTTCTAGCAAGCTTTTGGAATTAGCCAAGAGTGATGAAAAAATCGTAGGCGTTACTGCAGCTATGCCAAGCGGAACAGGACTTGATTTGCTAATTGATAATTTTCCAGATAGATTCTTTGATGTGGCGATAGCAGAGGCTCACGCTACTACTTCTATGGCAGCTATGGCAAAGGAGGGTTTTAAGCCATTTGTAGTGATTTATTCAACATTTTTACAAAGGGCATTTGATAGTATAATTCACGATGTATCGATTATGAATCTGCCTGTAAGGTTTGCAATCGATAGAGCTGGAATTGTAGGTGAAGATGGCGAAACTCATCAAGGAAACTTTGATATTTCATATCTATCTTTGATTCCAAATATGGTGATTTTTGCTCCTAGAGATTATAATAGTTTGGAATCTGCCATTATCTTTGCCTCAAATTATAATAGCTCTCCTAGCGCTTTTAGATACCCTAGAGGAAATTTTCTGTTAGAAAATGGGATTTTTGAAAATAGAGATTTTGAGTTAGGCAAAGGTGAGGTTTTGCAAAATGGAAATGAGATTGCTTTTCTTGCATTTGGTAATGGTGTTGGCAGGGCATATTTAGTAAATGAGATATTAAATAATAAAGCAACTTTGATTGATTTGCGATTTGCAAAGCCACTTGATAAGAATCTAATTTTAGAAACTGCCAAAAATCATAAAAAACTATATATTTTTAGCGATGGTGTTAAAATAGGTGGAATCGGACAGAGAATCGCAAGTCTTTTGCTTGAAAATAATATTTTTATCCCACTAAAAAGCTTTGAATTTGAAGATAGTTTTATTCCGCACGGAAAGACAAGTGAGATTGAAAAGCAGCTAGGAATCCTCCCGCTCCAAATTGCAGAATTTATAAAGAGAGAATTAGAATGCTAGAGTTTATAAAAAATAATAAGCAAGAAGTGATATTAAGCCTGGTTTTAGCGATAATGTGCGTTTTGGCAATGTTTGATTTGCTAAATTCTAATGCACTTTCTTTTATAGAATCTAATTTAAATTTTGCACTCTCAAATATCGGTATAGTAGCGACTTTAAAGATAGTCGTTGGAATTTTACCTTTTAGCGATGGGATTAGTGATATTTTAGATAAGATTTTTAACTTTTTTTTCATTGCAAATATTTTGATAGGAATCCAATATATTTTATTAATCATAAATAAGATTCTTCTTGCAAAAATAGTAATTATCACATTATTTTTTATTAGATTTATTCCAAATTTTAGGATTTTAGCTACAAAGATATTAATTATATTTTTATTTTTTAATCCAGGACTAAATATCTATGTAGGGGTAATAGAGCTTATTTCAAATGAAGCAAATATGCAGATAAACAGTGAGATTGATTCTAAAATTAGTGGTTTAAAAACTATGCTAGGTATTACAAAAGCTCCTGAAATTGAGCTAAATTTAGGCGACACTAGAAGCTCTGCCTCAAAGTTTATAGGAGAGCTTGCAATGTTAGGAAATAATATTTCAGAAGGTGCAAAGAAAACAGCAGACACACTTGCAAATCCGCTAGATTCTGCTTCAAGTATGCTTGAATCTAGTAAAAATAAGATTCTAAATAGCCTAGAGATTATTTCAAATTCGCTTGATATAGCATTGAGACTTACTATAAAGTATATTTTAAATGTATTTTTCTTATACTTTTTGATGCCATTGCTTTATTTTTATGTTTTATATAAGTTGCTTTCAAAAAAAGATTATAAGACTTTGGAGTATGAAATGTCCAAAATATCGCACTTATTGGCAGATATAAAAAATAAAAATAAGATTTAAGTTTGATAGGATAAAATACAAAAAATTTATTAGTTAAAATTTAAAGGTCAAATTATGTTTGAGACTATTTTAGAGGTTTTGATAAAAGCATTTTCTAATATAAATGTAATTTTTTATCTCATTGCTTATTTTGTTGGTGCAATCCCATTTGGATATATCATAGCAAAATGGTTTTATAAAATAAATATTTTAGAGATTGGAAGTGGTAGTATTGGTGCGACAAATGTTTATCGCGCACTTAAAAGTGTAACTCCAAATGCAAAAAAAATTTCTATCCTAACTATAATTTTAGATTCAACAAAAGGGCTTATTGTTGTTTTAGCCGCAAAGTTAGTTGGATTATCATATGAAACGCAGTGGGCAATAGTGATTTTAACAATTTTAGGACATTGTTATAGCCCATATCTAAATTTTAGAGGTGGAAAGGGTGTATCTACGACTATTGGTTCAGTCTTTTTATTAATTCCACTAGAAGGATTTTTGGGGCTTATTGTTTGGTTTATTATAGGGAAAGTGTTTAAAGTCTCATCACTTTCATCATTAATTGGTGTTAGTTGTGGAATCTTATTTACATTTATTATTCCTCCACTTTACCCTAGCATTTCGATAATGGATCAGATAGGCACACATACACCACTTATAATTATTTTAGTTTTAATCATTTATACACATATTCCAAATATAATTCGTTTAGTTAAAAAAGAAGAAAATAAGATTTTATAAATTTGGGTTAAAAAATGAATGATCTTTTTAAGATTTCTCTAAAAGATTTTAAAATATCTACAAAGATTGGAATCTTACCAAATGAGAAGCAAAACGCACAGGATCTAATTATAAATTTAGATGTTGTTTATAAAAAAAGCTCTGTGCTAGATTATGCCGAGATTTATGAGATTATAAAAGCAACTTTTAGAAATAATCATTTTGATTATTTGGAGGATTGTATTGATTTTTTAATAGACTTGCTTTATAAAAAATTTAGCAATATAGAGCAAATAAATCTTTCTATATCAAAGCTACAAATTTTACCAAATTGCATTGCAAGCGTAAGCAAGTGCGTTAGCAAAGGTAAATATAATGATTAATTATAATATTAATGGTGCTGAAGTTTCTATAGTTTTGCAAGGAGATTTTACAAATAAAATACATTCAAACGATATTGAAAGCTTGTATAAACTTATAAATAATGCAAAGCTAAAGGATTATGAGATTCTATTAGATTCTATTTCTAAATTTGATATATCATTTATATTTCTTTTGCTAGATTATTGTAATTTGATTAAAAAGCATAATAAAAAATGCACTCTAATAGATAATACTCCTATTGCAAAGCAAATCACTCAAATGCTCTCAAGTATTGAAATAAAACAAAAGCAAATAGTTAGAAGCAAGAAAGACAATATTTTTTTAATTATTTTTAATAATATAGAATCTAAAATCAAGCATTCTCTTTCCTTTGCAATTGATTTTACTAATTTTATTGGATATTTATTTTATATGCTTTTGTGTCTTATATTTAATCCAAAGAAAATTAGGATAAATGCTATTAGCTACCATATTTATAGTGGTGTGATTACTGCAATGCCTGTGATTTTTATGGTTTCATTTATTATTGGTGGTGTGATTGCGTATCAAGGGGCAGCGACTTTAGAAAGAATGGGCTTTATGCAAGCAGCAGTTACAATGACAGCAGCACTTACTTTAAGAGAAATTGGTCCTTTTGTTGTGGCACTCATTGTAGCAGGGAGAAGCGCATCTTCTTATACAGCTCAAATCGGTGTAATGAAAATTACTGATGAACTAAATGCAATGAGGACAATGAATTTTAATCTATTTTATTTTATTGTGCTTCCTAGATTCATCGCACTAGTGCTTTCATTTCCATTGATGGTATTTTTATCTGACTTGATTTCAATTTTTGGCTGTATGATTTTCTTGCATTATGGTTTTGGAATTGCATTTGGAGATTATATATTCCAGCTAAAAATGGGAGTTAGCATAAATAGTTTTTGGACAGGAATTATAAAAGCACCATTTTATGCTGCTACAATCGTTGTCATTGGCTGTTTTATTGGTTTTAGAGTAGAGGATAATACGCAAAGTGTTGGTGAGAGAACTACGCAAAGCGTTGTTTATGCTCTATTTGGCGTAATAGTGGTAAATGCAATATTTTCTCTAATATTTACGGAGCTTAAATTCTAATGCAAACACAACAAAATATAATAGAAGTTAGCAACCTTGTTACAAAATATAAAGATAGAGTTATACAGGATAATATTAGCTTTAGTGTGAAAACTTCAGAAATATTTGGAATCTTAGGCGGGAGTGGAAGCGGGAAATCAACACTTTTAAGTGTTTTAATTCAGCTAAAAAAGCCTACAAGCGGAAGTGTAAAAATTTTTAATAAAGATATTTGGAATGAGAGCGAATCTGTTAGAAGTGCAATTCTTAAACGATGTGGAGTTTTATTTCAGTTTGGAGCATTATATTCATCGTTAAATATTCTTGATAATGTAGGCATTATGCTAGAGGAATATAGTGCATATCCAAAGCATATTATAAATGAAATTGGAGAGTATTTTTTAAATCTTGTTGGTTTGCCAAATTATGTAAAAGAGATGTATCCATTTGAGTTAAGTGGTGGTATGAAAAAGCGAGTAGGATTAGCCAGAGCCCTTGTGTCAAGCCCGGATATTTTATTTTTAGATGAGCCTACAAGTGGGCTTGACCCAAGAAGTTCGGAAAATTTTGATAAATTAATATTAAAATTAAAAGATGAGTTAAAATTAAGCATTGTAATGGTAACACATGATTTAGATTCCATAAAAGATGCAACAGATAGATTTATATTACTAGAATCTTCAAAGATTGCGTTTGAGGGAAGTTTAGATGAATTTAAATTAAGCCAAACAGCAAAGCTTGATAATCTATTGAAATCAAAACGAGGAGAGCGACTATGGAGAGAGGAGTAAATTATATTATTATAGGTTTATGCTTTATTTTATCGCTTCTTGGGCTTATAATATTTATATTTTGGTTTTCAGATTCTGGATTGTTTAAAGATGATGTTAGAATCTACAAGTCCTATACAAAGCGTCCACTTAACATAAAAGCCGATAGTTTAGTCAAATATAAAGGGATAAATGTTGGAAAAGTCAAGGATATTAAATTTAGGGATAATGATTTTGAGGAAATTGAAATCATATTAGAAATTTTAAAAGAATTGCCTATAAAAAAAGATTCTACTATTAAAGTGGAGCAGGATGGATTGTTTGGAGGAAGCTATATTAGTCTAATACAAAATGAGAGTCAAAATCAAATAATAACAGACCAAAAAGATGCTGTTCTTATGATAAGCTCAGATTCTATGACTCAAATATTAGAGGCTATTCCTAGCATTACAGGGAAGGTAGATTATCTTCTTGATAGTGCAAACAAAATCTTAAGTGTAGATAATGCTAAATATATAACTGCGATTTTGCTCTCCATTCAAGAAGCATCAAATAATATAAACTCAATGATAAAGTCACTAAATAAAAATACAAACGAGATAGATTCCATACTTCAAAGTGTGAATAAAATAACTTCTAACACAGAGAAAGTAATCGAAAATATTAATAAAAAAGTTCAAAATGGTGAATATGATTTAAAAACTACTCTAGCCCCAACTTTAATGTCAATAGAAAGTGCATTAGATGATATATCAAAGCTTAGCAAAAGTGGCTCAAATTTGCTAAATGATCTAGAGGAGAATCCATATAACACAATCTTTGGATACAGAGAGGAGAAAAAGTGAAAAATTTATATTTAGTTATGTTTTTTGGGCTGTTTTTTACAGGCTGCATTAATCTGAATTTAAGAAGTGAATTACCAGAAATTAATTACTATGCTTTAGATAATTTAGAAACTACCTCCACAGAGCCTTGTGGCGCTTATAATTATATAGCACTAGGCACTATTGATATTCCAAGTGAGTATCAAGGAAATAAGATTCTGCAAAAAAATGATTTAAAAGCCCATTATATTAATGAAATAAAACTCATAAAAGGATTAAATGAAAGCTTAGAATCTATTATAATAAAAGAATTTAATAAGCAGTGCATAAAGACCATAATCCCACCATTTAGTGGAATTAATGTTGAAAATTATCTAAAAATAAAATTGCTTGATTTTAGTATAGATAAAAATGTCGCTAATGTCGCTATCTTTTATCAAATTAGCCAAAAAGGTGCGATTTTGCAAAGTGGCATAATAGCTGAATCTAGCGAGATAGAATTTAATAATGAAAAACTTAATAAAGAAGAATCTAGTAAAAATGATAGTGATTTACTAGATTCTAAAGTAAAAGCATTGCGAGATGCTAGCTTTGAGGTGGTTCATAAGCTAGCAAATAAAATTATTCCAAAATAAGGGTTTTTTAAAATGATTGTTACACGATTTGCACCAAGTCCAACAGGATATTTACATATCGGTGGTTTGAGGACTGCATTATTTAATTATCTTTATGCAAGGAATTCAGGAGGGAAGTTCCTACTTCGTATTGAGGATACAGATTTAGCACGAAATAGCACAGAGGCAAAAGAAGCTATTATTAAAGCATTTGATTGGGTTGGAATCAACTATGATGGCGAGGTAGTCTATCAAAGCCATAGATTTGAGCTTTATACTAAATATATTGAGCACTTAATTAGTGAGGGAAAAGCATATTATTGCTATATGAGTAAAGAGGAGTTAGAAACTTTGCGTGAGGAGCAACGCAAAAGAGGTGAAACTCCGCGTTATGACAATCGCTATCGAGATTTTAGTGGAACACCACCTAGTGGAATTAAGCCTGTCGTTAGGATAAAAGCCCCACTAGATGGAGAAATTTGTTTTAAAGATGGAGTAAAAGGTGAGATAAAAGTAATGGCAAAAGAAATTGATGATTTTATCATCGCAAGGAGTGATGGAAGTCCTACTTATAATTTTGTCGTGGCTATCGATGACGCACTAATGGGAGTTAGTGATATTATAAGGGGCGATGATCATTTAAGTAATACACCAAAACAAATTATTATTTATGAGGCTTTAGGTTTTAAGATTCCAAATTTTTTTCATGTGCCTATGATTTTGAATCCACAAGGGCACAAACTATCTAAAAGAGATGGTGCTATGAGTGTTATGGAATATAAAGATATGGGTTATTTGCCTGAAGCACTGCTAAATTTTCTTGTGAGGCTAGGCTGGAGCTATGGGGATAAAGAGATTTTTAGCCTAAAAGAAATGATAGATCTTTTTAATCCAAATGATTTAAATAGTTCTCCTAGCGCCTACAATACTGACAAACTTCTATGGCTAAATAGTCACTATATAAATATGCTTGATAATGAATCTATAAATAAACTTTTAGAATATTATAATGTAAAGATTGTAGATGTAAAAGTGCAAAATCTACTTTATAGTGAGATAAAAGAGCGCTCAAAAACGCTAATTGATTTTATAAATTTATTAAATGAGTGCTTGAATCCGAAAGATTTTGATTTAAAAATGGCTCAAAAGGTTAGAAATAGCGGAAATTTAGAGATTTTAAAATCTTTTATGGATTATTTTATTGGTTGTTCTGCTCCCTTGCAAACTCCAAAAGATGTGGAGAATCTAATAGAATCTTTTGCTAATACTAATAATTTTGATAGTAAAAAACTTTTTATGCCACTTCGATATGCCCTGCTTGGTAAAAGTGGTGGGATTAGTTTAGCTCCACTTATTGCAGCTTTAGGCAAAGATGAGTTGATTGCTAGGTTTCAAAAGGCAATCAATACTTTGAAATAAATATTTTTTGAAATAAGGCTTCTTCGCCTTTGCTACATTACTTGTCTATGTATATAAATTCATTAGAAGTTATAGTTTATAGTATATTTTACTACAATTTCTATGTTTTATTAATCCTGTAAATTATTTTATTTATATGAAAAAGATAATATTACATTAAACGGCTTTAATCTGTATGTTGGTGTTGATTGGACGCTTGATTTTAATATTAAAGTATAGTGTGGTATGGGAAATCCATTCTGGACTTGCATTTGGATATGCGGGCTTATAGTGGCTATGAAGGTTATGTTTATGAAGTTGATATTAAAGAGGTATCTTTTGATTCTTAACTAGAATAGGTGGTTCTGTAACAATAGATAATAAACATAGGGTCGATTTATGGCTTGGCTTTGGCTATTGATTTAATATATTAAATGTAAGTTATAAATATATTTTAAGATTTTTAAAAAGATCTTTTAGGCTAACAAAAATTAGTCATATAATAAAGCAAAAAGTATCATATTAGCAATATTATAGTTGCTTAAAATTTGTACTATTGCTTTGTGTGGGCTTATTATTAGTTTTTATTCTAAACAAATGAAAGCAAATTTAAGGCTTCAGTGTTTAGATAGCTTTATTAAAATGACTTTTACTCCTAGCTAAAATATTAGTTAGAAAATTTATTCTTAGTTTTATTTGTATAAATATCGCAAAAACTGCTAATTTTTAATTAATTTTGAATATAAAATTTATGGTCTAATTTTTACATAACTTCTAAAAGCTTGAAAATCATAAATCAAACTAAAATTTTGCTGAATAAACTTTATTAATGAGCTGTAGAATCTAATCTTTTTAAATCTTAAAATATCTAGATATGTTTTTGTATTGAATTATTTTTATATAAAAAGCTAGATTTATATTATTTTGGAATCTAAAAAGATTCCAAAAATTTAGAGTTAGAGTTTTTCGTGGAATGTGCGAGAGATTACATCTTTTTGCTGTTCTTTTGTGAGTTTGATAAAATTCACTGCATAGCCACTAACTCTAATCGTTAGTTGTGGATATTTCTCTGGATTTAGCATTGCATCTTCCAACACTTCTTTGTTTAGCACATTTACATTTAGATGATAACCCTCATCGCTAAAATATCCATCCATTAACTGCACCAGATTTGCTCTTTGTGTATTGTCGTCACTTCCTATTGCATTTGGAATGATTGAGAATGTGTTTGAGATTCCATCTTTTGAGTATTTGAATGGAATCTTAGCAACCGAGCAGAAGCTAGCCACACATCCACTTGTATCTCTTCCATGCATTGGATTTGCACCTGGAGCAAATGGCTCTCCTGCTTTTCTGCCATCTGGTGTGGTGCCTGTTTTCTTTCCATAAACGACATTTGAAGTGATGGTTAGAACGCTCATTGTAGGAATAGATTCCCTATAAGTATCGTGTAACATTAATTTTTGAGAGAAATCTTTTACAATCTCAACAGCAATGCTATCGACTCTATCATCATTATTTCCATATTTTGGATAATCACCCTCAATGCTAAAATCCACTACTAAGCCATTTTCATTATATATGGGCTTTACTTTTGCATATTTTATCGCAGAGAGGCTATCTGTAATGACAGAAAGTCCCGCAATCCCACCTGCCATGGTGCGAACAATATTTTCATCGTGCAATGCCATTTGGATTCGCTCATAGCAGTATTTATCGTGCATATAGTGAATCACATTTAGAGTATTTATATAAAGTCTTGCAAGCCAATCTAGCACGATATTTAGTTTTTCTCTTACTTCATTGTAATCTAGGTATTCTCCTTCTAATGGAGCGATATTTGGTCCTACTTGAAGTCCAGATTTTTCATCTTTACCCTCATTTATTGCATATAATAGAGCTTTTGCTAGATTGCATCTTGCACCAAAAAATTGCATTTGTTTTCCTAATTTCATAGGCGATACGCAGCAAGCAATCCCATAATCATCGCCAAATTCCTCTAGCATAATCTCATCACTTTCATATTGAATCGATGAGGTTTTAATGCTAGTTTCTGCACAAAAAGTTTTAAAATTTTCAGGCAATCTTGTGCTCCATAAAATTGTCATATTTGGCTCTGGGGCCGGTCCTAGATTAGTTAATGTATGGAGGAATCTAAATGACATTTTTGTAACTAAATGTCTGCCATCGACACACATTCCGCCGATACACTCAGTTACCCAAGTAGGGTCGCCAGAAAATAGCTCATCATATTCTGGAGTGCGGAGGAAGCGAATCATTCTTAATTTCATTACAAAATGATCTACCATTTCTTGAATCTCTTCCTCACTAAACTTACCTTTCTCTAAATCTCTTTGTGCATAAATATCTAGGAAAGTTGAGATTCTTCCTATACTCATTGCAGCACCATTTTGCTCTTTTGTAGCTGCTAGATATGCGAAATATAGCCACTGGATCGCCTCTTTAATATTTGTAGCTGGTTTTGAAATATCAAATCCATAAGATAAAGCCATAGTTTTTAGCTCACCTAGCGCCTTAATTTGCTCTGAGATCTCCTCTCTTGCACGAATAACATGTGAATCCATAACATCTGGAATCATCTTTTTCTTTGCTTTGATTTTTTCTTCAATTAGTTTGTCTACGCCATATAAAGTTACTCTTCTATAATCACCAATAATTCTTCCTCTGCCATATGCGTCTGGAAGTCCTGTTATAATTCCTGCTTTTCTGGCTAAGAGCATTTCATCTGTATATACATCAAAGACGCCATCATTGTGTGTCTTTCTGTATTTAAATACATTTGCTACATTTGGGTCTTCTTGCTTATCATAAGCTTTTAGCGATGAAAGCACCATTCTATATCCACCAAAAGGCATAATAGCTCTTTTTAGTGGCTCATCAGTTTGAAGTCCTACAATTACTTCTAAATCTTTATCGATATAGCCAGTCTTATGTGAAGTGATAGTTGAGATGATATCAGTGGAAACATCATATACACCTTTTCTCTCTCGTTCTATTTTCATTCTTTGACAAACTTTATCCCAAAGCTCTAAAGTGCTTTTTGTTGGAGGGGCTAAAAAGCTACTATCGCCATCATATGGAGTGTAATTTTTTACAATAAAATCACGCACATTAATTTCGCTTTCCCATAGCCCTCCTTCAAAATCTAAAATATTTACTTGTTCTATATTTTCTATATTGCTCATTATCTACTCCTTTGATTTTATTAGCTAAATATTTTAACTTGAATATATTATAAAATAAATATGATTATAAAAATGTAACAATGATATAGAAAAGATTGCAAATTTTATAAAATTTTAAGAAAGCTTTGTAATAGTTTTCTAGTATTTAAAATACAACTAAAAAATATAATAAAATTAGTAATTCTTATGATTTATTATTGACTTATAATTTATTTTCAGATAAACAAATTTTAAAATTTTATCAAATTTATTTATAGATTCTGTTTTTCAATCCCTATATATCTTGTTGTAGATTCTAAATTACTATTAATATTTATTTCATTTAGTTTATTTATAATTTCTTTTGTTATTTGTTTGTTTTCTATTGTGCAATTTTTAACTAATTCAATAATATCTATTATTTCATCACTTGTAGGTAATTCATTAACATATAAGTTGTAATTTAATTGATTTAAGTTTGATATTGCAGAATTTAGCCCATTATAGCTTTTTATATGAATGTTTATTATATTTTTTATATCATCAATAATTCTAATAGTTTTTTTGCTATATTTTTCTTTTTTTGAAATACAATCTTCTAAATATTTAGTCATACTTTGATTATTCAAAGTAGCTTGTTGTTTTAATTTATTATGAAGTTCTTTTTTTATCATTAAGTGGAGTGATACAGATTCTTTTTTCATATTAACTCCCTAATTTCATTTTTTCCCTTATTTAACAAATCTCTATAATGGCTTTTAACATCAAGAATAGAGTGGATTATTCTTCCTTGATTCTTAACTTTTTTAATTTGAATTACATAATCAATTGCAGAAGCAAAATATTCAATAAGAGTTGATACCTCTATATCACTACCATTAAATTTAGCATTTAGAGTAATAGCGTGAATTGCATCTTCTACACTATTTGCGTGAATAGTGCTAACCATTCCATCGTGTCCTGTATTACTTAGTCTTAAAAATAGCATTGTATTTCTAGTATCAATTTCACCTACAAATATTCTATCAGGTCGCATACGCATAGCATCATTTAAACCATCTTTATATGTATAAGCAGTTTGGTCATTTTTACTAACAATAATATTTACTTGATTTGGATTATTAATTCTAAGTTCACTAGAATCTTCAATACTAATTATTCTCTCATTTAATTGTAAAAAATTAAGCAATGAATTAATAAAGCTAGTTTTTCCACTTCCTGTGCCACCACTAACTAATATATTCTTTTTAGTAATAATAAAATTAATTAAATCCTCATAGTTATATCCTAGATTAGAATCTAATTTAAAATCTCTTAAATTAAATAATTTATTACTAGGAATTCTCATAGTAAGTGATAAGTTATTATTAGTAGTAATACTTGGATGAAGTGCTTGAACTCTAATATTAGTATTTGGAATTGAACAAGAGAGATGAGGAGTATTAATATTAAAAAATAAATTTCTATGTGTGGCTAATTGCTCTACAAAATCAAGTAAGAATTGCTCATTTAAATTCTCATCAATTCTTCTTTCAAATTTATTATTTATATCAATCCATACTTCTTTTTCTTTATTAACTACTATTTCAGTAGCATTCTCTATCTTAAAATATGGTTTCCAAACTTTTAGTAAGCTTTGTAATACTAAAGATTCTCTCATTTAACTTTCTTTTTTTTATAATTCTTGTGCTAAATTACTCTCACCTCTAATTTCTTTTAAGGCATTAAAGCTTTCAGTAATTTTTCTATCAATTTCATTAATTTGTTTTTGAAGTATTTGTCTTTTTTTGTTTAATTCTATAAGTCTATTTTTTAATTGATTTTCTTTATTTAAATTCTGTAAATATGAATTTACTTCTTCTTGATTAGTTATCTCTTCTTTTATTAAAGTATCTTTTTTCATTCTTTCTCCTTATTTAAGATTTATCTTTTAATATGTGATTTATTTATTTTGATGATTTTTATTTTTTTATAATAAGATTCAACTTTTTCATTATTCCTCCATATTTAGTTTTATTTCATTAAAAAATCTAGTCATTACTTCATTATTCTTTGGAATAGGAAAGAAAATATCTTTATTACTTGTAATAAAGATTCTGCTTCCTTTTTCTATTCTAATAGTTGGTCGAATTTTTACTTGCTCTCTTATTATTTGAGACATTATTTGACTTAAATCACCTTGCATATTTTGTATAAGCTGTGTAGTTGTATATGGGTTTTGATTAGAATATTTTGAAGTTACATTATTAATTGTTAAAATTAGTCCATTTGATATGGTTGAAAGCGCAAGAGGGATTCCATATCTTTGATAATATTTAGAATCTAAATCTCCTATTAATCCCATAGCTCCTGCTAAATCTGCTCCATAAGCATCTGTTAGCATAATATTTACACCTTGAGGAGTTAATATTCTAGTCCAAAGAATATTTAATCTATATTCTCCTATTTTATTATTATTTGCATAATTGCCTAATACTTTAGAGCCTTTAGGGATTAAAATAGCTTTCCCCATTTCTGCATAAATATATTCTTCAACTTGTGCTATTACTTTTCCTCCTATATCACTACTTATATTAGTAATTAGTATTGCTGGAATCATTTTCATAGCAGAGATAGTTCTATATAATTTATGCTCATTGCTAGCTTTATCTTGCTCATTTAAATTGCTAAATTTATCTACTCCATATTCTAATTTTTTATTATTTTTAGCTTTATTTAAAATTGCTATGCCCCCATTTCTACTAGATAATAAGATATTTCTTTGCTGTTTTAACAATGGGTCTAATTCTTCATTAAAAATTTCATTAGTTAATTTTTTAGTATCACTGCCTAATTCTTTATCACTTAAATTATTTATTCCATTATCAGTATTATTAGTTGTATTATTTGATTGACTTGTGATATTAGAATCTACATTAAAGTTTGATATTTGTGGGTTTTCATTTGTAACATCTAAATCCATATTAGAATTATTATTAATTGGAATATTTAAATTATTTTGTTTATCTTGTTCTATTCTCTCAAAATATAAATAATCACTAATAGGGAATTTAGTATCATCAATATTTTCTAAGCTATTGTCTAATGATGTATCAGGTGTTGCAAAGTAAGCCCAAATAAGTAAAATACTTATAAGGATAACAAATGCAATAACAACCTTTAGAACATTCATATCAATATCCATTTCATTCTTCTTCTTTTTTCTTACGCAGACATATTCATCACCTATTCTCATAGTCCATTTAGAAGCAATGGTTTCTACTATAAGGTAATTACCTACAATTCTGCTATTCATAGGATTATCATATCCATCTATTACTCTAAAAATTGCTGGGAATTTTGATGTAGCAAGATTACGCTCAAATTTAAAATAAGTCCATTTATTATCATTAAATATTTCTTTCGCTTGTAATCCAATAGAATCTTTACTTTTTATTCCAAATATATTAGTTTTAGGATATTGGGCATATCCTTTTTAATTTCATCTTTATTAATAATAATTTTATTAACTTCATCTCCTATAATAATGCTTTTATCTGTTTCTTCTTCTAAAACATTTTGTTTAAATAATTTATTAAATTCTTTTTCTTGCTCAATTTTTGCCTTTTGCTCTAAGTTTTCTACATTGATTTTTCCTATTTCTCTATCTTCACTAATAAAAACAATAAATGCTGGATTTCTGTTATTTTTATAATTAGTTGAAAAAATATAAAATGTATAAATATTACCACTCTCACCAATGATAGTTAGATTTGTATCAATTCCTATTAAATTTGGTTTAATTGTTAAGATATTAGATAAATCATATTTATTAATTCCAAGTTCTTTTAATTCAAATCCTACATTATCTCCTAGAGTAGCAGAGGCTATTTTGTCATTATCAAATATAAATGTTGTAGTCATATTAGAGCGAGTTCTTATATTATGAGTTTCTCCTGCTTTATATTTGATATTTATAGTATTATCACTCTTTTTTCTATCTTTATTCCAAAAATTCTTTTGCACAGCATCAAGAAACATCATCTTATCAATTTTTTTAGGTTCATCATCTAAGAATATAGAATCTCCACTATCTTCAATACTAACTCCATCTTCAAATGGATTAGGTTCTGCACTAAGAGCTAGATTAAATAGTAATATTAAAATTAATAATTCTCTCAATTTCTATCTCCTTACGCCTTTTAGGGCATTTGTTTTATGAATGTTTTTAATAAATTTGTTCTTTTTTTGTTTTTTACTTGCTAAAGTATCTTTGCTTTGTGGTATAATGTTTTTAGTAGTCGATGAAATGTTGTCATCAACCAGTCGCCCGTCAAGACTTTGGGCTTGAGTGTAGGGGGTGTGGGCGTCCCTACCATCGACTATACTTCCTTTCTTTGCTAATAAGTCTAAATTTTTAAGTCTCTTTTCATTGGCGTGAAAAATTTTGCTGATATTTTCATCTTTTCTTATACCTACTTCTCCCATTTTTTCATCACTAAGTTTTCTACCTGCGATGTAGTCTTTTTTATTTCTTGCATTAGGATTTTTAATGATTATTTCAGGCTCACTTACTACTTTTTGAATTAAGTGTGATACCTCTTGCATATTCTTAAACATTTCGGGGCGTCTTTCTTGTAAGATTTTCAAATCTGCAATTGCTTCTTTATCTCCTAGAAGCTCTGCTAATCTCTCACAAAGTTTAAATATTTCTATTTTTCTATCACTCATTGCCTACCTTTTGTTTTTCTCATTTTTATAAGTAAGAGATTGTTTAATATCACCATTATAAACCTCTAGCATTTTGTTGTTTTTGGCTTTTAGTATGAGATAGCTCTCTTAATAATTCTTCAAGTTTTCTTCTCATATCTAATAATTCCTCTTCTTGTTTGTTAATCTTTATTCTCATTTCTGCAATTTTTGCTTGTATTAGATTTTCATTCATTTTATTCTCCTATTTAAATGGATTTATTTCTTTATTGGTATTTTGATTGTTTTTAGGAAATATATTTGGATTATTTCTAATATAATCATCAATATTTGGATATGTTGCTTTAGGATTTGATGGATTATTATCTACATCATTTTGTATGTAGTTAGATAGGTCATTACTTTGTTTATTCTCTTTGATTTTTGAGTTAAAATCTTTACTTACTTTTTTATTTGTATCTAATTCTTTTATTACTGCAATTTGAGTAATTGTATAATCTAGCACTAAGAATCCTGTTGGATTTAGAGGGATATTTTCAAATGTAATTTTTTGTTCTACAAATTTATAGACAATAATTACTCTATATCTTTTTTCACTCTCTAAATTCATTGAGCCTGTATGTAATAGTCTTACTACTATATCTACATTGGCATATCCATCTTCCATTTAGCAATATTAATAATTTCTACTTCACGCACTAAATTAGAATTAGTATAAATGCTTTTTTCTTGAGCTATTATTGCTTCAAAGTTATTCCAAACTTTAGAGTTTGATTGAGCTTTAATAACTTCAAACCTCTTCTTATCATCAATATGATTAATACTTTCTCTGTTTAATATATAACTTCCAATCAGACTCCTAATTAAAGCTTCATTTGAAGTAGTAGTAGAATCTGCCCTCTGTATTGTTACAAAATTTTGTGTAGCATTTGAAAATCCAACCAAATATGGCTCTTTTTCTTTTAAAGGAAATAAGCAAATAATTAGTATTAAACAAATAATGGTAATTATAAAGAAGAAAAAAGCCACATAAATAATATTTTTATGAATGGTGCGTTCTAATAAAAAGATACTTCTTGCATCATTCACTTTTTCAAATATAGAGATTCCATCTAAATTAGAATGAATTGACTTATCAATCTTGTCAATTACAATTTTTTTAATAGATTTATTCTCTTTAGTTCTAGATTCATTAATATTTTCATATGCTTTAGTAGTATTTATATTATCAATATTATTATTTTGTTTGTTAAAAATGTTTAATTTTTTTAAAAAATTCATTTCTTAAGCCTTAGCTAAGTTTAACTCATTACAAGCACAAGGGCTTTTCTTTAATTCATAAAATTCACTACTACAAGCATTTAAAATTAGTGTTATTAAAATGATTGATATGCCTTTAAAAAATATATATTTCATATTTTCTCCTTTAGATTTATTTTTATTGTTTTCATAACTTCTCCTTATTTTTTAATTGCTTTTTGGTTGATTATTATTTGTTTGCCAACTTTTTCCTGTTGTAATATTTCCTATTCCTCTTTTAATATTTCCACCAATATTTATTACACTAGAGCTTAATTGTGAGGAAGTTACTACACTAGCTGTATCTTGAATATTATTTGCTATTTTAGAGCCAAGCGGAGTTTGCATTGCAGTTTTACCTAGTCCTACTCCTATATTTTCACCTAATTTAGAGCCACTCATAGCAGTTCTAAAAGCACCATAAGCACTAGCTGCTGCTCCTGCTCCAATAGAAGTCATAGCAACTGAATTTGCAAAATTTCCTGCACTTGCACTTGCATTTGTTTGAAGCATTCCATTTATCATTGAGGGGATTTCTTTTAAGAAAGTAATACAAATTATCTTTGCAATAATAAATGAACAAAGCAACAAATAAGAAACTTTTCTATCATTGCTATCATTTACAATAGACATAATTCCTGTTAAAGCTTTTTCAACCTGATTGCTTAATCCACCAATAATTAACATAAAAGTAGATATTAAAGTTAGGGCAATAATAGTTTTTAACCAAAATATAACTGCTCCTATTGTAACTTTAAAATATAATAATGGAAGCATTAATACCGCAAAACTTTTCCAAAATGCAATTTGTAGATAATTTAGTATGAAAGTTATTATAATTGAGGCTACTAATATGAAAGAAAACCAAGCATAAACAAGCCAAAGTAATAATGATATAATTAAATTTGGTCCTATATTAAGTAATGAGATTCCATCAGGGATAAATACATAATAATTATCAAATATATTATATAGTATATTTTCTAAGTGGTCTCCAATGGTAATATTTTCACCATTTGCATTTATAATTTGAAAGATAAAATTTTGCAACATATTTACTGGAATATCTAAATATGAAGTAATTTCATCTAAGAATGCTTTATTGCTTAAAGAATAACTAATAAAAATTGTAAGTAATAAAAACATAACTAAATCTATTACATCTCTTGGAAATTGAAAATCTCCCTCTTTAATTTTCTTGAAAGCCCAAAATATAATTACTAAAGTAAGAATTGCAGTAATAAATCCATTTAAAAAAATTGAATTAGCTTGATAGAATATTAGATTCTCTATATTATTAAATAATTTATCAAAGATTTTTAAAAGAATATCAAATATATTATTACCCATTTTTAGCCTTTAGGTAAAGATTACGCCAATCTTGAGGATTACTTTCTTTTAATTTTTTAATTAAATTAACATCATCAGCATTACTAGATAAAAAATCTAAATTACTGCCTAATTTGCTTAGATTAATATCAATAATATTTGAGGTTTTTGTGATAGTATTTTTAACTAAAACTTTTCTGCAAGTTGGAGAGGAATCTCTTAAAAATACTTTTTCATAGTCACTTAAATGGATATTATATTTATCAAATATTTCAATCTTATCAGTTGGGAATATAATATAATTACCCATATTTGCAATGATAGAATTTGTATTTGCTACATCTTCTATTTGATTTAAATCTTGTAGTGCTAAAGCAATAACACCATTTGCTTTTCTTGCTTGAGTGATAATATAATTAATTCTATCTACAATTATTTCATTACTTGCATAAGTTCTAAATTCATCTACAAAACAGAAAAATCCCTTACTTTGATTTTTTGCAAGATAGAGCATTTTATAAAGTATATAATATGCAATAAGTCCAGCTTCTTTTTGTAAATTCTCAATAAAATCCATATTAATTACATTAAGTTTATTTTGCATATTAATAGAATCTTCAAGAGCATTAAAAATAGGATTATTACTAGCAGATTCTAATTTTAGTTTAATATTTTCATTATCTTGTTTTATTATTGCATTCTTAATTTCTTCTATATTAAAAGGAGTGTTTTGTAATTTTAGGATTCTACAAATCTTTAAGGCTAGTATCTAAATTAATAAGAAAAAATAAATAATTTAAAGCCAATTATTTAAAAATGCATTTAAACATCATTTGTAATTTGTAAGTGCTATACTAAATATTGTATATTATCTAAATTGTTGTGGTAGATTCCAAAAATGCCTGTAAAATGCTAGAATCTATTTATATTTCACTAAAGTTTTATGAGTGGTTTATAACAAAATTTAGATTTTTATATTTCAAGTTAGATTTTTAAAGAATAATATTTAGGAGCTTAATATGGAGTATATTTCATTAATTCTTTTAATTTTATCCGCTGCCACTTATTATGTAATATTTCAAAAAGCAGGTGAGGATGGCTGGAAGTCGTTTGTGCCATTTTATAATGCTTATATAATAGGTAAAATCTCTGGAAGCAAGGTGCTTGGGATAATTTGGGTTATTGTTATACTTATTCTTGTTTTTTGCTTAATTGTTGTATTTACAAAAATGGTAGATATTGCAAATAACTTAATAGTAGCCAATCCAACATTTTCATATGAAGAACTTATCAGCGAAATGAAGGAATCTGTCTCAAGTGAGATCTCAATGATAATTCTCTTAATTTTTATCAATTATATAGTTTTTTGTATTTCTAATGTGATGCTTTCTACTTGCTTTAATCAAGGTTTAATGTTTAAGATTCTTATATGTGTGCCTTATGTGAATTTCATAATGTTAGCAATCCTTGCATTTAGTAAAAACTATATCTATTATAGCGATGAGGGCGAGATTGTAGAAGAATCTTAAATAAAAACTTAAAAAATAGATTTTCTATCTTTAGCTAAAAATTATAATTTATTCTAAAAGCCAGATTTATTATCTATTTTTTAAACAAAGTTAGTTTTTATGGCAGCAATGAAAGATTAGAATCTAGTTTATTTACTAGATTTGTGCTAGATGATTTTTAGATTCTGCTTTTTGTATTGATTTAAAAGGTTTATAAATATTTTTTAATAAACAAATGGATTGTAGATTCTATCCGCCTGTATGGTAAAATGCCCTACTAGAAGTCTCATTTTCTCCCCATTTGTTTTTTTCTGGTTTGTTAAATACTGCTTTAATTAGTGCTTCTTTCATAGCAATTTTGTCATCATTTAATATAGCAGAACTTATATCGATTGCATCTTCAAAATAAAGGCAAGGACAGATTATTCCATCACTTGTTAGACGAATCCTATTGCAACCCTCACAAAAGCTATGGCTATGAGGAGCGATTATCCCAAAGGCTTTGGAAGAATCTAGCAATTCATACATATTTGCGGGACCAAAATGCCTTTTTTTTATCGGTTTAAAGCTATATTTAGTGCTAATAATTTTAAGCAGTTCGTCACCTCTAAAGCCCTTTAGTCCTTTGAAAGCAAAGCTATTATCCATATATTCAATATAGCGAAGCAAGTATCCTTCGCTCAAAGCAAAATCTAGCATTGGGATAATCTCATCATCATTAATTCCACGTAGTGGCACCATATTTAGTTTGATTTTTAAGCCATATTCCTTTGTTAGATTTAATCCATTTAGTATTGAATCTAGTGCATCTCTTTTGGAGATTTTAATGATTGTCTCTTTTTTTAGGCTATCAAGTGAGACATTGATACGTTTTAATCCCGTTTTACTTAAGTCTTTAATATATTTTTCAAGCAAGAAACCATTCGTAGTAAGTGCTACTTCAATACCACTTTTATAATCATAGATTCCTTTGATAAAACCGCTTAAATCACTTCTTAAAAGCGGCTCTCCACCTGTTAGTCGAATCTTTTTTATCCCTAAATCCATAGCGATTTTTAAAAATTCTAGCATTTTAGGAAGGGGAATTAGTGTTTCTTCTATATATGGAGGTGTATTTGGCATACAATATTTGCATCTGAAATTGCAGTTTTTTGTAACACTAACTCTAATGTAGTCAATTTTTCGTCCAAAGCTATCAATTAATTTATTATTTATATCATTCATTTTATAAAGCCTTTGTTTAAAACTATGATTTTAACAAATTATTTATCAAATAAAGCAGAGATTTTATGGGCAAATCTACTTTAAAAATCTAATCATAAAATTTATAAAATATTGCAAAATAGCTAGAAATTAAATTTTAGATTCTCTTTAGAGGAGAACATTTAAAGAATCTAAAATAATTCATATGCAAAATCTATATCTTTGCATTTGCTAGCATTAGCTTTATTCTATTTTCTTGATTGACTTTTGTTGCGCCTGGGTCGTAGTCTATTGAAACGATATTACTTTGTGGATTTTTCTCTTTTATTACTTTCATCATTCCGCGCCCAACGATATGGTTTGGCAGGCAACCAAATGGCTGTGTGCAAACGATATTATTCACCCCACTATTTATAAGCTCAAGCATTTCAGCAGTGAGCAGCCAGCCTTCACCCATATTCATACCCTCATCAATATAGCCTTTTATCAATGTTTTTGTATGTGTAAAGTTTGCGGGGACATTGAAGATGCCGTGTTTTTTGATAATTTTATTTATTTCTTTTTGTCTATTTGCAAAGAAATAGTAAATGAGTTTATAAATAATTTTTTTGGCAAAATTCCCGCCATAGAGCTTATTTTCAGCGATTATATCATTCACACAATAAAGACAAAAATCTAAAAATCCAGGAATAACAACCTCGCACCCCTCATTTAGCAAAAAATATTCCAAATTATTATTCCCAATAGGAGAGAATTTAATATAGATTTCGCCCACAATCCCAACCTTAATTTTTGGCTCATTGTGGCGCAATAAATTTGCAAAATCATTTAGTATTAATTTGGTATCTTTTTTTAGCGCATTAAAGCTAACTAATGCTTTGCTTTGTGATAAATCGCAGATTCTTTCAATCCATTTGCTAACTAGATTCTCGCTCTCGCCTTTGTTTATCTCATAAGGTTTGCTTTGATTTAAAAGACACATCAAAACATCGCCTATAATTACCGCATTTACAAGCTTTCTTAACATAGGGAGTGTTATTTTAAAGGCTTGGTCTTCCTCAAATCCGCTAAAATTAAGAGAGACAACTGGAATCCTGCCAAAGCCACTTTTTTTGAGTGCTTTTCGTAATAAATATATATAGTTTGAAGCCCTACATCCGCCGCCTGTTTGCGTAATTAGCAAAGCAGTTTTTTCTAAATCATATTTTCCACTTTTTAATGCATCAATCAGCTGCCCAATAACAAGCAACGCAGGATAGCAGGTATCATTATGCACATTTTTTAATCCTTCTTTTGCGAGATTTACGCCGCTATTTTCTAAAAGCTCTGCTTTATATCCATAGGATTTAAGGATATTTACCATAAAGCGAAAGTGAATAGGAAGCATAGTAGGCACTAAAATAGTATGCGTTTCTTTCATCTCCTTACTAAATTTTACAAAGCCTTCATCTTGCTTTTCATTTGCACTCCAATTTGTGATATTTGGAATCTTCTCAAATCCTTGTGTATTCATACTTTTTGTCATAATATTTCCTCTCTTATGGATTCTATTTTTGTAGAATCTGCTAGATTTATAGAATCTAGATTAAAATTTGTGGTATATGTTTCTTTTTTTCTAATCTCCATAGCACTAAGCAGGCTTCTAACTCGAATCTTTACAGCACCAAGATTATTAATTTCATCGATTTTAATTTGTGTGTAGAATTTATTATTAGATTCTAAGATTCTCCTAACCTCATCGCTTGTAATTGAGTCAATTCCACATCCAAAGCTAACAAGCTGGATTAGCTCGATATTGTCGTGCTTATTTGTAAAATTCGCAGCACTATAAAGCCTTGAGTGATAACTCCATTGATTTAGCACTTCTAGTTTGCCAACTTCATCGCTAATGCTATCTTCTGAAAGCACAACAACACCTAGCGAATTTATAAGCTTATCAATTCCGTGATTTATCTCTGGATCGATGTGATATGGGCGTCCGCTTAAAATGATACATTTTAAATTATGCTCTTTTGCAAACTCCAAAGCCTTTTGTCCTTGTGATAAAATATCATTAATATGCGTTTGTCGCTTTTCAAATGCACTCAAGACTGCCTTTTTGAAAAGTTTTTTGTCTGCTTTAAATTCCTTTTTAAAAAATGGATATGCCTTTTTGATAAAATCATCGCTTCTATGCAATCCAAAATATGGATAGAGGAATCTAATATCTTTTAATTTATCAATATTTCTATTTAGTAATTCTGGGTAGTAGGCTACCACAGGGCAGTTATAGTTTGCACTTGATTTGCCCCCATCATCGAAACTATAAGACATACAAGGATAGAATATTGTATCTACACCTTTTGATAGCAGATTCTCAATATGTCCGTGAAGCAGCTTTGCAGGATAACAAACTGTATCACTAGGAATACTATACTGCCCGAGTGAATAAGTTTTCCTGCTAGAAATATCAGATAAAATCACCTCATAGCCCAAATGCAAAAATATTTCGTGCCAAAAGTAGATATTTTCATACATATTTAGCCCAAGTGGGATTCCAACTTTACCTTTGAAAGTTTTTATCTCATCATCGTGCTGTAATTTGATATTTAGATTCTTAATTTTATTTATCTTGTATTCATAGAGATTTGGTAAAAATACCATATTTTTCTTAATACCTAGTGGTTTATCACATCTATTCCCAGAGATTAGCCTTCTGCCATTTTCAAACCGATTTATCGTAAGTTGACATTTATTCCCACAAATATTGCAAACACTAGGATTTGAGGTGTGAGTAAAGTTTGCCAAACCATCTTTAGAAATAATTGTGGAATCTTTACATTCTCTTGCAAATAATGCCACACCATAAGCTCCCATAAGTCCTGCGATTTTTGGGCGAATCACATTTCTATTAATTTCTTTTTCAAAGCTTCTTAAAATCGCATTATTTAAGAAAGTCCCGCCCTGCACGACAATATTTTTACCCAAATCATCAGCATCATTTGCGCGAATAACCTTATAAATCGCATTTTTTACCACGCTCATAGAAAGCCCAGCACTAATATCCTCTATGCATGCACCCTCTTTTTGTGCTTCTTTAACAGAGCTATTCATAAACACAGTGCACCTACTTCCAAGCTCCACAGGATGTTTAGATTCTAATCCTAGCTTTGCAAAAGTTTCAACATCATAGCCCATAGATTTAGCAAATGTTTCTATGAAGCTTCCACAGCCACTGCTGCAAGCCTCATTTAGCATAATGCTATCAATTGTGCCATTTTTGATATAAAAGCATTTCATATCCTGCCCACCAATATCGATGATGAAATCAACTTTTGGATTAAAGAATCTAGCGGCATTTAAGTGTGCCATAGTCTCAACCAAACCTATATCAATACTAAAAGCACTTTTAATAAGCTCCTCACCATAGCCTGTAACGCCACTTCCTTTAATTTGAATAGAATTTCCTAGCAAATCATAGATTTTTACTAGCTCTTTTTTAAGCACAGAGATAGGATTTCCCTCGTTGCTACCATAATATTTATATAAAATATTTCCAAGCTTATCTATCAAAACAAGCTTTGTAGTAGTGCTTCCACAATCAATCCCCAGATACGCATCGCCATTGTAAGTTTTAATATCAATTTCTTTTGTATTGGAGAGACTATGTCTGTATTCAAACTCCCTTAATTCCGCATTATTTGCAAAAAGTGGCTCTAAATATTTATTTCTACTTGTGCTATTTTTAGCATTTTCAAAGATATTAATTAGCTCATCGCAAGAATAATCAATATTTAGATTATTTGCATAGAATGCCACTCCAAGCGCTACTGCGTATTGTGCAAAGTCTGGAAATATCGCATTTTCATCATTTAATTTTAAACTTTCTTTAAATCGCTTCTGCAAGCCTTTATAGTAGAAAAGTGGACCACCAAGAAATAGAATCTTGCCTTCAATTTTGCGTCCCTGCGCTAGCCCAGAAATTGTCTGCTCTACAACTGCTTGAAAAATAGAGGCGGAGATATCCTCTTTTTTTATGCCTTGATTTAGTAGTGGTTGCACATCAGTTTTAGCAAAAACACCGCAGCGAGAGGCTATCGGATAAATCTTTGTGTGATTTAGCGATAGATTGTCAAATTCCTCTGGCGTTACATTTAAAAGCGTAATCATTTGGTCTATAAATGAGCCTGTGCCACCCGCACACGAGCCATTCATTCGCTCCTCCAAACCTCCGCTTAAAAAGATAATTTTTGCGTCTTCTCCACCGAGCTCAATAACTGCATCACTATCAGGCACAAGCTTTTTAACAGCTTCAGCTGTGGCAAAAACCTCTTGTACAAAATCAATATTTGTAATTTTTGAGATTCCAAATCCAGCACTCCCAGATATTGCTACGCTAAATCGCTCATTTCCTATTTGTTTTTTTAACTCTTTTAGTATTTCAATGCTTGTTTCTCTAACTTTAGAGTAATGTCTTTGATATTTTTGAAATACTATTCTCTCGTTCTCAAGCAAAACTACTTTAGCAGTAGTCGAGCCTACATCAATGCCTAAATTAAATTTCATAAATTATCTTCCAATAGTGATTTTAAATATGGTTTAGTTAAAGCCTTAATGTGTATAATTTAGATGTGAATATCACTTCACTAGGCAAGAATAAAGCTTTATATAAAAAAGTTATTTGAGTTTAGAATCTAAAAAGACTCTAAACTAGATTTATTTTGCCATTCCTTCAATATCTATTGATATGCTAATTTCTTCACCAAGAGCTGCATTTGGTGTGCCTTTAGCAATGTCAAAATCTTTTCTATTAATTTTACCACTTAGGTTAAGTCCTATGACTTCTTTTCCAGCTTGATTTTTGGATACTCCAAAAACTTCAACTTCAAGTTTTACTTTTTTTGTAATACCTTTAATTGTAATCTCAAACTCACCACTAGAAGCATTTGTAAGCTTTAAAGTAGCTTTTGGGAATTTTTTAGCATCGAAGTAGTCAGGGTCTTTAATGTGAGCGTCCCTGTTTTCATTATTTGTATTTATTGAATCTATTTCAACCTCACCATTTAACGCAGTAAGCTTATTATTATCCACGCTTAAATATCCACTAAATTTAGAAAAAGTTCCTTTAACATTGCTAATACTTAAGTGCTTTAACTTAAACTCAACTAATGAATGTGATGTATCCACGCTATAATCTTTTGCTATTAACACACTAAATGATAAAATACTTACTATTAAAAATTTAAACATATTGTTCATTTTCTTCCTTTTTTAAAAATTAAAGTATCATTCTATTTAAAAAAAATTAGATTAAACTTAAAATTCGCCTACCAAGTTGCTACAATTTTGCTAAATGTTTTGATTCTATATAAAAAATTAAGTTTAAAAATTATGTTATTTTTAAAATTATTTATTTAGTTTAAAGTTACCAAATTTATGGATAAATATTCTATTGAATCTAAAAAATAAAATCCTAACTATGCAAAATCTTTGCATATTCTTACTTTTTCTAAATCATTTGTCGTTTTTATTATATATGGTTTTTGTAGCTCTTTTTGGGCGATTAAAAATTTTATATCATTATTTAAAAAATTAAAATTTGAATCTCTCAATTTTAATTATCTCTAGCCTTGCTAAATCTAAAAAAGCTTAATTAAAAAAATATCTCTAAAATTCCAAACTATACTTCAAAGATACATTTGAGCTAACGCATACTCCCTCACCTCTACCAATAAAGCCCATTTTTTCCATTGTTGTGGCTTTTATATTTATTTTATTTTTCTCAATTTGGAGGATTTGTGCTATGCATTTAATCATTTCGTCTTTATGTGGATTAATCTTTGGAATCTCAGCTAAAATCATAATATCAATATTCACAATCCTAAAGCCAATGCCATAAACGAAATCAATTACTTTTTTTAGCAAAATTTTAGAATCTATATCTTTAAATTCATCACTGCTAGGCGGAAACCACTCGCCAATATCCCCTGCACCAATGCTCCCAAGAAATGCATCACAAAGCGAATGGATTAGCACATCTCCATCACTATGTGCCTCAAAGCCAAAACCACAATCAATTTTTATCCCGCCTAAAGTCATCTCTTTATTTTTAACAAATTTATGCACATCAAAGCCAAAGCCAGTGAAATTATCACTAGTTTTATCAAATGAGATTCCATTTAGTGCAAAGTTTTTCAAATCGCTAAAATAAGTTAGCTTTTCCAAATTTTTTGATCCAGTAATCGTAGCAATCCTCCCACCATAAGCATTAATCGCACTAGATTCATCACTAAAATTTCCTAATTTCAAAGCCTTTTTTAGCACATTTAAGCGTGAGATTTGAGGGGTTTGGACTAATTTTACATTATCTCTATTTAAATAATTTAGTTTAGAATCTTCCCGCAAAAAAATTGTATCAACGACATTTAGCACAGGTGCAAGGCAATCAAGCGAATCTAAATCAAAGCTAAAAAGCCTATCTAGCACATCAAAATCAAGGTTAAATCTTGCAGCATCACTAACGCAAACAAACTCACTATTCACAATTTTAAGCGCATTTTGCAAAGTTTCCTGCCTACTATTCCCACCCTCAATAATTTCATATTCACAAAATCGCCTCATATAGCTAACTTCATCTTTATGTGCTGTGATAAGCACTTTTTTAAAATTATATTTTTCTTGTAATCTATTTGCCATATAGAGCCATATAGGTATTCCATTAATCCTAATCCAGTGTTTTTTAATCCTATTTTTTTGATTTTGTGTGTTTGGATTCTGCTTTTTAGTGCTGTCTAAAAATTTAGTGGAATCTTGCCTAAAACGTGAGCTTTCCCCCGCACTCATAATAATCAAAGTGATATTTTTACTCAAATTTCATTCCTTAAAACTTTTTTAAAGCTTTATTTTATAAATTTTACGCTAATTTTAAGCTTTTAAAAATTATTTAAAAATAGGTAAAAATATGAATAAAGCAAATACGCAATTATATTATGCAAAGCAAGATAAAATTACCAAAGAAATGGAATTTGTTGCAAACAGCGAGGAGCTAGATGTGAATCTTATTAAAAATGAGATTAAAAAAGGGCGCCTCATAATCCCTGCAAATATCAATCACAAGCACCTAAACCCTATAGGAATAGGCATTGCTACTAAAACAAAAATTAATGCAAATATCGGTAGTTCTGCAATTACAAACTGCATTGAAAGCGAGGTGGATAAAGTCCATACTGCGATTAAATATGGAGCTGATACAATTATGGATTTAAGCACAGGTGGGAATCTTGATGAGATAAGGAGTGCCGTTATTGCAAATTCAAGTGTTCCAATTGGCACGGTTCCAATGTATCAAATACTATATGATTTGAAAGATAATATTTTGAAACTAGATATTAAAACTATGCTTTCCACTTTGGAAAAACAAGCAAAGCAAGGTGTGAGTTATTTTACAATTCATTGTGGATTTTTGCTTTCTCATATGCCATTTATTGCAAAGCGAAAAATGGGAATCGTTAGTCGAGGCGGGAGTTTAATGGCAAGCTATATGATTCATCATCACAAGGAAAATCCTTTCTACACTGCATTTGATGATATACTAGATATTTGCAAGAGCTATGATGTGAGTTTGTCGCTAGGAGATTCGCTTCGTCCAGGCTGTCTTGCTGATGCGAGTGATGAAGCACAACTAGCAGAATTAAGAGTGTTAGGAGAACTAGCAAATAGGGCATATGAGGCTAATGTGCAGGTTATGATTGAGGGACCTGGGCATATTCCACTAAATCAAATTGAACGAAATATTGAGATTCAAAAAGAGCTTTGCAATGAAGCGCCATTCTATGTGCTAGGACCACTTGTAACAGATATAGGTGCAGGATATGACCATATATCAAGTGCTATTGGGGCTTGTGTGGCTGCGTGGAAAGGTGCCGCAATGCTTTGCTATGTAACACCAAAAGAGCATTTAGGATTGCCAAACGCAAAAGATGTAAGAGAGGGAATAATCGCATATAAGATTGCCGCACATTCCGCTGATATAGCAAGAGGTAGAATCAATTCAAGAACTAGAGATGATAAAATGAGTGATGCAAGATATGCTTTCAAATGGGAGGAGCAATTTAGCCTAGCACTAGATAGTGATAGAGCTAGAGAATTCCACGATGAAGCCCTACCACAAGATGTTTTTAAAGATGCAGAATTCTGCTCTATGTGTGGTCCCAAATTTTGTAGCTACAAAATTAGTCAAAATATTTTTAAAGAATATAATAAAGAAAAAGAATGCGAGGTGCAATAATGAAAGAAATAATTTTAAATAAGTTAAAAAATGTGATTTATCCAAACTTTAAAAGAGATATTATCGATTTTGGATTTGTGAAAGATATGAGGCTAGAGGATAAGAATCTAGCGTTATTTTTGGAGATTCCAAGTAATAGTATTGAAGTAAAAGAAAAGCTAGAGAATGATATTAAAAGCGCTTTGGAGAGTTTGGGATTAAATCTCTCAATAAATATCAAAACGCTAACCATAGTGGAAGAAAAGCCAAAAAAGAAAAATATCGCTCCAAATATCAAGCATTTTATTATGGTTAGTTCTGGGAAAGGTGGTGTTGGGAAATCCACTACAAGTGTGAATCTCTCAATAGCCCTAGCGCAAAGTGGCAAGAGTGTTGGACTGCTTGATGCAGATATTTATGGTCCAAATATTCCACGAATGCTTTCCCTTACTAATCAAAAGCCAATTGTCGATGAGGTAGCAAAAAAGCTTATCCCACTTAAAGCCTATGGAATAAAGGTTATGAGTATGGGAATGATGTATGAGGAGGGTCAGAGCCTTATTTGGCGTGGTCCTATGATAATGAGGGCTATTGAGCAAATGTTAAGTGATGTTTCGTGGGGTGAGCTAGATATTCTGGTTATTGATATGCCGCCTGGCACAGGGGATGCACAGCTTACACTAGCACAAAGTGTGCCTGTGAGTGGTGGAATTTCTGTTACCACACCACAGATTGTAGCTCTCGATGATAGTGCGAGAAGCCTAGATATGTTTAACAAGCTAAATATCCCAATAGCAGGAATTATAGAAAATATGAGTGGCTTTGTGTGTCCATCTTGTGGCGAGCGTTATGATATATTTGGCAAAGGCGGGGGAATTGAGCTTGCAAATGTGAATAAATGCGAAGTTTTAGCACAGATTCCAATAGAGCCAGCCATTAGAGAGGGTGGTGATGATGGAAAACCGGTTGTATTCTACAAACCTGATAGTTTTGGGGCAAAAGAGTATCTAAAGGCTGCCTCTAAAATAATAGAATTTTTAGATAAAATCGGCGATACTGCGGATAATTCCTCTATCCAGCCCGTGAATAAGTAGTTTTTATAAAATGAATTTGATTAATAAATAAACGAATTTTAGGTGTTTTGAAAAAAATTAGACTTTAAAGAGAATTCAAAAGGTTTGGAAATTAATTTAGGTTCTTGATTTTGGCTAAAATTCGTTTAAAAAACTCATAATTTATAGCATTAACTAGAATCTTAATTTAGATACTAAGAAATTAGACGCTAACATTTAATCTATTAGGGTGAAATCCAAAGAGCTAGAATTTAAATTCTAGCAAATCTAATAAAATCTAAAAACTATTGAAGTTTAGATTATTTTTTATTTTAGTGCTAATAATTTAAGATATTTATTTGAAAAAATACAATGAATAAATCATAGTAATGAAGCGGCATTTTTAATATTTTTTACAACTTTTTGCAGATTTTATTTTAGGTGGATCTAAGGTTAGATTAAATACTAAAAATTTATTAAAACTTTATCCAAGTAAATTATAGATTCTACTTTTAAACTAACTATAAAAAGTGGAATCTTTAGAAAAAGATTCCACTTCTAACACAATATCAAGCTACATTTATTTCTAAGCCCAAATATGTAAATATATATTATTTAACATTATTTCAATTTCCCACATACATATCAATCTCCTCAAAGTTAAAGGATGCTAGCTCATATAATATTCTAAAATCACTTACCATTTTTTTGAAAATCTTGTAGTCAGTTATCTGAAGTTTTTCAAAATCACTAAAATGACTAATCTCTTGAAAGTACCACAAAGCTTTCTCTTTATAGCTATCAAAAAAGATAAAATTACTACTATGAAAAAGAAATATTTTGTTACAAATGAATAGAGAGAGTTTGCTCACAAAGCTTGATATTTGCAATATCATTTATGATGCTATTTTTATTATTTAGTGTTATATCAATGTTTAGGCTAAAATATGTTTAGATATTGTATAAATATTGCAAATATTTGCATAGCAAAAGTCATTTAGCATAGTGATTTAGCATAATCTTGCTTAAATCATCATTCTTTGGATATTTAGAAAATAATATTTGATAATATTTATTTGCTTTATGGGTTTTTCATTCTCTGTGGTATCCAAAAAATCATTTAGCATATTTAGCGATTTTTTGGACTTCAATTTCAAATGGTTTTAAAATTATGAAATTTTGCATTTTTATGCCTTAATTTTAGACAATCCATTGTCAATTATGCAAAGTATGAATATAATTCTACCTCTCTCATTAAGATAAGTTTAAAATAATAAAAATTGAAAATCTAATTTCTCTTTAATCTCATAAATTCAAATTTAGAAACTAGCTTCTAAAATCTATTTTTAAAACTATTATTTAGAAAATTATAAAGCAAAATCAAGCCTTTGAAAAAAATTAAAAGAATTAATTTAAAATTTTTTCGTTAAGATTCATCTTTTATTAAAATGATTTGTTTTAGATTCTAAATTGAACTCCAAATAAAAAGTCAAGAAAAAAAATGATTACAAAAGAAACTTCTAGCTTTGAGAGTGGGAATCTAAATATCTTTTATGATATTTATTTGCCACAAAATCCACGCTCTACGCTTATTCAAATATCTCACGGAATGGTCGAGCATAGAGGAAAGTATGAATTTATTGCTACAAAATTAGCACAAAATGGCTTTATCGTAGTGGTAAGCGACCACAGAGGACACGGCGATAGTATTAGTGCTAATGCAGATATCATAGATTCCACACATATCACCGCAGATTCTAAAAGTAATATTGCAAGCTTTAATCACACTTCAAATATTACTAAAGATTCTCTAGATTCCACATATTCTACACACAATCAAACCTCTAGCACTGCTAAAGATTCCACAAATAATAGAATTAAAAATGAGATTTTTTGGGGTGAAATGGGAGAAAATGGTTTTGAAATGGTAGTGAGTGATATTTATAAGCTTAATTGTATTTTAAGAGAGCGATTTGCCCCAAAAAAAATCGTGCTAATCGGGCATAGTATGGGTTCTCTTATTGCAAGGAGATTCTTGCAAAAATATGAAAATAGTCTTGATATGCTTGTTCTTTGTGGCACACCATATCCGCAAAGATTTGTTTCTCTTGGTATTATTTTACTAAAAGTTTTAAGGTTTTTTGGGATTAATGGAATTGGTGCAGATCTTGCCTACAGGCTTTCATTTCTAGCTTTCAATTCAAAATATTATAAATTTGATGATTTAGATAATGGTAAGCAGAGCGGAATCTTGTGGGTAAATAGGGATATAGATGAATTGAAGAGGACACTTAAAGACCCTAAATGTCGTTTTATTTTTACAATTAATAGTTTTATAAATTTGCTTTGTGGATTGAGACAGGTTTTTAGCAAATATGAAAATAAAGTGCAAAATCCAAATCTTCCTATACTTTTTATCAGTGGTGAAGATGATGCTTGTGGAGACTTTGGCAGGGGAGTTTTGAGTGCTTTAAAGCATATTAATTCGCAAGGCTATGATAATGCAAAAATGATTTTATATGCCAAAGCTAGGCACGAGATACTTTTAGAATTAAATAAAGATGAGGTAGCAAGGGATTTAATATCGTGGATTGAATCTAATTTAATGGAATCTAATGAATAAAATTTAGCGCCCTTTGACCTAAATTTTAAGCAAAATCTTAAAAGCGCTACATACCAAAGCTTTATTAAATAAAACACCAAAAGTAAAATTTTAGTGCTAGATTTATAGAATGATAAATAATGCTTATATGTTTTAATATAAATGACTTTGCTTTTCTGAATGGAGGAATGTTTCATAGTTTTTAAAAATTTTAGATTGCGCTTTTTAAATTTTTAATTTAGATTTTAGCCATCAATCACTCATTTTTAAGTATTTTTTAGATAGAGTGCAAATAAACATCACACTAATGCAAAGAAATATCACTCCAAAAGCAAGGATACAGGCTTCTGCCATATTTAGAAATTTAGCCTGTGGGATTAGATACCAGCCATTAGAATATAGATTTGTAAAATATTCTTGAAATGTATTAAGATTTGTATTTTGTGGGATTATAGGAGCGTCGTATCCGCAAGAGCCAAGTGGTTTAAAAAGCTGTGGAAAATATTTATCAAGCGGGAGAAAAATTGGGAATTTTGGCTCACTAGAACAACCAATCATTCCAAAAATGTTATTAGAATTAATTGCTTGTTTTATTGCTTCTAGCTTTATTGCAGCTCTAAAGCCAAAATAAATTGCATAAAAACTAATGATATAGCTAATCAATCTCTGCCTTAAAAAGATAGCAATCAAGCTAGAAAAAATAAGCAACACAAAGGCAAATCTGATATAAACGCATTGCTCACAAGGTGGCATAAAAAAATAGCTTTGAAAAATATGTGAAAGAAGTAATAAAAACAAAGAGCAAAATCCCATAACAAGCCATAAGCAAATACCACTTTGCCATTTTGTAATCTTTAAAATTATATTTTTAGATTTCATTACTTTCATTTAAGATTCTGCTTAAGATTTTTCACTACCTTTTTATTAAAACTGCACAACTTTTTCATTTAAGATTCCATGCAACCCTTTGATTTTATTATTTAGTTTTATTTACTAGAGAGCCATTTTATTAAATCTATCATTTGCTGTTCTGATTTAATATTTTGCAATAGGATTATATACTTTCCATTCACCACAAATGTAGGCACACCCCCTTGAATTGAGGCTATATCATAGGCTTTATCCCATTTTTTTAGTAAATCCTGCACTTTTTTATCTTGCTTCAATTTATTGTATTCATCTTTTGGCAAATTAATTGCAGTGAGTGCAGTATTTAGAAATGCTTCTTTGTCCCTATTATATTCAGATTTATTATTATGCCAACGCTCTTTATCTTCGTGATAAGCTTTATATAGTGCACTTTTTGCTTTCTTAAAAGTGGAATCTTCGCTAAATAAATTTGTTATTTTATTATTTTCATCTTGAATGACTAATGTAGCAAAAAGCTCGCTTGCTTCGTTGCCAAACTCTGCCTTTGTGCTTAAGTGATAAGGGACAAAAGTGATGTTTGGAATCTCTACTAATACCTTTGGCAAAATCTCTATGTCATATTTGTAGCAAAATATGCAATCATAACTAAAAACTTTTATCAAAGTATTTTTAGAATCTGCAATTTCTTGCTCTAGCGTGATAAAATCTACTCCCTCTGTGTATTCTTGCTTAGCTTCATTTTGGTTGGTTTGATTATTCTCACTACAAGCGATGATAAACAATGTAAGCCCAATTAGAAAGATTTTTTTAAATGTTTTAAATATCATTAGGATTCTCCAAATAATAAATATTTTAAAAGTGTAATGATAGGTTAAAGATTATTAATTGTTGCTGATTTTGTTGTGGTGGACCTTGCAGGACTCGAACCTGCGACCTACCGGTTATGAGCCGGTAGCTCTAACCAGCTGAGCTAAAGGTCCTTTAAAATTTAAGCAAAATTTAAAAGATGGAATTATATCTTAAAGTGATACCTAAAAGCAAGTAAATTTTGAAGCACCGCAAAAAGAATACCAAAAGTTAAAAAACTACTTCCACCATAACTAAAAAATGGCATAGGGATTCCAACCACAGGGGCAAATTTAATAACCATTAAAATATTTACACTCAAATGAATAAAAATCAAAAATCCAATAGCAGCACTCACAACTTGTAGAATCTTATCTTTTTTAAACTGATAGCTAACAGAAAATAAATGCAAAATCAAGATTCCATACAAAAGTAGTAAAATAACACCGCCCAAAAATCCGTGTCTCTCCATAAAATATGCAAAAATGAAATCACTCTCTGGCACAGGCAAAAACTTTAGTTGTGCTTGAGTAGCGTTTTCTGCATCTTTTCCTTTTAAGCCACCGCTTCCTATGGCTATCATTGACTGCTGGACCTGATACTGTGGCTTATCTCCTAAAAACTGCTCAATCCTCTCTACTTGATAGCTTTTCAGGATATTACTATAAATAAATGGTGAGATTAGGAGTATTACTATAAATATTGTCATTAGAATCTTTTTGTGGATTCCAACTAAAAATAGGATTCCAAAGCCTATTACAAAAATTAATATTGAAGTTCCCAAATCCGGCTGAATCTTTACTAGCACGACAGGAAGTATAATAAAAAATGAATGTTTTAAAAATGCTTTTAAATGATAACCTTCTCGTGGGGGCGGGTCATTGCTAATATTATATGCAAGCATTAGTATTAATGTAGATTTTACTATTTCGCTAGGTTGTATGGACATACCAATTAGTGGAATCTCTATCCACCTTTGAGCACCAAATTTTTGAGTGCCGATAAATTCAACTGCAATTAATAAGGCAATAGAAGCCCAATAAAGTGTAGGCACAAGCCAAAATAATCGCTTTAGTGGCAAAATGAAAATCACTAAACTTATCGCACAAGTGATGCTAATGTAGATTAATTGTTTTATTGTAAGGCTTGAATCTACCTCATAAATCAACATTAAAGAAATTAAAATGATAGGGATTGTCGTAAAGATTATCATATAATCAAAGTGCATAAAGACTTTTCTATCAAGGTTAAACAACTTGCATTTCCTTAAAGTTTATTTGGCTAAAATAGGGGGAATTATATCCAAAATAAATAATTTTTAGGGTTTTAAAGGTGAGATTAATCTATAAAGATGATTTAAAAACTAGGCTTGATATATTTTTAAGTAAAGAGCTAAATATTAGCAGAAGTCAAGCCTTAAATTTAATCAAAAAGAATTTAGTAAAAGTTAATGACAAAATTGTAAATAAAAGCGGAGCAGAGCTAAAAAATAGTGATTTGATTGAGATTTCAAAAGTGGAATCTAGTGATACTTTAGAGAAAAAAAGTGATATTTATATTCAAAGAATCTATGAAGATGATGATATTTTAGTGATTAATAAGCCCCCATTTTTAGCTACACACGGGGCAGCAAGTCTAAAAGAAGAAAGCCTAGTTGATTGGCTAAAAACACACAGAATCCAGCTCTCAAATATTGCAGGAGAGAAAAAAGAAGGCATAGTCCATCGCCTTGATAAGCAAACAAGTGGAGCTATGGTAATTGCTAAAAATAATGCCACTCATAGCTTTTTAAGCGAGCAATTACGAAGTAGGCAAATGGGCAGACTTTACATTGCTATAATCGATTTGGTATTGAAAGAGGATATAGAAATTGAATGTTATCTTGCGAGAAATCCAAAAAATAGACTTAAATTTTCTAAATGTAATTTAAAGGCTAATGCAAGTGATATTAAAACTAATGATATTAAATTTTTAATGCCACAAAATAGTTCTGCAAGGTATTCAAAAAGTAATTTTTATAAAATACTTTTATCAAATGATTTAAAAAAAGAATTGATTTTAGCAAAGCTTTCCACTGGTAGAACTCATCAGATTCGCGCACATTTAGAAAGTATAAATCGCCACATTATAGGAGATAATTTATATGGCTATAATGGCGAGGAATATCGCATAATGCTGCATTCCTACATTTTATATTTACAACACCCAAAACTTGGTAAAATGTCATTTCAAGCAAGATTATTTGACGATATGAATTTTTATTTAGAAAAATATTTTAATATGGAGAGTGTAAATGAGGTTTTGGCAGATATTAGCAATCGCTTTGTTTTTTAGCGGTTGTGCTAATACGATAAGTTCGCTAAATGGAATCGATGAAAATATCCCTGTGGTAAAAAATGTGAAAGTCCTAGCAGATGTTTCTTCAATTGCATTTGAATGGGATATTATCAATGATAGTGAGGTTAGTGGATTTGTGTTATATAGAAATGGCAAAGGTGGTTTTAGTGAGATTGCACACATTAAGAATCCAAATGCAACGCACTATGTAGATGAAAATCTAGTGCCAGAAACAGAATATCAATATTATTTTCTTACATTAAGTGGTAATTCTTATTCTCCAAAAAGTCAAATAATTAAGGCAAAAACTTCTTTTATAAACGCAGTAGAGAGCATTTACGCTTCAAATGATTATGTAAAAAAGGTAAAGCTTCTTTGGTCACCACATCCAAATCCATCCATTTCGCATTATTTGATTCAAAGGGAAATTGATGGTGAATTTAAGACTATTTCTCTTGTTAATCATAGGCTTTTGGTGGAATATTTTGATGATAATTTAGAAGATGGCAAAGATTATAATTACAGAATTATTGCAATGGATTTCAACTCCACTCCATCGCGCCCAAGCAGTGTAATAACAGCGAAAACAAAGCCAAGACCAGATGCTAGTGAAAGAATTTATGCAACCTCAAACCTTGCAAATAAAATCATAGTTTCGTGGGATAAGGGTGAAAATATCAAGCAATACAAAATCTTTCGCTCAAATGATGATAAACATTATAGATTCCTCTCATATAGCGATACAAATGAATATGAAGATATTATAAATATTCCAAATCAAATCTATTTTTATAAAGTTAGTAATATTGATGAAAATGGTTTAGAGAGTGAATTAAGTATAGGAGTGAAAGGAAGCACTAAAAATACCCCAATCACTCCAAAAATAGCAAGAGGCTATGTCGATGATAAAGAGGCAAGGTTAGAATGGGAAGAAAATAAAAATGCAAAATATTTTATGGTGTATCGTAAAGATACGACTTTAGGCGTGCAGGATAGATTTAGAGTAAAAGAAAATTACTTTATTGATAAAGATATGAAAGTAGGCAATGAATATCGCTACTATGTTGTTGCATTTGATGAGTTTGATTTAGCCTCAAGCCCTTCAAATGAAATAGTTTTGTCTATTAAATAAAATGCCACATTTTTTTGCCTCCAAGCTAGATTCTATTTCTTTGCCAGCTAAAATTGGAGATTTTAGTTTTCAATTAGAAGCAAAGCGCATAAATGGGGAAGATTCTATCATTTTAGTAGATTATAAAAATTACAAATTTTTGCTAACAAGATTACGAAAAGATTCTAAAATTTTAGTCAAATACAACAAATCGCTAAAATTTAGTTCAAAAGCTGTGATAAAACTAGCTCTAAAGGAGTATGCAAAGCTAACAAATGCAGATATAATCTCGCATAATTTATCTAGCAAATCTAATTTAGATTCCACTAAAGAGCCTCACAACACGCATAATCCATATTTTTTAAATATTTCTAACATTAAAGACATTTTGGAATCTAGTAATATTATCATTGAAGTTGGCTTTGGCTCGGGACAAAATATACTAAATATGGCTAAAAATAATCCTAGAGCTACTTTTATAGGGCTAGAGATTTATCGCCCAGCAATAGAGCAGGTTTTAAAGCAAATTAAGATTTTGGGGCTAAAAAATTTATTTATTATGAATGCGGATTGTAGAATCTTATTTGACATTTTGCCTAGTAATAAAATTGATGCAATATATTTGCATTTTCCTGTGCCATGGGATAAAAATGAGCAAAAAAGAGTTTTTTCTAAGTCATTTTTGCAAAAGAGTTTAAGGATTCTAAAAAAAGGTGCTTTTTTGGAATTAAGAACTGATAGTAAAGAGTATTTCGATTATGCACTAAATATTTCAAAAGATTTTGAGCTAAAAATTGAAAGTGTGATAAATTCTAAAAATGAAATTATTAGCAAGTATGAGGCGCGCTGGCTAAGGGCAAATAAAAATATTTATAGTGCTTCTTTTTATAAGATTAATGATTATAAAGAGGGTGATTTTAGTATTAAGGATTTGGACTTAAGTCCGTTTTTAGCCATTGATAAGATTTTAGATTCCAATATTAGACTTGCAAATAAGGAATATTTTTTGCATATTAAAAGTGTTTATAAGTTTAAAGATGGGCATATTTTGTTTATTCTTTTTGGGGCTTATTACGCACCAAATCATATTTTTTTAATAATTTATGATAATAAATTGATAGAAGTTTTGGGCGATATTATCCCAACTTATGCAAATATTTCTTCGCTAAATTTAATATCTGGAGTGTGAAAATAAAGTGAAGCAGCCAATAATTACTGCAATAAATCTTAATTTAGGTTATAATAAAGACCCGCTTGTAATAAAAAATGTAAATTTTACAATTTATGAAAATGATTTTGTTTTTATCACAGGGGTAAGCGGTAGTGGAAAATCAACTTTACTTCGTTCAATGTATGGTAATCTAGTCATTAGAGATGGGCAATTAAATATTTGTGGATTTAATCTCTTTAACTCCTCAAAGTCAAATATTTACAAACTTCGCAGACAAATAGGTATAGTTTTTCAAGATTATAAGCTAATAAAAGATTGGAATATAGAAAAAAATATAATGTTTCCTATGACTATTAATAAAATTTCAAAGCAGTTTTGCAAGCTAAAGACAGAACGGCTACTTCGACATATAAGACTAGAACATAAAGCAAAAAAATATCCATTAGAATTAAGCGGAGGAGAGCAGCAAAGAGTTGCACTTGCAAGGGCACTAGCTGGGAATCCAAAGATTATTTTTGCAGATGAACCAACTGGGAATCTTGATGATTATAGTTCAGATTTGATTTGGAGTTTGTTAAAAGGCGTAAATGAGCAGCTGAAAATCACTATCGTGGTTGTAACGCATAGAATGCCAGATTCGCTTAATATGAATTATAAACATTTATATATTGAAGATGGGGTAGTCCATGAGATGGCTTAAGCAGTATTTATCGCTTTTAATCCCGTTAATTGCTTTGCTTGTAGGTATTGAGAGTATATTGCTTACAACGCGTGCGGTGAATAATTATGAAGAAATAGTAGGTAAAAACTATGCAATAATCATAGTAAGCAAGAATAAGTTAGATATTGAAAAAATAAAAGAAAAAGTAAGCGAAGTACATAGTCTAAATGAGATAGATTCCACTGCAATTTTAAATGATATAAATAGTGAGCTTAAAGATTCTAACTTTAATGATCTAAAAGCACAGTTACCACTATTTTATTCGCTAACATTAGATTCATTCCCAAATCAGTATAAAATAAAGCAAATTGAAAATTCCCTAAAAGAGATTGAAAATATACATAGAGTAGAATCTTTTAGCAAATCTCATAATCAAACTTATAGATTTTTAGTTTTATTAAAGGGATGTATTTTAGTTTTATCAAGCCTTATATTTATTTTAAGCTTTTTATTGATGATGAAGCAGATTGAAGTTTGGAGATTTGAGCATAGTGAGAGAATGGAGATTATGACTTATCTTGGTGCCCCATCAAAGTTTAAGAATGCACCGCTCTATAAATTAGCGCTTATTGATTCGCTAATCGCATCTTTGTGCGTGATTATAAGCGTATTTATATTATCTAGTAATAGTAAGATTTTATCTATTGTTACACTGCTAGGCATTGAGATTTTTAATTTTATAGATTTGGTGCTAGATTATGGAATCCTTTTAGTTAGTGCTTATTGTATATCGATGTTTTCGGTATTTATGGTGATTTTATTCCAAAAAGAACCCTAAATGAGAATCCTATTTTTGTTTTTATCTTTTGCTTTGCTTTTTGGAAACACTGAACAAAATATCAAAAAAAATGAGCAAAAATTACAAAATATTTCAAAAGAGCAAAATGCAATCAATGCGAAATTAAAAACACTAGGTGCAAATATTAATTCTAAAAATAAAAAGATAAAAGAGCTTACAAATCAAATTAAGAGCATAGAATCTAATATCAATGCAAATCAAAAGCTATATTTAGAGCAAGAAGCCATTTTTAATGAACAAAACAAAAATTATGATGAGTTAAATAAAAAGCTAGAATTTTTACAAAAAGAGCTAGTTGAGACTATTTTAAAAGATATGAGTATTATTATGATTTTAAATTCAAAAGAGCCACTAAGTGAGGAATCTATAATTAGTGAAGAGATTTTGAAAAATTTAAATCAAAAAGTAAAGCAAGATATAGAAAAATTAATTAGTGAGCGAGAAGTAATCAAAAAAGATATAACAAATGTGCAAAATAAAATCACTTCAGCACAAAAAATTATTGCTTCACAAAAAGAGAAAAAAGAGATTTTGCAAATTGCCAAAAATGAACAACTAAGTCTTGCAAACAAGCTAAATGATGAGTTAGAATCTTATAATAATGAATTCAAACAGCTTGATAAAGAGAGAGTTGGGATACAAAAGATTTTAGTTAGTTTGAATATTCTAAAAAAACAAGAATTAGAAAATCAAGAGAAAAAACGCAAAGAATTAAAAAATACACAAACAAACATTTCAAAAAATGGCACAATCCCTCCGCTTGAAGTCCGCCAGATTGGTAGTTCGTATAGAAATATTAGCACAGCCAAATATAAAGGTGCAAAAACGATTGCCCCACTTAAAAACTATAATATTGAGACTAAATATGGACCATATTTTGACCCTGTATATAAAATGCGTGTTTTTAATGAATTCATAACTTTTAGTGTTAAAAATAGAAGCAATGTTTTGGCTGTGCTTGATGGAAAGATTGTTTTTGCAAAAGATACATTAATGCTAAAAAAAGTAATAATTATAGAGCATAGCAATGGCTTACATACGATTTATTCATATTTGGATGATATAAAAGATGATTTAGAAGTTGGTAGTAAGGTTAAAAAGGGCTCTACAATTGCTTGGATTACAAATAAATTAAATTTTGAAGTAACGCAAAAAGATAAACATATTGACCCGTTGGAATTGATTAAGGCTAAATAAAAATTTTATATCTTTTGTCGATAGTAGTAAAACTAATAAAGATAATCCAAAAATATAAGAAGGTATTATGATAAGTCCTGTAAATAGTAATGCTAGTGGTTATAGCATAATGCAAAATAGTAACTATGATAATGTCGCAAATGAGAATACACTTACTACTCAAATTAAGTTTGAAGATGCAAATCTAACGAATTTAGATTCAAATCAAAGGAAAGAATTAGAGCAAAAATTGCTTGATTTGGCTAAAGCACTAAATAAAGAAATGCAATCAATTAATACAAACATAATGTTTGATTATGAAGATTCTATCTCTTCTCTAATTTTGACTATAAAACAAAGAGATAGTGGAAAAATCATAAGACAGATTCCAACAGATGAGGCAGTGGAACTAATGAAAAAGATGAGAGATGTCATCAATGTGGTGCTAGATACAAAAGGTTAATTTTAAAAAATCAATTATTTTATTTGAGGCAAAAAAGATGAATCCATTAAGTTCGCTTGGAATAGGAAGTAGTGTATTAAATTATGATGTAATTGATAAGCTCAAGAAAGCTGATGAAAATGCACAAATCGCTCCTATTGATAGAAAATTACAAGCAAATATCGATAAGCAAACCGAATTAGCACAGCTAAAAACTATGTTAAGCTCACTAAATAGCAGTGCGAAAAAAATTTCTGATTTTTCATCATATCTAGCAAGAAATGTCCGCTCAAGTGATGAGAATAAATTAAAAGTTAGTGTAAATGCTGGTGTGGCTTTACAAGATATAAATATAAGGATTAATGAAATTGCTAGAAATTCTGTAAATGAGCTTGGAGTTAAATTTAGCTCAAGAGATGATACTTTTTCGCGCTTTGGAACGACTTTGAAGTTATATATAGATTCTAAAGAATACAAAATTGATATCTCTAGCACTGATACATTAAATGATGTGGCACAAAAAATAATTGACAATACTGATGGATTAATCAATGCTACTATTATGAAAACAGGTAGTGGCGATAAGGCTTACTCTTTAATGATAAATTCTAAAGAGAGTGGTGAGAATAATAATATTTATTTTGGCAATACTTTGGAATCTAAAGATATAATAGATGGAAATCTAACCTTAAATGAAAATGATTTTAATGTAACTTTAGTTTCTAGTAATGGGCTTGCTAAAACAATAAATGTAGTCGTATCACAAGATAGCACAAATAATGCAAATGCGCTAAAAGAGGCAATTATCGATGAACTAAATAAAGATTTAGACTTTGCAAATCTTCTTCAAAATGGCACTATTAATGTAGATGTTAGCAATGATGGCAAAAGAATTATTATTAATGATAAAAGAGGATTGGAGATAAAAATTGATGGTGGAAAATCCTCTACATTTTTTAGTCAAAAGAGTAAAGTTGAAGAAGATACCCTGAAAGGACAGAGTAGCATTACAGGTGGGCTGATAGAGGGTGTTATTAGTATTGGTGGAGTGAATATTGATTTAGGTAAAATTACTTCTAATTCTAATTCCAAAGAAGCTAACCAAAAGGCAATAGTAGACGCTATAAATAACATTGATGGATATTATGCAAAAATTAATGATGAGGGGTTTTTGGCGATAAATTCAAACACAGGGTTAGTAAGCATAAAGGCAAATGAGGAGAATAGGGATGTTCCTGCAAAGCTAGGTATTCAAGCAGGGGATTATAAGGATTGGTCTTTGTTAGAATCTGATATAGGAATTACAAATATTCAAAAAGCCTCAAATGCAAATTTCACTTATAATGGTGTAAATATTTCGCGCCCTACAAATATAGTTGATGATGTGGTAACAGGCGTTACATTAGAGCTTTTGGGGGAAAGTGAAAATGATATTAATGTAAGTGTAACTAGGGATAATGAGGGGGTTCTAGCGGAAGTAAAAGCATTTGTAGAGAGTTATAATGCGCTAGTCCCAAAACTAGATGAGCTGACTAGATATGATGAGGATACTAAAATTGCTGGAATCTTTAATGGCGATAGTAATATTAGAGGTATTAGAAACTCGCTTCAAAGAGCACTAAGCTCCACTAGATTTAGTGATGGAAAAAATGAGAGTATGATTGATTATGGTTTAAGCTTCAATGATAGTGGAATGCTAATTTTAAATGAGGGCAAGTTGCAAGGTGAAATTTCTGCTAATGCAGATAAGGTCATAGATTTTTTCAAAGGTGGGAAAATTACTAGTGGTGGCAAGGAAATAGAAGTCAATGGAATCTTTATGCTTGTTGCAAAAGAGCTTGATGCGCTAATTAGTGGTAGCAACGCAAGGCTAAATCTATTTGAGGAAAATATCACAAATGATGATAAAAGATTAAAAGAAGAGCGAAAAAGAAGTTTAGATTTGCTAAATAGCCGATATGAAACTATGGCAAATAGATTTGCTGCCTATGATAGCCAGATTGCAAAAGTTAATAATTCATTTAATAGTTTAAATATGATGATAGAACAAGCAATAGCAGATAAGAAAAAATAAATTTATTGGAGGGAATAATGACAAGTCAAAGTGCGTATAATGTGTATCAACAAAATCACACAAGCGTGGAATCTCCTGTTAAACTAATAGAAATGCTATATGAAGGCATACTTCGCTTTAGTGCACTTGCAAAGCGAGGAATTGAACTAAATGATATAGAAAAAAAAATTTATTATATCAATAGAACTACAGATATTTTCACAGAGCTTTTAAATGTGCTAGATTATGATAATGGTGGGGAAGTGGCACATTATTTAACAGGGCTTTATATGCAGCAAATAAAATTTCTAACACAGGCAAACTTAGAAAATAATACTGAAAAAATTGACATTGTAATAAAGGTTACAAAAGGCTTGCTTGAAGCTTGGAGAGAGATTCATCAAAATATTCTCTAAAGTTAGAATCCACAAATAATGACTTGGCTTAATTCTCTAAAAATTGCAATAGTTAATAAAAATACACAAAAAGCGCTATATTTAATAGAAAATTTACCAAATTTTGATAATATTGATGATTTAATTTGTGCTAGAGAATTGGTAGCACAGCTAGCCAAAGAGCTAGAGAATGAAAAAAACACACTCAAAGAAGCAATGCAAAAAATTAAACAAACAAAGCGATTTTTAGGAGAATGATATTGCAACCTTTAGATATTAATTCAAAAAATATAATTAAATCTTTTTTTAATGCACAAAGAATCGAAGCTAGTGATATGCTCTTTGGTAACCTTTATATTTGGCATTTTAGTAGAGATATAAAATACAGCATTTCAAATGATTGTTTGGTAATTATCACAAAATATGACAATGAGCATTATCCTTTTGCTTTCTACCCTATTGGGCTTGGCGATAGAAAGAGGGCATTAGAGAGCATAAGAGAGTATTTTTTAGATAATAATATGCCATTTTCATTGCGTCAAATAGAGGAATATCAACGAGATGAATTGCTAGAATTTTTCCCAAATTCATTTGAAATTAGCGAAAATAGAGATAGATTCGATTATTTATATAGCATTGATGAGTTAATAAAACTAGAGGGTAGAAAATTTCATAATAAAAAAAATCATTTCAACCGCTTTTTAAACTCCTACCCAAACTTTTTATATGAGGAGATAAATGCAAATAATGCACTAGAAGTGCTAGAAAGCTACAAAAGGTGGTTTGAGGAGAATCCAAATAAAACAGAGGGTTTGATTAATGAATTAAAAGGGATCGAAGCTAGTTTAATAAATTTTGATTTGCTTGATTTTAAAGGTGCGATAATTAGGATTGAGAATAATATCGCTGCTTTTAGTTTGGCAGAGCAAATCAATGATGATAGCGTTGTAATTCACATCGAAAAGGCAAATATCTTTTATAATGGGATCTATCAGGCTATAAATCAGCAATTTTTAGCAAATGCTTTTAGTAATCTTACTTTTGTAAATAGAGAGGAAGATTTAGGTATTGAGGGCTTAAGGCGGGCTAAAATGACATATAATCCTATTAGGTTTATTAAAAAATATAATGCTAATTTAATTTAATATTTAAGGAGAAAAAATGACAAAAGAAGATTTTAATAAATTTGTAGAATCCGAGGGACAAAGGCATAAAAAACCACTTGGCTTTGGAATCTGTAGAGTTGATTTATCTCAAAATAGTAAAAATAAAGATAGAAAAGTTTTGCAAGCCACATATCCGATTTTGAATTGGGAGGGGGAGAATCTAGGCTCTTATGCGGTGCTTTGCTGTGTAGCAAAAAAAGAGATTGCAAAATGTGATAGTGAGGCAATTTATGCAGTTGATAGTGAGTTTGTAGCGGAGGCATTGAAGCTATTTGAACCATTTTTAGCAGAATCTTTAAGTGAGCCTCAAAGCCACAAAAACATACAAGTTTTATTAGAACTTCAAAAAATGCCAAATTTGGACTGCAAAAGCAATCCATTTAGATTCGTGGTGCTTTATGAGGATACAAATGCAAAGAGTGTAGAGGTTGCATATATGAAACTTCTAGCTCTTTCTCTTGGGAAGGCAAAGTTAAGAAGTTTAGTGCTTGATGGAATCTTTGGTTTGTTAGAAAATGTAGCGTGGAGCGGGAATATTCCTTATGAGCTTTCATATTTAAGAGAAAATGAAATTAGTCTAAAATTAAGCGGGAAATTCCCTGCAATCGACTTTGTAGATAAATTTCCACGATATTTAATGCAAGTAATCCCACAATATGACAATATTAGATTGCTTGATACTGCCAAAACTCGCTTTGGTGCGTATTTAGGAAATGGTGGATATACGCAAATGCCTGGTGCTAGTTATGTGAATTTCAATGCAGGAGTAGAGGGAACTTGTATGAATGAAGGTAGAATCTCATCTTCTGTAATCATTGGAAATGGCACAGATGTAGGTGGTGGAGCGAGCATTCTAGGAGTTTTAAGTGGTGGAAATTCAAATCCTATATCTATTGGTGAAAATTGCTTGCTTGGTGTGAATTCTGCCACAGGAATTAGCCTAGGTGATGGCTGTATAGTAGATGGTGGAATCGCCGTGCTTGCTGGAACAATCTTCTATATAGATGAGAGTGAAGCACAAAAAATTAAAGAAATAAATAATAGCTTTGAGATAAAAGCTGATTGCTTGTATAAAGGTAGGGAACTTTCTGGCAAAAACGGAATCCACTTTAGAATGGATTCTAAAAATGGCAGAATGACAGCCTTTAGAAGCAAAGTTAAAATCGAGTTAAACAAAGATTTACATTAAAAAATGATTAGGATTTTTGTATTATTGCTATGTGGCTATTTTTGCAGTTTGTATGCTAATGATGGTATTACACAAGAGCAGTATATAAATCTTGAATTATGTAATGATAGAAATAATCTATCTTGCATACAAACTATTAATTATTTAAGTGTCGCTTGTAATGGCGGTGGAGTTGTGGCTTGCGGAGTTTTGGGATATATGTATGAAAATGGTATAGGATTTGATGTAAATTTCAAAGAGGCAAAGGCATATTATGAAGATTCTTGCAATGGCGATTATAATTTAAGTTGTGTTAATCTAGGTAATATGTATGCAAATGGAAATGGTGTAAAAAAGGATGCTAGAAAAGCAAATCAATTATTCAATAAAGCCTGTAAAAATAATAGTGCTGAGGGTTGCATCAATCTTGGAATTGCATATTTTATCGGTAATGAAGTAAGGCTCAATGTGCAAAAAGCAAATGAGCTATTTAGTAATGCAATAGAAATTTATAAGGAATCTTGTAAGAATAACAATGCAGAATCTTGCATTAGCTTATCACTGATTTATAAAGATGGTTTAGGTAATATACAAAAAGATGAAGCTTTGGCAATAAAGTATCAAAATCTTACTTGCAGTATTGATAAAAATCTTTGTGATTAAAACTGCAGAATCTTTTAAAAAAAGAATAATACTGAAGCAAAAGTAGCATTAATATTATAATAATTTCTATATTGCAGGGAATATTAAATCTATATATTTTTTGTAGTTTGAATAGAAGCTTTGCATCAATTTGTATTTTAGTATTTAAAATATAGCAAGTTTTTAAAAGTTTATTTTAGAGAAATTTATTCATTTCCTTATAAAAATCTATATTAATGTAAAAATTTATACAAAACATATATATTTTATTAAGATTTATATTTTTAGAATCTCTAATATAATATAAATTCTGCAATCTTATGGAATCTACTTTTTAGATTTCACTATAAAAAGTCACCATTTTGTCTGTATTGGTAACAAACAAGCCGATAGTCGAAAGTTTCATTGGATATTTCTTTTATATTGAGTTTTTTTCTTGACCTTTTTAGGCTTAGGAAGTGGCAGGGTAGGTGCGATGGTGAGCACGACTTCTCTTAGTAAAGAAGTAGAATCAATATCAAGAATATAATATTCTTTTGCCTTAGGATAAGGTATACCTAGTGGAGTAGATTCTAAAAGAGTCTTTAATATCTTGTGTTGTTTGATATAGAGAATATCATTACAAAGTAAGAAAATAGGTTTAGGCAAAGACTCATCAGGACTAATCACATAAATCATATATTCACCAAACATTTTTCTAGCACTAAAAGTGTAGCCATCATTTTTACAGCTACAGATAAGCTGCTCTAGCACAAAATCTTTGAATGTGTTACTTGATGCCACATTTTCTCCTTATTTCCTAAAATAATATTATATGGATTTACCTCACACCACAAAAATCTTTAATTTCTTCTACTTTATCCATTTTTTCCCAGCTAAATTCGCTCAATTCTCTTCCAAAATGTCCATAAGATGCGGTTTTTTGATAGATTGGACGAAGGAGATTTAGAGATTCTATAATTCCTTTTGGAGTTAGGCGAAATATTTGCTTCACGCATTCTGTAAGTTTGGAATCTTCCACTTTGCCTGTGCCCTGTGAATCTACCAAAATAGATACAGGCTCTACTACGCCGATAGCATAGGCTAACTGCACGACTGCTTTATCGCACACCCCACTTGCAACTAGATTTTTAGCTACATATCTTGCCGCATATGCCGCACTTCTATCAACTTTGCTTGGGTCTTTTCCACTAAACGCACCACCTCCGTGAGGACAGCTCCCTCCATAAGTATCTACGATGATTTTACGCCCTGTGAGCCCCGCATCACCCTGTGGTCCTCCTATCACAAATTTCCCTGTGGGATTTACAAAATAGCGGATATTGTCATTTAGATATTTTTCTGGCAAAACTTTTTGCACGATTTCCTCGATTACAGAGTCTCTTAAGTAAATCTGGCTTGTCTCTGGGCTATGCTGTGTGGATATTACAATAGTATCAATGCTAGTTGGAATCCCATCTTCATATTTCACTGTTACTTGAGCCTTACCATCTGGTCGTAGGAAAGGCAGAGTACCATCTTTTCGCTTTAGTGCTAGTCCTTCTGTGAGACGATGAGAGAGCCAGATTGGAAGTGGCATTAAAGATGGGGTTTCTTTGCACGCATAGCCAAACATAAGCCCTTGGTCGCCTGCTCCTATCTCACCATCTTCTCTATCCACGCCTTGATTAATATCTGGGCTTTGCTCTCCGATACCATTTAGCACTGCAGCAGAGCGATAATCAAAGCCATAGAGGGCGTCTGTATATCCAATATCTTTTACTACTTTTCTTGCAATCTCTTGCATAGGGGCATAAACACTTGTTTTTAATTCACCTGCAATCACACAAAAGCCATTACTTACAAGTGTCTCACAAGCTACTCTAGCACTTTTGTCGCGCTCTAAGATATAATCAAGCACTGCATCGCTAATTTGGTCTGCCATTTTATCTGGATGTCCTTCTGTTACAGATTCGGAAGTAAAAAGAAATGATTTTTTCATAAATTCACCTTGTATTTGAAATTTTCGTGAAATTCTACCAAATCTAATTTAATTTAGCTTTAAAATTTTTATGTTTTTGCTATGATTAAAATTAAAAATTAATAAGGAAATTAAATATGCAAAATAATACTTCTAATACTGCTACAATCGATATAAATGCTAAACAAAAACATAGTTTTAATAAATTAGCCAAAGAAATAGATGAATTTATGGAATCTTTTGGTTCTATTTGCCTATCTACGATAAATAAAGATAATGATGTTACTTGCACCTATGCGCCACTAATCCAAACAAAACTAGGAAAATATATCTACATAAGCGAAGTAGCAGGGCATTTTTTGAATATCAAAAATAATCCTAAAAATATTGAAATAATGTTTTTAGAAGATGAATGCAAGGCAGAATCTGTGATTTCAAGAAAAAGGCTTCGTTTTAGATGTGATGCTAGTTTTATAGAGCGGGATAGCAAAATTTTTAATGAAATTTTAGATGAATTTGAAAGGCAGAATACTAGAAATAGTGAGATTAAAATTATAAGAAATATGCTTGATTTTCATCTAGTAAGGCTAGATTTTAAAAATGGAAGATTTGTAAAAGGCTTTGGTGCGGCTTATGATATTATAAATAACGAGATTAGTTTTGCAGGAAATAGTGGGAATCCACATAGAAATATGCCACATAAAAATGCGTAATTTGGGGATTAATTAGGAATTTTATGTTTATTTTATAATATGGCAAAAATATCTTGAAATAAATTAAATGTAGAATTTTGAGTTGATTTATTTCTTTAAAACCTACTCTATTTGTTTTGTATTGTGGATTTAGAGGTTTAATGTGAGAGTTTATACTTTAGATTCCATTATGAATGGAATCTAAAGCAAGGATTATAATTTTTCAGCGTTTTGGCTAAGATATTCTGCTACACCTTTTGCATCAGCTTTCATACCTTTATCACCTTTGTTCCAACCTGCTGGGCAGACTTCACCATTTTCTTCAAAGAAAAGCAAAGCATCAACCATTCTCAAAGTCTCATCGACATTTCTTCCTAATGGCAGGTCGTTGATTGTAGCGTGGCGAATAACTTTATTTCTATCGATTAGGAAAGTTCCACGAAGTGCAACAGCACCATTGAAAAGCACATCATAATCTCTTGAAATTGATTTTGTTAAGTCAGATACCATTGGGAAGCTAATAGCACCGATTCCACCTTCTTTTACAGGAGTGTTTCTCCATGCAAAATGCACTTCTTTAGAATCTATTGAAACACCGATTAGATTTATCCCTCTATCATTGAATTCTTTGATTCTATTGTTAAATGCGATTATCTCACTAGGACATACAAAAGTAAAGTCTTTTGGCCAGAAAAATAAAATCGCCCCATTTTTCCCTATGTTTTTATGTAACTCAAAATTATCATCAAATTGTCCATCAGCTGTTATTGCTTCTGCTATAAAGTTAGGTGCTTGTTTTGTAACTAACATCTATTCTCCTTAGTTTTTTAATAAATTAATTTTTTTAAATAAGCCTTAAAAAGCTTATAGTTTGGAATTATATTAAATAAAGTTTATAGTAAGCTTTATTTAATGATAATTTTTACAAATAAAACATATTTACATTTTTCTATGTAAATAAATTTGTAAAATAACTTCGTTAATTTCATTTTAAATTGCTTTAAAGCTATGATTATAGTATTTGTGTGATTTAGTAAATAAAATATATTTAATAATGCTAGTTTTATATTTTTAGATTCTGTTTTTAAGACACAAATAGAATCCAAACTTTCTAAAAATAACTTTTAAAATTCTAATTTTTTTTAATATCTAGATTCCTAAATGTTAATCTTTAAAATTAAAAATATTTGTGCTAATTTATCGCTAATTTAATTAGGCTTGATTATGCACTTTAAGTATATTTAGATTCTGCATTTAAAGATTTTATCTTTTATGGAATCTAAAATTATGTGATATAGAATCTTAAAATGGAATCTAAAATTAAAAATCTCTCAAAATCTTACAAGCAAAACTAAAATAAATTCTCTAGTTCCAACAAATTTTTTCATCTCTAACAAACATAAAATCAAAGCCATTGTACATCAAAAGCCTATATCCATTAGATTCTAGTAGGTTTTTAATCGCATTTTTACTCTCCTCAATGTGATTATGCTCAATAGTAATCACCCCAAAACTAAATTTAGTAAAATCAATTCCTTTTAGCACTTCTAGCTCACCGCCTTCGACATCCAAACTCATAAAATCAATATGAGAAATATTAGGATAATTTGCCATTATTTCATCAAAAGTTGCAGTCTCAACTTCGATATAATCAATTTTATTTGTTATTTTGTTATTCATTTTATCACGTGCTTCTATCCTATCTTTGTGATGTTTGGTGAGATTTATTTCTAAAGTATCAAGGACATCTATTATTGAAATAGCCATTCTAGTTTTGCCAATATTTTTTGAATACACTGCATAATTATAAACATCGCAATTTCTATTTGCCTTCAATGTCTCAAAAGTTTTAGGATTCGCCTCTACACAGATTCCTTTCCAACCTAGCTTTTCAAACATATAGCTATTACTAATATCTACTCCATTATGTGCGCCAATATCAATGAAAAATCCATCTTTTTTACCATTTGATAAAATATAAGCAATTGCATCTTGTCCCAGTTGTCCGCGGAAATTTATCCCAGCCAGTTTTGAATGCCACAAAATATCTAGCATAGTGCTAATTTTATTTAATCTATCTTGTAAGGTTAATTGCATAAATCTATGAAGTTTTGGAGTTGAGATTTTTAGCCCATTTAGCGAGCCTTCAATTTTAGAGCGTTTAAAAATTTGAAGAGAAAAAATATAATATGTAAAGCAAACTAACCTAATATTGTTACTTGCACACCCCCCCCCTATTATGCTTTTTGTGCGTTTAATGATAGGTATTCCAAATAATTTTATCACTTTAGAGTTGCCATTCTTTTGAACCTTTATCATAAATTTGTCCTTTGTATGAAATTCATAATTCTATAATAAAATGTTTTAAATTTGTTAAAGTGTTTGATAAAAATTGTGAGTGTTTTATTAATTTTAGTGAAAGTTTGTAGGCTAAAAAATAGAGTTTATGTTAGCATCTTTTGAAAAAAATATTTTAAAAAGTTTAAATAAAGTATGTTAATGGAATCTACAAGGAGAATAAAATGGAATCTAAAAAGATAACAAAATTAGAATCTAGTAAATTTATTGTGGCTTTTGCTTTGCTGGATTTTGCTTTATCGAATAATGTGCCAAATCCGCTAGATAAGAGATTTTTAGGCTTTGCTGGAGTTATGGTGGAAGTGAAACTCAAAGATTATGGTTTGTTGAAGATGGCGAGGCGTAGCAAGAAGCGCAAGCTAGTCTAGCAGACATAAAGCCGTTATGCGAAGTAGGGGGAGATTTATTTTATACGCAAAGAGTTTTAGATAAAGGGTTTTTACTACCCCACCACTATTTTTTCACTCTAAATAGCTGTATAAATTTATGGAGATAAAACAAGAGGCAAGATTATCCACCAAATACAAGCTAGCAATATGCCACTTTGCAAGAGTGGATAGGACAATAAGATCTGGCAAAATGCAGATGAAAGCAAGGGATTAATGGTGTGCGAGATAGATTCTTTTGTCTTATCTTGATAAGTAGTATTATTCTTTTAGCGAAGATTCTGCGAATAGAAAATTTGTTAGCAAAAAGCGTTTGGATGAAGATTTTATGAGTGAAAATTCTACAAAGCCTTTGAATTAAAGATTCTGTGGGCGACAATATCTCCATAAATCATAAAATTAAAAACCTTGCAAATAATATTGCAAATTACAATCCAAATATCAACAATCCCTCCAGCACAAGTTCTATGAGAGAAAATACACATTTAGAAATTACAAATTTTAGCTAATATGAGTTTTGAAGCAGAATCTAAAATTAAATCTAATAACAATATTTTTAGATTCTAAATTCATAAACTCTAATATTGCTTTTATTGCAACTATATTTAAATTTATTTGGTAGATTTTAATATTTTTAAATGTAGTTTAAAAATATTAAAATATAAATATTTGGATTCTATCTGTATATCAATTTTGATTAAACATTATTTCACTTTGGCGATACTTTAAGTATCTATACTAAAAATTGAGTTTAGATAGAAAATTAAAAATATTAAGATAAAGGATAAATATGTTTGTTATTCGCAAAAGTGGTGAGCGAGGCTATTTTGACCACGGATGGCTAAAGACTTATCATAGTTTTTCTTTTGCCTCTTATATGACCAAAATTTTATGGGATTTTCTGCTTTACGTGTGATAAATGAGGATTTTGTCGCTCCAAGTGCTGGATTCCCCACGCATTCTCACAGAGATATGGAGATTCTTACTTATATTTTAAGTGGAACTATTGCACACAAGGATAGTATGGGAAATGAGGAGCGTATAAAAGCAGGAGAGTTTCAAATAATGAGTGCAGGAAGTGGAATTACACATTCAGAATACAACGCCCTAAATAGCGAGCCACTGCATTTTTATCAAATATGGATTCTACCGCATAGCAGAAATATCACACCACGATATGAACAAAAAAGCTTTCAAAATTCTAGTGAGACGCTTATCCTATCACCTAATGCAGAGGGAGATTCACTTAAAGTCTATCAAGATATGAAGCTTTGGCGATACAAGGATTTTGAGGTTAAAGATACGGCTTTAAAAGCTGCTAGAAGCTATTATTTGCAGGTGGTAAGCGGTGAGGTGAAATTTAGTATGGGCGATAAAAGTAATAAAATAGATTCTAGAAATGTAGATTTATTAGATTCCAAATTTGTAGATTCTAAAGAGAGCGTTTTGCAAAGTAGCGATGGGCTAATGATAGTAAAAGAAAGCTCTTTAAGACTGCAAAGCAATGGAAATGCAGAGATTTTACTTTTTGATTTACCTTGAAAGTTTTGAAAATCTTTCTAAATCTTTAAAGTTTTAAGTGGTAAAAATATTAAAATCTAAAACTATAAAATCTCATTTATTTACCATAATTTAGTAGGATTTACAAGCTTTTAGAATTAAAGCTGCGGAATCAATAATCTAATATCAATGTAAAAATCAGTTGTCTTTCAAGTTTTTTATCTGCATTTTGACTAATTTAGAATAAAGCACATATAGGCTTTAAGTATCCTAAAACTTATCCTTATGCACTTCGATAAGCCATTTGGCAGTTTGAAAGTCACTATGTTCTAAAAACAAGCTCTTATTTTTATTCATTTTTGCGATAGTTTGCATATCAGATTCGCTTAAAGCAAAATCAAAAATATTAAAATTTTCTATCATTCGCTCTTTTTTTATAGTTTTTGGAATCACCACAATCTTCCTCTGAATAAGCCATCGTAAAATCACTTGAGCAATACTCTTATCATATTTTTTGCCAATGGAGTTTAGAATCTCATTATTAAACATATTTTCTTTTCCCTCTGCAAAAGAAGCCCAAGATTGTGTTATTGTGCCACATTCATTAAAGAAAATATCACTTTCCTTTTGCCTTTGAAAAAATGGGTGGCATTCTATTTGATTAATTGCTGGTTTTATCTCGTGGTGTAGGATAAAATCCATAAATCTATCAAGATAAAAATTGCTAACTCCAATAGCTCTAATAAGACCCTCTTTATACATATCACTCATCACCCTCCAAGTAGCATAAATATCGCCGAAAGGCTGGTGGATAAGGAGTAAATCTATAAAATCTAGTCCTAATTTTTGCAGGCTAGATTCTATTGATTTTCTTGCTTTTGCCTCGTTTGCATTATTTATCCAAATTTTTGTGGTTATAAATAGCTCTTCTCTTATTATCCCGCCTTTTATGGCATTATTTATCGCAAGTCCGACTTCTTTTTCATTAAAATATGCTTGTGCAGTATCAATGCTACGATAGCCAACGCTTATAGCCTCCTCTACGCATCTTTGTGTATCTTCTGGCTCTATTTGAAACACGCCAAAGCCAAGAAGTGGCATTCTAACGCCATTATTTAGTGCAATAAATTCCATATTCCCTCCTTTTTATAAATTTATTTAGATTAGAATTATGACTTAAAAACTTGATGGAAAAAGTGCAATGGGAAAATCATTTTTCTCACTTTATTTTTAATATTTTAAATTCTATTTAAATAATCCCTACACTTCCACTCTCATCGACTTCACCTATCACATAGCCGCCGCTATTTTGCACTACATTATCAGCATTATTTTTATCAACTACCAAAATCATTCCAACACCCATATTAAAGGTTCTATACATCTCATCATTTTCAACATATTTTGAAAGAAGATTAAAAATTTCTTGCGAACGAATTGCATTTTTATCTATCTTTGCTCCAAGATTCTTGCTAAATACTCTAGGTAGATTTTCTACGATTCCGCCACCTGTGATGTGTGCTAGGGCATTTATTTTATCTTTGCATTGTAAAAAAGTTTTAACATAGATTTTGGTTGGTTCTAGTAGAATATCGATTAGTTCCTGCTCACCAAGCTTGTAGCTGAAATCTAGCTTTAATTTTTCAAAGCAAATTTTTCTAACAAGTGAATATCCATTTGAGTGGATTCCACTGCTTGAAAGGGCTATTAGAATATCTCCTTTTTTGACTTTGGATTTTTCTATTAAATCCTCTTTTTCTGCAATTCCAACGGCAAACCCTGCTAAATCAAAATCATTTTTATGATACATTCCAGGCATTTCTGCACTCTCTCCACCAATTAGCGCACAAGAAGCCTCCTTACAACCTCTTACAATACCACTTATAACCTCTAGCGCACTTTTGGAATCTAGCTTCGCAGTCGCATAATAATCTAAAAAAAATAGTGGTGTTGCAAAATTACAAATCAAGTCATTTACACACATAGCGACTAAATCAATACCTATGCTATCAAGTCTATTTGAATCTATTGCGATTCTAAGCTTTGTGCCAACCCCATCGGTTGCCCCTAGAATCACAGGATTTTTAAATCCGCTAGGAAGTGCGTAAGCTCCGGCAAAAGAGCCGATTCCTCCAATTACATTTTCATTAAATGTGCTTTTTACTAAATTCTTAAGTCCACTAACTAGGACATTTCCCTCATCAATATCAACACCAGAATCTTTGTAGCTAATCTTTTTTTCCATAACATAAGCCTTTTAAAAATAGATTGGAAATTATATAAAACTTTGGCTTATATAATCTTTTCTTGTCCCAAACGATAGATTGCAAAGTCGTATTTTATCGGGTCGTCCTCGCAAAAAACTTTAAGATTATTCGTAATTTCTATTGCAGAAGCCAAATCATAGCTTTTTCGTTTTAATAATCCTAGTTTTTTAGAGAGATTAAAAGTGTGTGTATCAAGTGGCAAAATCAAATCACTTGTCCTAACGCTATCACTCCAAAATCCCAAATCAATATTATCTTTTCTAACAAGCCATCTTAAAAACATATTCCATCGCTTTAGTGGTGATGAACTGCGAGGATTACTACTCTTTCGTCCGATTAGAAAGTCTAGTCCTCTGCTTAATTCCCTTTTACCTCTCAAAGATTCTATCATCGCATTAATTCCGCTAATCACATTATTTTCTTGTTTGTAAGATTCTACAAATATTCTTTTTATCCCACCATTTGCAATAATTTCATTCACTTTTAGGAAAAACTCTCTTAAATCTTCGCTAGTTTGGAATCTGTAAAGCGGAAAATTAAATCTTAAAATAGCCTCCCTATCTCCCAAAATATTAAAATCAAGCTTTTGTAAAGTTTTTAGAATTTGCCCTGCATTTCCATAAGCTAGCAGTGCACAAATCACAGCAATTTCATCAATATGTTCTCTATTAAGATTGCGTTTTAGTGCAAGAAGTGGGTCTGGTCTAGTATCATCTAGCTCTGTGGTAGTATTTCGTAAATTATAATGTTTGTCAAGTAAAGCCTTTAAATTCTGCATAAAAATCCCCTCAAAATTAAAAAATAAATTATAGTATTTTTATGGTAGAATCTAGCCAAATAATTTGTTAGATTAAGGTTTATTGATGTTTAAAAAAATATCCATTATAATGCTTTTAATTTCCCCATTTATCCTAAATGCAACCTCTATTAGAAATCCATATAGCACTCAAAATACACCTACACAAAAAAGTTTTATGATAGAGGCATTGTATGGTTTTGGATATATGAATAACCCTCAAAATGGCTATATGCACGAAGGCGAGATTCACGCTACATTTTTGACTACTGATTTTTCGCATGAGATTCTAGGCAGAGCTTCATTTTCACAAAAATCTAAAGTTAAAATTAATGGCAATGATATTTCTTCATCTTATATGAATTATGAAGCAGAATATCGCTTTGGTATGCGTTTGGATAACGATATGAGCTCACTTGGAATGCTTTTTGGCACGATATACCTTGGAGTCGGGTATCAAAATGTTACACGAAAAGAGCCTAGTAGGATTAATGCACAATATATTTACATACCACTTGGATTCTGGGGTGAGGATGTATTAGCTCAGAATCTGAGCTTACGATATGGTTTGAATACTAAATTTATGTTTTTAGATAATAGCAGGGACAATAAGTTTAAAATTAAAGTTGGCTATGGTGGGAAAGTCTATCTAGGTGTTGGGTATCATATAGGCGGTATTATGGATATTTTCGCACAAGCTTATTTTTCATACAATGCTCCAATAAGGAATCTTAGGCAATATGGGCTCGAAGTGGGCTTGAAGTTTTAAAACATTTTTATAGATAGCAAAATAAAATTTTTTTGTAACCAAATTTTAATAATCTCAAACTAATATAATTTAAACTTTTTAAAAATCTTATTGCTGACATTATAAAAATATAATTTTTAAAGGATTGTAGTGAAACTTAATGATATAGATTTAGTAAATTGGCAAGATTGTGCTATTAATGTAGATTCTTTATTGTTAATTCAAAATAGGGATAAAAGTGGCAAACATAAAACATTTATCATAGCAATTTTATCTCACAGATTCCACGAGAACTTATCACTTGCTATACTGCAAAAGATAAAGCTGTGCTAGATGTGTTTTTGGTAAGTGGGATGACACTCTATGAATGTGAAAACTTGGAACGAAAATGTATAGGACTTGATATAAATAAGCAAATTTTAGATTATGTAAAAAATCAAATGAATGGAATCTGTGTTAGTGATAGGCACTATTTTGGGCTTTGTAATAATATAGATTCTAATAAAATACAAGATTTTATAAAAAAGGCTTTTAAAAGTATAGTAGAAAAAAAGTGTGCATTTGCTATCTTTTATCCGCCTTATGTGGGTATAATTAAGTTTGGTGACAGGAAAGAGGATTTAAATCAAATAAACAATCTAAGTGATTTTATTAAAATAATTTTAAAAACTTTGCTAAATATCCTTACTTTTTTAGATAAAAATTGTTACTTTGCTATGGTGATATGTGATGTGTATAAGGAGAGTGAAGTTAAGCCTTTGGGATTTTATGTGATGGATTGTATAAAAAGAAATTTTAAAGCAAAGCCTAAAAAAGGTGTGCGGTTAAAAATATTGAGGGAAAAAATATGCTAAAAAGTCAAAATATCTGGTAGTATCGAACTGTGAGTAGTGATTATTATTTATTTAAGCAGAATATATTTTATTTTTAAATAAGGAGTTTTTAGATGAGCAAAACTAAAATACAATTATTTTTAGAACTTGCCAAGCCTAATGATAGTGGTATTTCAAGGTGGGTGAATATAAGTGAATTTGTGGGTGTTTATAAAGATTTACAACATTGGTAATGGTGGTAGTTGGTGTCGAGGTAGTAGCACTTTGGCTAAAAAATATATCTTAGAATTTGATAAAAGTAAGTCAAGTGGTAATTCTATTGATGCAATAAGGCTAAATGGTTTTAATTTTAAGCAGTCTTTTAATCAAACTATCCGCAAAGACATTAAAGATTTTTATAAAAATCAAAATTGTGTAATGCTAGGAATTAATGGAAATTCTGAAAATACAAAGATAGAAATAGACCATAAAGATGGGCGAAAAGATAATTTAAGAATTTCTGATATAAAAATGCAAAAATTAGAGGATTTTCAACCATTATGTAAAGCAGCTAATGATGTAAAAAGGCAAATTTGTAAAAAATGTAAAGAGACAAATATTCGCTGGAATGCAAAAAATATTAAAGGTAATCCTTATGCTTTTTATCAAGGTGATGAAAATTATACGCAAGAATTAGGTTGTGTTGGTTGCTATCAATATGACCCTGTGGCATATAGAAAAGAGAGTGTAAAAAAGATTGCAAAAGAAGCAGCAGACTTTATAACGAAAAAACTTTATTTACAAGACTAATAATGAACTATATTGGCTCAAAATTAAAACTCTCACAATTTTTATTTGAAAGTATAGAGATTGCGTTGCAAAAAAACAATGCAAAACCTCTAAAAGATTCCATTTTTTGTGATATTTTTGCTGGGACTTCTATTGTAGGAAAAATTTTTAAAAATAAAGTCAAACAAGTAATTAGTAACGATAGAGAGTTTTATAGCTTTGTGTTAGCAAAAAATTATATACAAAACTCAAATAATCTAAAAAATATTGAAAATCTTTTGTCTTATCTTAATGATGAGGTTAAAACACCTCTTATAGAATCTAAAATTTATAAGCATTATTCTCTAGGTGGTAGAGAATCTAGGCAATACTTTAGCGATAACAATGC
>CAMWQM010000002.1 GCA_947176375.1 uncultured Helicobacteraceae bacterium
TTTGTTCCATATTCCACACACCACTGCCATTTTGAGAATCCACACCTTGCGCCTCACCTCCCTGTGGCATATCCTTATTTGCCTCTAAACGCTCGGCATTAAAAATTCTAGTATCTTGCGCGAGATTTGAATGTTGTGCAAGATGAGGCGAAGGAGCGGACTTGGCGTCCGTAATTGAAGCTAAATTGACGCACTCATTCAAAGATTGCGTAAGAGACGAATTTTTCACAGCACCAATGCCCCATTTACCCTCGCATATTAACTTCGCCCCAATCATCGCAGGCACACCTGTGGTATAGCTCACACCTTGTGCATTGACTTCAGCGTAGCATTTTTCGTGCTCGCATACATTATAAATATAAATCGTGCGCTCCTTGCCACCTTTGACACCCTTGATATAGCAGCCAATATTTGTCTTGCCCTTTGTGCGTGAAGCTAGACTTGCAGGGTCGGGCAAAAGTGTCTTTAACACTTCTATTGGCACGATTTTTTGCCCCTTATGTTCCACAGAATCCACGCGCAAAAGCCCGACATTCTCGAGGCATTTCATGTGCGTAAGGTAACTCTCGCCAAAAGTCATAAAAAAGCGGATTCTTTTTAAGCCTCTAATATTACGCACAAGCGATTCTAGCTCCTCGTGATAAAGCAAATAGCTGTTTTTCACGCCCACTTCGGGATAATCCCACTCTTTCATTAGCGCAAGGGGTGGAATATCGCGCCACTCACCATTAAAATATGGCTCATTTTTCAAATCCTGCGTGTTAGATTCCAATTTAAAATGCTTCTCTTTAGCCTCAAATTTGCGATAAATGCTATCGTGCGAGAGGTCAAAATTATGCGCATATTGACTTTTTGAATCTTTTACCCAAAACCTCGCCTTAGAGCTGACTTCACGCAAGTTTATCTCGGGATTAAAGTTTGTCGCAAAGGCGTATCCGTGGTCACCTGCATTACAATCTAAAATATCAATCTCAAAAACTTCATCAAAATAATGTTTTAGTGAATACGCACAAAAGACATTCGTAACACCCGGGTCAAACCCACTACCTAGTAGTGCAAATATTCCTGCTTCTTTATATCGCTTATCATACGCCCATTGCTCTTTATACTCAAAATGTGCAGAATCGGGGTGCTCATAATTTGCAGTATCTAAATAATGTGTCTTTGTGCGAAGACACGCCTCCATAATGCTTAAATCCTGATAGGGCAAGGCAACATTCACCACCAAAAATGGCTTGTATTTTTCTATCAAAGCGACAAGCTCTTCTACATTATCTGCATCTACACTTTCACACTCAATCTCTCCATAACCCTTTTTATAAATAGAATCTGCGATTTCTTGACATTTGCTAAGTGTTCGAGAAGCAAGTATTATTCGAGAAAATACTGCTCTATTCATTGCCATTTTATGAGCAACTACTCCACCAACTCCACCAACTCCTATTTGTAAAACAATCTTTTTTTGCAAAGTTACATCATTCATTAAAATACTCCAAAATAAAAGTTTTGCAATTATACTTTTAATGAAATTTATTGTAAATTTATATTTTCTATTTTAATTAAGAAGGTTGGTTTAGATGGAATTAAATTTTTATGCCACTTTGGTATCTTGTGTAGCAGTTTTACTATTTGGTAGATTTATAATTAAGAGAGTTGATGTTCTCTATCGTTTTAGTATCCCAGTGCCTGTTGTAGGTGGGATTATAGTGGCAATCATTTTACTTATTTTAAAAGCTAAATTTGATATTAGTATAAAATTTGATGAGAGCATAAAAGAGCCTTTAATGCTAGCATTTTTTACATCCATTGGGTTAAGTGCGGATTTTTCATCGCTTAAAAAAGGTGGAAAGATTCTGGTTATATTTCTGATTTTGGTTTCGATTGATTTATTTCTTCAAAATATAATTGGAATCTCTATTGCCACGATTTTGGGAGTGAATCCACTTTTAGGATTGCTCGGTGGTTCTGTAACTATGGTAGGAGGGCATGGCACAGGTGCAGCTTGGGGAGATATTTTTTTCAAACAATATGGCTTTACTCAAGCAAAAGATGTGGCTATGGCTTGTGCGACTTTCGGGCTTGTAATGGGTGGAATTATAGGCGGACCTGTCGCTAGATATTTGATTAAGAAAAATAATCTTAAGCCAGAAATCAAAGAAAATAAAGACTATGAGGTTAAAGAAACAGATTATAAAGATGAGAGCTTAATTTTTGAAATGCCAAAGAAAGAGAAGCTAATCACGGCTGAGAGTTTCGTAGAATCTCTAGCATTGATTGCTATTTCACTTCTAATCGGCACACAGCTTTATACATTTGCAAAAGGGACATTGTTTGAGTTGCCAAATTTTGTGTGGTGCTTGTTTTTGGGTGTGATTATTAGAAATGGTATTCAAGCATTAAAAATTCACAAAGTTTTTGATAGAGAAGTTTCAGTGATTGGAAATGTTAGTTTGTCGTTGTTTCTAGCACTAGCATTGATGACTATTAATTTGATAGATTTGGTTTCGCTTGCTGTGCCGATTTTGGTGATTTTGAGTGTTCAAGTTGTCCTTATGGCTTTATTTGCTATTTTTGTAACATTTAGATTTATGGGAAGAGATTATGACGCAGCGGTTCTAAGTGCTGGGCATTGTGGATTTGGGCTTGGTGCTATGCCTACTTGTATCGTAAATATGCAAACAATCACACAGCACTATGGACCTAGCCATATGGCATTTATCATTGCACCGCTTGTGGGAGCGTTCTTTGTGGATTTAGTCAATGCTATTGCAATTAAATTATTTTTAATGTTGCCTATGTTTAATGTTATTGCTTTTTGATTCTAAGTAAATAGATTAAGTATATTAGTAAAAAATATTTTTAATATGGTTTTAGCTGGTATATTGTTATTCAATGGTTTGTTTTTGTTGATTATTTGAATTCTGATTAATTTAGTAAATAATTTTGGGTTTAGATACTTTAGGAAACTAAATTATTCATTTTTTACTTATAGTCTAAATTTGTGGAATACATTAGAATCTAGATTTTAAATTTGGATTTTGCTAGATTTAATAAAATTTAAGATTCTATCTGTCCTTGAATGTGCCTATAAAAGTCAATGATATTTTAGATTTTTATATACCCAAAGTGTATTTAGCGTGGTAGTATAAAACCTGTTAGCAAATTAAGCTCTATGTCTTCATTTTCTTTGAAATATATTGATAATATAAAGCTATTTATATCATAATTATTTGTAAAGTTTTGTTATATTTTTTGATTGTATTTTGCAAAAAAATTTATTGCTTTGATTTGGCACTTCCTCTTCTAAAAGAATCCACAAAGTCATTGCTATTTTGCTCACTTCCATAGCTATAATAACTCCTAATTTTTAACCCTTTATCTTGTGGTAATTTTTGCATTTGTCTTAAAAACTCTTGTAATATTTTTTGCCATTTTAATACTAAAAGTAGCAAAAATGGCATTAAACCCTCTCAATCTTTTATCTTATAGTGATTTTCTCTTTTGGTTTTTATATCAAAGTTTTGCAAGATATATGAGGCAATCTTGCTTATTTTTTCTTTAGATTCCGAAACCTTATCTTTATTTATATCCTGCATTTGTTTGTCGCTAGATTCGCTATCTATATTTTACTTCCTTGATATTTTTTTGAGAGTTGTCATTTTAAAAGGTTTTAGCCGAAAATACATATTTTATGGTGATTTTACTTTATGGATTCAGGCTAAAACTTTTAAAATAAGAAAAAAGGTTTCAATATGACAAAGAGTGGACTTAGAATAGCGATGCGGGCTGGATTGCTTTTATTTTAAACTTAAAGCATAACACTTAAAAAGCTCTCCTCGATGTTTATATGAGCTAAATTGGTCTAAACTCGCACAAGCAGGCGATAGAATGCAAACACACTCCTCCAAACTCTTAAAATTAAAATCTCTGCAACCTGCAGAATCTGTGCTCTTAATACTAGATTCTAAATTAATTTTAGAATCCATTTTTTTGTTACACTCTTTGTTCTTTATATGGCTAGATTCTAAATTAGAATCTACTCTAAAATCCTTATTTATAGAATCTAGAGCATTTTTTAGCTCAAAATTATTTTGGCAATGAATCTGATATTTATCACAAAGATTTTTTATATGTGTGTTGCTTATCCCTATTGAATATACTCTAACCTTATAGTCTTTTAAGCTAGAAATTAGAGGCTCTAGGCTCACACCCTTATTATCTCCACCTAAAATTAGAAATATAAATTTATCCTTATAGATTTTTAGTGCCTCTAGCGTGGCAGAAATATTTGTAGCCTTGCTATCATCTACAAATAGCCTACCCTTGCTATCTCTAAACTCTTCAATCTTATGAGCACCTATCTTAAAGCTATTTAATAAAGTATAATCAGTTTTATTAACTGCAACTTTCGCAATACAAAGTGCCAAAGTCGCATCAAGGGCAAATGCTCCCATAAAGTGCAGTTTTTCTAAAGAGATATTAAATTCCCCCGCTAGAGATTCTACATCATCATAAAAATATATTTTCCCTTTGTATGCTTTTGCTTGTAGGCTATTTTCATAGATTTTTGGGATAATTGCAATAGAATCTTTTTGCATTAAAGTTAGTGGCTTTAACTTTGCACTAACATACTCCTCAAAGCTCCCGTGCCACGAGATATGGTCGGGAGTTACAGGAAGCAATGCGTAGATATATGGATTTGCCTTATTTGTGTAATGCAGACTAAAAGAGCTAGTCTCTAGTACCCAAAGCTTTGCATTTTGCGATAGATTGCAAAGTGGAGTGCCTATATTCCCGCCACAAACAGAGCCAAAATCTTCTAGCAATAACTGCGTCATTTCAGTAGTCGTGGTTTTTCCATTCGTCCCACTAATCCAAATGCTCTTTGGAGAAGGAAAAAAGTAGTCATACTCACTAATTAGATTCTTAGCATTTTTTATTAGAGGTGAATTAGGTGGAATTCCTGGGCTTACAATCTCAAGATTAGAATCTAGTGGATTAAACATAGAACTAGGAAGCAGGGTATTTCTAAAATCATCTTTTGAAACTTCACAAAATTTATCATCAAAAATATTGCAAGGGGCGAGCTTATGTGAAAGCTCTTGCATAGTCTTACCATAGCCAAAAAGAGAGATTTTCATTTTATATTTCCTAATTGCTAGATTCTATTTAATTAGTTTTTCATCTTATCTTCAAACTCAAAAGTGCCAAGATATTACTTAAAAGTGCGATAATCCAAAATCGAATTATAATCTTATTTTCACTCCAGCCTTTCACCTCAAAATGATGATGAATAGGTGCCATTAAGAAAATCTTTTTACCACGAAGTTTATAACTTCCAATCTGCAAAATCACGCTCAAAGTCTCTATTACAAAAATTAAGCCAACTAAAATTAATAGAATCTCATTATTTGAAACAATCCCCATATATGCGATAAATGCACCCATAGATAGGCTTCCACTATCACCCATAAAGACTTCTGCAGGATGGCAGTTATACCATAAGAATCCAAATAAAGAGCCAAGCACTGCAGAGGATACGACAAAAAGCTCTCCACCATAGATTGTCTTTGGTAGCAATAAATATGAGCTAAAAAATGCATTCCCAGCTATATAAACAAAAATGCTAAGCGTGGTAATTGCACAAATGGTAGGCACCGTTGCAAGCCCATCTAGCCCATCTGTGATATTTACAGCATTGCTTGAGCTAATAAAAATAATTAACCAAAAAATAATGGAAAAATAGCTCATATCAATGATAGGATTCTTAAAAAATGGCATATACAAAAAGCTATTATGTTCTATCATAAATAAAGCAAAAGCTACTGCAAAAGATGCAAAAAATAATAAGAGCATTTTTCTTTTAGCAGAGATTCCGCTATTTGTGCGACTTGATATTTTTATGTAATCATCACGAATCCCAATGAGTGAAAAAACTACCAAAACCAATAGCCCAAATAGCACATAAAAATTTGTAATATTTGCACAAAGAAGCCCTGTTATAACACTAGAGCTGACAAACACAACTCCTCCCATTGTAGGTGTATTTGACTTGATTTTATGTGCTGGAAGAGAATCTGATATAGGCTGGCTTGCTTTTTTTTGCTTTGCCCATGCAATAAATTTTGGAAAAATGAACAAACACAAGCAAAGTGCGATTATAAAAGCAAGACCAGCACGAAATGAAAGATAGCGAAAAATATTGATTCCAAATTCAGAATATAGGTAGTAAAGCATAATAGACCTTATAAGATTAAAAAAATATTTATGATTTTTTGATATATAATTATACTTTAACTTAAGCATTTTAGGACTATCAAAATGAGAAAAAAAGTAGTATTAGTAATTACTGATGGAATAGGTTTAAATGAGAGCAAAGAATGGAATGCCTTTGAGAGCGCTAAAAAGCCAAATTATGATTTTCTTTTTAAAAATATCCCATATTCGTTACTTAGCACTTTTGGCACAGATATAGGGCTACCAGAGGGGCAAATGGGAAATAGCGAAGTGGGGCATATGTGTATTGGTTCAGGGCGAGTTTTATATCAAGATTTAGTAAAAATTTCTATGGCAATAGATAATAAGACTTTGGAAAAAAACGAGACTCTGCTTTCATTTTGCAAAGATTTAAATGTAGTTCATCTATGCGGTTTAGCAAGTGATGGCGGGGTACATTCGCATATAAATCACCTAAAAGCATTAGCTTTAATCTTGCAGTCTTTTGGGAAAAAAGTTTATATCCACGCAATAACTGATGGCAGAGATATTCCACCATTTTCTGCACCAAAATTTATAGAGGAATTATTGGAGTTAGAATCTAGTAATATTAAACTTGCCACAATTAGTGGAAGATTCTATACAATGGATAGAGATAATCGCTGGGAGAGGATAAAAGTGGCTTATGATTGCCTAACTCTTGGCACGAATCCGCAAGAAAATCCACTAAAATATCTAGAATCGCAATTCAAAGAAAATATAAGTGATGAGTTCATAATCCCTGCTAGTTTTAATGGTTTTAGTGGGATAAAGGATAATGAGGGTTTTATTTTTACAAATTTTAGGAGTGATAGGGCAAGAGAGATTATAAAAGCACTTGGAAATGCAGATTTTAGCGAGTTTGAACGAGATAAAAGCCCAAAAATAAAGATTCTAACGATGTGTGAATATGATAAAACTTTTAGTTTTCCTATTTTATTTCCAAAAGAGGACATAAATGATACTTTAGCTGAAATTATTAGCAAAAATAATCTCACTCAAGCCCACATTGCTGAAACTGAGAAATACGCTCATGTAACATTTTTCTTTAATGGTGGAAAAGAAGAGGTTTTAAAAAATGAAGTTAGATTCCTAATCCCATCTCCTAAAGTCAAAACCTATGATTTAAAGCCAGAGATGAGTGCTAAAGAAGTATGTGATGCAGTGCTAGAAAATATGCAAAAAAATATAGATTTCATTGTCATAAACTTTGCAAATGGTGATATGGTAGGACATACTGGAAGTTTTGAAGCAGCAATAAAAGCAGTTGAGGTAGTCGATAAAGAACTAGGCAGAATTATAGAATCTGCTAAAGAAAATAATTATTCACTAATTATTACAAGCGACCACGGAAATTGTGAAAAGATGAAAGATGAATTCGGAAATATCCTTACAAACCATACAGCAGGCTATGTATGGTGCTTTGTGCTTGATAAAGATGTAAAAAAAGTAGAAAATGGTAAGCTAGACAATATAGCTCCTAGTGTTTTAAAACTGCTTGACATTGAGATTCCAAAGGTTATGTCAAAACCATTATTTTAATCTTTAAAATAATTTTAAGTTTATTAAATGAATCTTCATTTTGTTAATTTATTGTTTTATGCTTGAACATAAGGTTAAGGTATAAATAATTAAGAATCTTTATAAGAGTTGGTAGATTTATTGTAAGCTAAATTTTTAAAAAATTATAAGTTTATGCTAAGATTAGCTTATGCTAATCTTAAAAAATTAATTACCTGTTATGATAGTTGTATAAGTTGAATAGATTCCAAGAACATTAAAAGTCTCATGATCAACTGTTGATATATTAGTAATATTACTAGTTTTTCTAGCTGCTTCAATAGAACAATCACCCCAAGCAACAATACCTAAAATTGAAGTACAGACTGCTTTACCTTCTTTACTTCCTTTTTTATTTGTAGTTGAAGTTATAGGACCTTTTACATCACTATAAATCGCTCCTAATACAGGTGAAGAAGCTGTGCTACAACCAGCAAAAAATGCTAAACTTGCACCTAATAATCCACATAAAACTAAATTTCTCATCATTCCCTCCATAAATTAAATTTTGATAATGAGGATAAATTATATATAGTAATATCTTAATAAATACTTATAATTATGAGAATTTAAACTACAATTTTTAAAACAATAATGCTTGTAAAATTTCAGATTTCTAAATTATGATATAATCCCAGCCACACTTCCAAAAATATTAACTTATACTTAAGGACTCCTAAAATGTTTAATAAATGGCTAAAAGTAGAATCTAGCAGAATTTATTTACTTGATATAATATTTATTTTAATTGCCATTGCTATATCAATTTACGCACGAGAAGCGTTTATAAGTTATTCATCTGCATTTAAAATGTATTTTTTTAATGGAGAGAGAATCTTAACCACAAATGACGCTTATCATTTCGCAACTGCAACAAAAGATTTAGTAAGTGGACATTTGAAAGATAGCTTCTATCCCGTGGCAGCACTAGAATTACCCTCATTATTAAGTGCATTTTTCTATCATATTTTGCCACTTTCATTGGATAAATTATTTTTCTTAATGCCTGTATTTGCTTCGAGTTTGCTTGCAATTCCTGTATTTTTAATTGCAAAAGAAATATCAAATCGCTATGTAGCACTATTTGCAGCAATTTTAGCTCCATTAACGCAAGGCTATGCGAATAGAACGATTGCTGGATATTACGATACTGATATGCTTATCTTAACCTTGCCATTATTTGGAATCTATTTTTTAATCAGGCTTTTAAGGGTATATAGTTTTAGGGATTTGGGTTTAGCCACTATATTTTTTATTTTTGCTCTTGCGTGGCATAAAACGAGTGCTACTTACATTTTGTTTGCCTCACTTTTTATTGCCACTATCTATATATTTATCGCAAAGAAAAAAGATTATAAGCTATATGAAAGCGTTGGCGTGCTAATTGTCGCAATCTCTTATATGGATATTTTTGTAAAAATTATTTTGATTGCTATTTTGCTTCACTTTATCATTGATAAACCACTTTTATTTAGCTCATTTACTGCTAAAATAAAGAAGAGATTAAAGTTTAAAAGCTTAATTATTTTTCTAATTGGAATCTCTGTGCTATTAGTTGCAAATGCAGATTTACTAATCTCTAAATTTTCAATATATGTTACAGAAAATGTGCTAGATACTTCAAATATTGTTTTCAAAAAAACTTCTAACACAATAATGGAGCTACAAAATATCAATTTTGATGATTTAATAAGACGAGAAATAGGGGATAAAATAGGTTTTATTATTGCTTTGATTGGAATCTTGATTATGTTTGTTAAAGAGCCACGAAGCATGATTTTACTGCCATTTATAATCCTTGGTGCAACATCATTGAAACTAGGAATGAGATTTTCAATGTTTAGCGCACCTGTATTTAGCATAGGATTCTTTTATTTGATATATTTTTTGAGTTCATTTGCTAATAAAATTTTTAAAGATAAAATTGTTATAGTTGGCACAAAAGCTGCTGTTATGCTTATTTTTGGCTTTATGATAATTGCCCCAAATTATTATTATGGTAAGAATCTCCTAATCCAGCCTGTTATAAATGGAATGGAAATAAGCGCACTAAATGCTATAAAAGAAGATTCTAAAAGTAGAGATGATGTAACCATATCGTGGTGGGATTATGGCTTTATGATTCCATATTATGCAAATACACACACGATAATATCAGGAACAGATTTAGATGGAGTAAATCACTTTATAGCTAGTTTTATTCTATCAAATGAAAACCAGCTCTCATCTTATAATATGGCCAAACTGGCGATTGATGCAATCTACCAATCTAGTAATGATAAAGAAAATGCAAAACTACATAATATTAATAAAATCCTAAAAAAGTATGATTCCCTAAACAATCCACAAGAATTTTTTCAAACTTTAGGTGATAGCAGTTTCAAAGCCCCAAGCGTAAATAGAGATATTTATATTTATCTACCATTTTCAATTCTCCCTATACAAACAGCAATAGATGAATTTAGCGATATAGATTACACAAATGGACAGGTTATACATAAAGAAGATACTAAAACTTTGGCAATATATAATGCGACCGAAGATAAAGATGGCAATTACAAACTAGATGGAAAATTGCTTTTTAATCCAAAGATTGGTGAGATTGAAAGTATAGAAGAAAAGAAAAAGAAACAAGTGCAGAAATTCCACATCATAGAAAAAAAGAATGGAATCTTAACAACCACCACGACAAGCTACAATGATGACAAAGATAAGCTTCATATAATCTACTCAAAAAAGTTAAAAATGTTTTTTGCAATTGATGATAGAACGAACAACTCTCTAATAGTGCAACTTTTTATCTATGAAAATTATGATAAGAATCTATTTACTTTGCTTTATAGTGATGAATACTCAAAGGCGTATAAGTTAAAATAATGCTTTTAATGCCATATATAATTAGAGTTAGAATCTAGAATCTAAAATTTTACTTCAAAGTAAGATTCTAGATTTTATCAAGTAATTTGGCAATATTATTTGTTTTAGAAATCTACAAAATGCCACAAATAACGCTATAAAATTATTTAATGATGAAGATACTCGAAGCATTGTCCTACTTAGGAAGCTTGTGATTGTTTCTATGGATTTGATGGATAAAAAGGTTATAAAGAGCCCGTAGAGGAGTTAAAAGATTCCTTTATTTTAGGTGAGGAAATCATAGAAGAGGATAGAAAAAAGAATTTGTAAGGCTTTTGGGATAAATTAAAAATAGAAAATATTTTAAGTATTTTTTAGCAAATTTAGCAATAATAAACTTATAGATGAAGCTTAAAAGTAAATCTATTTAGATATTTATGATGAATTTATTAACAATAAAGAAAAAAGAAAGTTTTAATAATGAAGCTATCTTTGAAATAGAGTTTGTAAAACAGGTAAAAATTAATATTGATTTTATCTTAAATCTTATCAATAAATATAGCAAAGAGGATATTATAAAGTTTGGCAAAAGGTGCAAAAAAGTATAGATTCTAGCCATACTTTGTGTAACAAAGTAGATTTGATAGAAGCTTTACCCCTTGGTTATATAAATGAGAAATTTATTGAATTTATGAGAAAAAGAAAAATGAAGAGATGAAACAAATTATAAAAGAGGAGAATCTAAAAGAACAAACAAAATAATTTATGGATAGGGCTTTCAAAAATAGGAGAATTTAAAGGATATAGATAAGAATTTGCAAATATTTTGCTCACTATGTCATTTTTTCAAAAGCAATCTAATTAAAGAGAGCAAAAACACTTTAATATCCTTGCAGAATTTACAAGATTCTATAAAAGATTAAAGATATAGCTTACTATTTGTATTATTAAATTTTTATAATAAGTTTTCATAAAGATTTAAATACGCTAAAAACCTAATTTGCTATAATTTATGTATATCAAATGCTTTAAGAGGTATAAAAGGAGGTTTAGTGATAAGAGCTGCAAAAAAGACGGATAGTAAAAAGGCTATTGCTCTATTAGGCGATGCAGCTGGTCATTTTATCTATAAAATGAGTGGATATGATGATAAAGACAAGGCTTTGGCGGTTCTAGAGGAGTTTTTTTGTAAGGAAAATAATCGCTTGAGTTATCAAAATGTTTTTGTTTATGAGCAAAATAACATTGTGATTGGGGCAATTTGTATTTATGACGGAGCAAAAGCAGAATCTTTAGATGAGCTACTAAATTTGCATTTACACAAGCTAGGAAAAGAGAATCTTCTTAAAGAATGCGAAGATGAGTATTATCTTGATACAATAGCAGTGGATATAGAGGCTAGAGGACAGGGTATTGCCAAAAAACTTATAGAGTTTGCAACAAAAGAAGCACAAAATAAAGGCAAAAAACTTTCTTTAATCGTAGAATATGATAACACCATCGCAAAGGCACTTTATCACAAGCTAGGCTTTAAATTTGTGAAAATTAAGGATTTTCATGGGCATAAATATGAATATATGATTAGGAAATAAAATCTTTATTTTGTCATTACGATATTTTTTCATTATTAAAATCGTGGCAATTTAGAATCTTTATAAGCTAAAATTATTAGCTTCATTGACTTATTGAGCTTATTAAACAAGTGAAATATCTATTAGATTCTAATTTAATCTCTAAAATCTTAGATACTATTTTAGTTTCCAAAGATTTGCTAGATGTGAATAAAATTATTATGTGTATTTTATTTATAGTTTTAAGCCTGGAATCTATTTTTACTTTCTTTGTAATGAAAAATTATTTCATTTTTTGATTGATACTTAGATTTTTCACCTAAATGTTTAGAATGACATAGAAGTGAGAATAATAGAATTTTTATTGTCATTTTGAAGTTTTTTAAGAAACTGAAGAATCTATATCATCCTTAAATTGCTTTAGCTAAAGCTTTGCAAAGACAATAATTCTTGTCATTTTAGATTCTAATATTGTTTATAGTTTGATTTTTTGTAAGTAAGTTTATATTTGTCTGCATTGCAGGGGTAGAATCTATTTTAGAATCTAATCAAAAAATTTACAAAGAAGTAAAAATTAATTTAAAAGATAACTTTTAAAAAATGTGCTAGAGTTTGGCTTTCAAAATGAGAAAATAAGAGTCATTGTATTAACAGCTCAATAGTTTTTAATATTTTTAAAGATAATTTGCAAGATTATGATACAGAGTTTTATTTTAAAAATGAGCTTATAGCTAAAATTTTGCTTGATAAAGAAAATCTTTGTTAAATATTAAATATTTAAGCAATAAATGCTTTTATATAAAGCCACTTTTGTAGAAAGCTTTTAGACGCACATAATGAATTTACTTTATTTTTTCTAATGCTTGCAGGTCGATTTTGCGAGGGTAAATGCCACAAGTATATTTTATCTAAATGCTTGTGTTGAGACACTCTTTATTATGTTATCTTGTGAAGTTGTGATAAAAGAGGGTGTTTTAGTAAATTAGGGAAGTATTATAAACTTTTACCAAAATACTTGCTAAATATATACAGGGCAATTTTTAAATTTCTAAATTTTAAAAATCAAAACAGGGTGCTAGATTCTCTAAATTAATATTAATATTATAGAAAAGCTTTTTGCTAAAAGTTCTAAAAATTTTAAGCTTGAGATTCTACCTTACAGAGAAGCAATATTTTCTCACTGCAAGGCTATAAAAAGATTATTTTAGATTTATTGTAAATATGAGGAACTTTAAAATCCAAGCATATAAATAATTAAAGTAATATCTAATATTAATACTTTAAGATTCCTGCTTATGATATTTACAATCTATCTATTTTTTTTCTTATACTTTTTACGCAATTTGCGAAGTTATGCTCTAGTCTAGATATTTCTGCATCAATATTTGCATATCCATTGTATAGCATTAAATGATTTATTTCCATAATATTAGAATGAACCAAATTTACATCCGCTTCATTAGTAAATGATAATATATCTTCATATTGTGGTTTGCCAATATATGGTCCATCAACAGGCACATACACCAGCACCACATCAATGCCTCTAATATGTATATCACAAGTAAGGCTAAAAGAGCTTACTTGTGATATTCTATCCTTATATAGCATTCTCATTAATTCTACCCCCCCCCACCATATTTTAAGTAAAACTCTTAATAATTTGTAAAAATTATCTTTTAGAGAATTGAGGACTTCGTCTTGCTTTCCTTTTGCCATATTTTTTACGCTCTACAACTCTAGAATCTCGTCTTAATAATCCATAAGACTTTAAAATTGCTCTAAATGATACATCATAAATATTTAGTGCTTTTGAGATTCCGTGTCTTAAAGCTTCTGCTTGTGCGTTATATCCACCACCAAATGTGGTAGCAACTATATCTAGTGATTTTTCTTGTTTAGTTAGAAGCAGAGGTTGAGTTACTTTCATTTTAATTGCCTCGTGTCCGCCTAGCCACTCATCTAAACTTTTGCCATTAATTAATAAGCTACCTTTACCACTTTTAATCCAAACCTTTGCTATCGCACTTTTTCTTTTACCTGTTGCATAAATTTTTGTCATATTTTATTAATCCTTCTTGTTTTTGTTAATTTGTGCAGTATGTGGGTGCTCACTGCCACTATAAACTTTGAGTTTGCCTATCATAGCTTTTCCTAGCTTTGTTTTGGGAAGCATTCCTCTAACAGCTATTCTAAATAACTTCTCTGGACTTTTTTCAAGCATTTGAGCTAAAGTTTTAGATTTTGTGCTACCAAAATAGCCTGAATGTGTGAAATATTCTTTAGAATCTAGTTTTAATCCACTAAATTTCACTTTACTTGCATTAATTATCACAACAAAATCGCCACAATCAACATGTGGAGTGTAGTTTGGCTTATGCTTACCTCGTAAATAAGTCGCAGCTTTTGTTATCAATCTACCAAATATTTCATTTTCAGCATCAAGCACAATCCACTCTCTGCTTACTTCGCCTTTCTTCATCATAGTAGTTAAATTCATTTATTATGCCTTTGTTTTTAAAAGTTTTGAATGAATTTGGGATTCTAGTAGATTAAACTTATATAAATCTTAATTTAAGAAAAGTTTAAACAAATTTTTTGTTTGTTAAAATCTCTTTTTTATATTTTAGAATCTAAATTTGAGTGTATTTTTATACAGATTAAAATCTTGAATTTATTTGTGGACTTTTACTGCAAATAATTCTATAAATAATTTTGCTCTTGAAAATTTAAAATATTTACATCTTTATCATCTAGCTTATAATTTTCATCATATTGCTTTCTTACAATTTCTTTAATAGTGTCTTTTTGCTCTTGCATTTCTTTATCTAGGATTTTATCAATTAGATTGTAAAGCTGTATATTTTGAGCAATAATGTCAAATGCCCGTTGTCTGTCTTGTATGTATAGATTATTATCTTTTTTGTATTCTAGTAGTCTCAAAATTACTCTGTCATAGACCTTTAGTGCAAGATTTTGTGGTTTTATAGAATTCAGTAAGTATTCTTTTGCTTTGTCTAGCGAATTTTGCTGTGAAGTATTATTCATATTAATGAGTGCAGGAAGGATAATAAAAAGCTTCTCAATCTTGCTTCCAAGTGCCCTAGTTTGCAATTTAATAAAGATTCTATCAATAAAGCTATATTTATATAAATCAATGAGACTTGAGGCGGGATTATTAAAAGTGAATTTTTCCATTTTTTTCCTTGTTTAATCTTGTAAGTTCCATAATATTTGGCTTTCTTTTTTTAGTTTCCATTTAGATTCCACAATTATATCCAAGCAAAAGCTATCTAATTGCAAATTGGTTTGATAGTTTAAAAATTTATTCATTTATTATTTGCGTTCCTATGCCCTGTGTGGTGAAAAGCTCTAGCAGTATTGAATGTAGAATCCTACCATCAATTATATGAACTTTCTGCACGCCATTTTTAACGCAAGAGACGCAAGCATCAATTTTTGGAATCATTCCTCCTGTGATGATATTTAAATCTTTATATTTTTTTGCACTTTGTGGCGTGAGTGTGGGGATTAGCTCACTATTTTCATCTAAAACACCTTTTGTATCAGTTAGAAATATCACTTTATTGGCATTCAATGCTTTTGCAATCTCACAAGCAGCAGAATCTGCGTTTATGTTAAAGCCAGGATGCTCTAGATTGTCTCCAGAGGCAATGGGTGCAACTACTGGTAAAAATCCATCATCTAGCAGTTTTATTAAGATTTTTGTATCCACTTTTGTAATCTCACCACTAAAGCCAAAAGTATCAAAATCTAGTGGTTTTGCTTGTAATAATCCTGCGTCTTTTCCACTAATGCCGACAGCCTTTATTTTATTTAGATTGAAAAAAAATGTTAGTTCTCTATTTATATCGCCATTTAGCACCATTTCCACTACTTTCATTGCTTCTTTTGAAGTAACTCTAATACCATTTATAAACTTGCTTTCAATTTTTAGAGATTCAAGCATTTGCGTGATTTTTGAGCCACCGCCATGCACTATTACGATTCTAATTCCTAACATATATAAAAGTATTATATCTTTAGCGAAATTCTCTTTCAACTCTAGATTCTGCTGGGCTGACCCACCATATTTAATTACAATAGTGCTATTTCTAAATTCTTGTATAAAAGGTATGGAATCTACTAAAATATTCGCAATTTTTATCTTTCCATTCAAAGTTTTATCCTAAATTTTGATATTTTTTAAACTAAATTGGCTATTATAGCCAAATAGGTATTTTAATATCTATAATCTTACTAAAATCAAAAACGAAGGGAGATATAATGAATATAGTCATACTTGATGCAATGACTTTGGGCGGTAGTAGTTTAGAAGAAATAAAAAAACTAGGAAAATTGACAATTTATGATACTACAAATAAAAAGGAGGTTGTAAAAAGGGCAAAAGATGCAGATGTGATTTTGACAAATAAGGTTGTGCTAGATTCTGTTATTTTAAAACAGCTTCCAAATCTTAAATTAATCTGTGTAACCGCAACAGGAATGAATAATATTGATTTAGAATCTGCCAAAGCGCTAAAAATTGATGTTAAAAATGTGGCAGATTACAGTACGAATGCGGTTGCACAACATACATTTATGTTTGCCTTGAATCTGCTTGGGCAGCTAAAACACTATGATAAATTTGTAAAAAAAGGCAAATGGGCGAAAAATGAGATTTTCTGTCATATTAATAAAAGCAATGAAATTTATGAGCTAGATAATAAAACTTGGGGAATTATTGGGCTTGGCAATATTGGTGCTAAAGTCGGAAATATTGCAAAAAGTTTTGGTGCAAATGTGATTTATTACTCAACGAGCGGCAAGAATAATTCTAAAGAATTTAAACAAGAAAAAAACCTAGAAAATCTAATCAAAGATAGTGATATTATCTCAATACACGCACCACTAAACGCACAGACAAAGAATTTAATCACAAAAAAAGAACTAAATCTCCTTAAAACTAACGCTATCTTGTTAAATATGGGGCGAGGTGGAATTGTAAATGAAAGTGATTTGTATAAATGTATAAAGAAAAAGGATTTTTATTTTGCTTGTGATGTGCTTGAGGTCGAGCCGATGACAGAAAATCACCCATTTTTAGATAAAAAGATTCAGCATAAGCTACTTTTAACTCCACATATTGCGTGGGCTTATAAAGAGAGTAGAGCAAGACTACTTGAGGGTGTGGAGAAAAATATAAAAGATTTTATTTCTAAAAAATAATAATTTATAAATTTTAGGAACAAGACTCTTATTTTTTAGCAAGATGCAATTTATACTAGCAAACTAAAACTTTAATAAATAGACTTACTTTTTTAAGTCTATATTTTTAAGTCTTTAGCTAGGAAAGTTTTTGGGAGCATAAACCTTAAAATCTCTTATTTTAGACAATATTTTTTATCTTTTAATTTGTAAAGTTTCTTCTTTTTTAGAGTGCAGTAACAGCAAATATGGCTTTAACTTAATATAAATATTTAACTATTAAATGATATTTTTAAAGAATTTAGGATATAAAAACTTATTATTAAAGTCCAAAATGGAATCTAAAATGCAATATTTTAAATTTTTAAATATAAATTTATTGCACCTCAAATCCTAATATATCTTTAAATCTTTTAATAATATTTAAGAAAAGGAGAATTTATCTTGCTAGTGGCTTAATTTTATTTCACTATACAAACATTTATTTGATAGCTTTTTATAAAAAGTTTTAAGGAATGCTAATTGAAAATAAAGAAATAATTTATAGATTCTAAAAACTAGAATCTATAAATTAGCTAACTTTTTTGGTTCTTGTTTAAGCTTTTATTATACAATTTGATCTACATCATAAATGATAAATTTTGCATTTTTATTAATCTTTTTACTCTTGCCAAAAGTTATCATCTCCACTGGATTATTGCTCATTTTCAAATCTATGACAACAAAGTCAAATTTATTATTTGTAACAAGTATTTCGTACTCCATTTTTTTATCAATCGAAGTTACCATAAAGTCTTTATAAAAGCTAAGAATCTTAATTTTAAGTCCAAATTTTATTTTTTCATTATTTGAGATAAGTAGGATTCGCTTTGTATTGCGTTCTTTGTAGAGATTTATATAAATATTTAGTAATCTGTCATTATCACTAAGTTTATTAACATCAAGCGTTTTTAAATATTGCTGTATAAAGGCTAAAATGCAAAAAGCATAGCTAGCAGGGAGTTTAAAAAAATGATTTTTAATCGGCTCGCTTGCCATTCCAAGTTGCCACATTCTATTATCAAGCGAAGTGATTGTGATATTTATTGCATTTTTGATATGTTCAAAAATCTGTCCTTTGATTTTGTCAAATTTCTCTATAAATTCTTTCTCATAAGTCTTTTCAAACAATAATAGCAGTTTTTCAAGTCGCTCTTTTAGTTTGCTTAAATTTTGAATATTTGTCATAGCTTCTTTATGCTGTGAGATGGATTTTTCTAGCTTTTCTCTTAAAGTCATTTGTGCGTTTGGGTCGTTATTTGCAAGTCTATTGTTAATATTATTTATTTGGCTTTTTAAAGTTCTTTCTTTGTTTTCAAACATTAATAAATCATCTTTTATATTTGTTAGCTTCTGTCTTGCGGCTATGTAGTATAATTGTTGTGTTAAAAAAACTTCTCTAAAAACCTTTTTTGTCTCCTGCTGTGCTTTGTAAAATCCAGTTGTATAATATTGGAGTTTGCTATAAAGTTGTAAATATAGCGAAAAAGTATCTTTTGTAATGCGTTTTTCTGTGTAAATTAGGGAATCTAGAGTTCTAGTTAAGAATCTTGTAACAACTCTATAATCTAGCACTTCATAGCCATCAATAGGAAGCTTTAGAGCGTGTTTGATAATTTTTGTTTCATTTTCAAAATGATATTTGATAAATAAATCTATTGAAATGCTAGTTTTAATATTATTTAGTATCGCATAGTCTGTCTTTTTATAGGTCTCTTCTATTAAATTTTCAAATACACTATTTTCTACTTTTTCTAGCTCTTCATCACTTTGTGTTTTCCAAAAATCCCGCTCTTTTATAATGCTATCTTTATCAAATTCTTGATATTTAGAGCTTTTTAAATAGATTACATTATTGTTATTTTCATCATCAAGGCGAAATTCTACTAATAGATTTATTTCTGGAATTCTAGTTTTGTCATGCCAATTTGTTAGTTTAAAATCAAATAGTTTTCTATGAGCATTGATAATTATCCCAACACCTGTGGAATGGGAATACTGAACAATTTTTCCGTGCATTTTTTAATCTTTTAGATTATTTTGTGTGCCATTTGTGCTTAAATGATTTTGTTCTATCTCTTTTGCCATTTTTGCCTTTGAAGTGCCACAAGCAATCATTTGCATTAAGTCGCTCTCATTATTTATAAAAACGAATAATTCTTCATTTTCATTTTTGACTAATGTTGTCTCGCCCAATTTTGCTTGTGATTGTAAAAACTCGTTTAAAGAAATTTCTTTCATTTTTTATCCCAACTTTAAAAAATTAAATTTGAGATTCTAGCATATTAAAACTATTATTAGAATAAGCCTTAGGGTTAAAAATTCAATATGCTATAATTGCACGAAAATTTTATCAATGGTTGTTTAATGGATAAAGAAATAAAACTTATCAAAAATACACAAAAAGAGCAAGCAAAAGGCACTACAAATACAATTTCCACCCCAAAAATAAAGCCAATAGGAGCAGATAGCCCTATCATTCGTAAATTAAGAGAAGCTGAGGAAAAAACTAGAAGGCGAAATACCTTGAGCGATGAGGAATTAATCGAATTAGAGTTTAAAGATGAGGCACAAAAATTAAGATTAGAAAGACTAAACAATAAAACACAAAATAATGCTATAACACCTTTACAAAGAGAACAGATTCAACGAGATTCTAAGATTCAGGGAAATTTAAAAGCGGATTCTGTTGCAATACATGATAAAAAAGATTTTAATTCAAATCTAGCAAATCCAAATCTGCAAGATATAAAAAATACAAATGTAGAATCTAAAAGCATAAAATCCAAAGAAAAAGAAAATGTAATTCACATTGATATTGATAAATCTTTTAGAAATGCTAATTTTAATCTTGACTATATACAAGTAACGCCCACAACACCAACAACTAGGAATATTTCTGAAGCTCAAGATGATTACTATGAGAATATAGAGAATATAACATATAAAAAAGATGAATATGATAATGCCAGAATTTTGCAAAAATCTAATAATTCTGGGCATTTTGAAGTAGATAAAAATACCAATAAAAGAGATTATATAGCAGAGCTTGCCACAGATGAAAATAGTGATGAAAATGTGGGAATTTATATTGAGAAGAATAGACCAAGATTTGATGATTACGATAATGTGGAGCATAAAGTTGAAATTGTTGATAAAATCCCTAGCTATGATTTAGATAAGCCCCACACAAATAAAACAAAAATTTATGCAGAGATTTCTGGAATTAAAAATGAATCTGAACCAAAGCTTAATGAAAATGCCCTAAATGAAATGAATGCAACGCTAATCATAGCACAAAAAAAACTAGAAGAAAGATTAAAACTCATAGAAGAAAAACAAAAAAGACTTGATATGTCTTATTTGCAGTCAAATGATGCGCAAAATACAAATGAAAATAGCAATATAGCCATTCACAATGCACAAAAAAATATGTGGAATAATTCACCTCACAATAAAATAAATAATGGAATAATTGAATCTAGTGAATATAAAGAAAATAAAGTATCTTTGCAAAATCAATTACAAAGTCAATATTTGCAAACAGATCTAGCTAATTCCACGAATTTTACGAATCCTGCTTTAGCAAATCAATATAGTTTCAATCACAACAATCCATTTAGAAACTTGCAAGATGAGCAATATTTAGATTCTAGCTATGAGGGGTTATCACACAATGATTTGGGATTTTCTGATTCTTATGTTAAAGGAGATGAAGATTTTACAAACTACGATAATCAGGCTGTAAATAGCCAAGATTTAAGGGCTCAAATTTCTAGCACCCAAATGTATAGAAAAGATTTAAATATTTCTGATATGGAAACTAAAATAGATAAAGTAGAATCTAGCTATCAGTTTAGCAATGAGCAAACAAATGACAATAACATTTCTAAAAATTTTTCTCGACACAGCCCACATATTGATTTGCATAATAATTTGCATAGTCAAAATTTTAGTGAGGCAGACTCTAAAAATTATACAAATTTAACAAATCCTGCTTTAGATACTACACCTTCGCAGCCTAATTTTAGGATTAATGATAATGCACAAAATAATTTAGATTCTATTAATGATAGAAATTTGGATGATAATCTTACTTTTAGCAACAGAGCAGATTTCTCGCATTCTGCCAACTTTACTTCTAATAAATATAATGCTAATTTATCACGAGATTCTATGTATGGAGATTCTAATTTTAATGCCAGTTTAAATACACAAAATGAGATTTCTCACTCTAGTGGCATAGATTTTAACACACAAAATGTCGAATTCACGCTTCCATCAACAGAGCTTTTAAATCCGCCACCATCGCATAAGTTTGATATTGATGATAGTGAGATTGACTTAAAAGTTCATAATTTATTTAATAAGTTAAAAGTATTTAAAATTGAGGGTGATATTGTTCGCACTTACAGCGGACCAGTGGTAACGACTTTTGAGTTTCGTCCTGCTGTAAATGTCAAGGTTTCTCGTATCCAAAATCTGCAAGATGATTTATCTATGGCACTAAAAGCCACTAGCATTAGAATCCAAGCACCAATCCCAGGAAAAGATGTAGTTGGAATTGAGATTCCAAATAATAAGATCCAAACCATTTATTTAAGGGAGATTTTTGAAAGTAAAGAGTTTAAAAACTCTAATGCGAATCTTGCAATCGTGCTCGGCAAAGATGTCGTGGGGAATCCTGTTGTAGAGGATTTGGCTACTTTGCCACATTTGTTAATCGCAGGGACAACAGGAAGTGGCAAGAGTGTGGGTATCAATGCGATGATTCTCTCACTTCTTTATAAAAATACGCCAAAAGATTTAAGACTAATTATGATTGACCCAAAAATCCTAGAATTTGGTTTGTATGAGGATATACCGCATCTTTTAACGCCAATTATAACAGATCCTAAAAAAGCAATAATTGCTTTGAGTAAAATGGTTGATGAGATGAATAGGCGGTATGAAATGATGAATAAAGTAAGAGTAAAAAACATCGTTGGATACAATCTTTTAGCTAAAAGTGAAGGCTTTGAGAAGCTTCCATATATCGTTGTGATTATTGATGAATTTGCTGATTTAATGATTATGGGGGGTAGAGAGGCTGAAAACTCTCTAATATCACTAGCTGGGAAAGCAAGAGCTTCCGGAATTCACCTAATAATCGCAACACAAAGACCAACAGTTAATGTCGTAACAGGACTGATTAAAGGTAATCTTCCCTCAAAAATAAGCTATCGCGTTGGCTCAAAAATAGATTCTAAAGTTATTTTAGATGAATTAGGTGCAGAATCTTTGCTAGGAAAAGGCGATATGCTATTTTCTAAAACAAATAAAATTGTGCGACTTCACGCTCCATACAATGATGAGAAGGAAATTGAAAATGTAGTAAATTTCATCAAAAGCCAGCAAGAAGTAGAGTATGATGAGTTATTTTCATTAGAGCCAAAGGAGATTCCACCTGAGCAAATGGTGGCTACAAATTTAAGTAGCGATGAAGATTATAAAATAAGAGCGAAAGAAATAATTTTGCAAACTCAAAAAACTTCTATTAGCTATATTCAAAGGCAGCTTGGCATAGGCTTTAACAAAGCGGCAAAGATAATTGAAGAATTAGAAAATGATGGCTTTTTATCGCCACCAAATTCAAAAGGCACGAGAGAGATTATTGGCAATTAATACCAAATCTAATAAAACATTTATAGTTTTTAGATAAAATTTATTTTTTATTTTAATTAGGAGTTAAAAAATATGGAAGAGGCAAAATATATTTGGCAAGATGGAAAGCTAATAGATTGGAAAGATGCTACAACGCATGTGCTTTCACATAGTTTGCACTATGGGAACGCTACATTTGAAGGGACTAGAGCGTATATGACAAAAAAGGGATTAGCTATTTTTAGATTAGAAGACCATACAAAAAGACTACTAAATAGTTGCAAGATTCTAGTTTTAAACTGCCCTTATAGCTTTGATGAAATCAATAAAGCACATATTGAGCTTTTAAAGGCAAATTTGGATTGCTATACTCAAAATGTCTATATTCGTCCGCTTGTATTTTTGGGCTATGGCGTTATGGGACTTTATCACGCTAAAGCCCCTGTGAATATGATTATAGCAGCGTGGAATTGGGGTGCATATCTCGGTGAAGAGGGGATAGAAAATGGAATTAGAGTAAAAACCAGCTCTTTTGTTAGGAATCCTATCAAAGCGACTATGGGCAGGGCGAAAGCTAGTGCAAACTATCTAAATTCACAAATGGCAAAATATGAGGCTATAGAATGTGGCTTTGATGAGGCGCTTTTGCTGGATGATAGTGGATTTATCGCAGAGGGAAGCGGAGAGTGTTTTTTTATTGTTAGAAATGGTAAGTTAATCACCCCGCCAAATGATAATTCTTTAGAATCTATTACACAAGATAGCGTTATTCAAATCGCAAATGATTTAGGAATAGAAATTGAGCGAAGAAGAATTACTAGAGATGAGGTTTATATCGCTGATGAAGCATTTTTCACAGGAACTGCTGCGGAAGTAACACCTATTAGAGAGCTTGATTTTAGAGCTATTGGAAATGGAAAAAGAGGTGAGATTACAAAAAGATTGCAAGATGAGTTTTTTTCTATTACAAAAGGTGAAAATCCAAAATATGATAAATTCTTAACCTATATAAATTAATTTAAAGGAGGTGCTATGCCAATAGATTTAAATGAACATTTAAGAAGAAAAAATCAAAATAATAACGACAATAAAAATGACAATATTCCACCTAAAAAGCCGCCCAGAAAGCCAAAAGGTGGCTTTGATTTTAATAATGTAAATATGCCAAATGGAAAGACTTTTATTAGTATCGTTGTTGTTATTTTAATCGTGCTTGTGCTATTGATTGCAAAGCCTTTTATGATAATTAATTCTGGTGAAGTTGGAATTAAGGTTACTGCTGGTAAGTATGATAATACCCCACTTCAGCCTGGATTCCACTTTTTTGTGCCTATTATTCAAAATGTAATTATTGTAGATACTAGAGTTAGGACGATAAATTTTTCAAGAACAGAGGATATGGGCGTTGTGGGAAAGAATCAAGGGATTTTTAGAAATGATGCAATAAGTGTTATGGATAGCAGAGGATTAACCGTCTCAATAGAGTTAACCGTGCAATATTTTCTAAATGCGACTACCGCACCGCAAACTATTGCTACCTATGGGCTCTCTTGGGAACAAAAGATTATAAATCCTGTTGTGCGTGATGTTGTGCGAAGTGTTGTAGGTCGTTATCCTGCGGAAGAGTTGCCTATAAAACGAAATGAAATTGCAGATTTAATTAATAAAAATATAGAAGCAGAGATAATGAAATTTACAAACCAACCTGTATCATTAAGTTCTGTGCAGTTAAGAGAGATTGTGCTTCCGCAAAATATTAAAGAGCAGATTGAAAAAGTTCAAGTAGCAAGACAAGAGGCAGAGCGAAAGCGATATGAGGTCGAGCAGGCAAAAATGGAAGCAGAAAAAGCTGTAACACTAGCTAAAGGTGAAGCAGATGTAAATAGGACAAAAGCTCAAGGTGCAGCGGATGCAGTAACCATCGAGGCAAAAGCGCAAAGTCAAGCAAATAGGCTAATTAGCGATAGTCTTTCAAATAGACTACTTGATTTAAGGCAGATTGAGACACAAGGAAAGTTTAATGAAGCATTGCGTGAAAATAAAGACGCTCAAATATTCCTAACACCTGGTGGTGCTGTGCCAAATATTTGGGTTGATTCTAAAAATAAGCAAAGAAGCTCTGCTGCCTTACAGTAATAAATTAGGGCTTAAAATAGCTTTCAAAAAGCAAAAACTAATTAAATACTATTTAGTGGCTAAAATCTATTTTAAGAATCTAAAATTAATTTGGAGTAAGATATGGAATCTAATAAATACTCACTTAACAAAGCTGAATCTAGCAGTCTAGAATCTATTATAAACTCGCTAGATTGGGATAAAATTTCGCTAATCCCAGCAATTACACAGGATTTAAAAAATAGGATTTTAATGCTTGGTTATATGAGTAAAGATTCCCTAATTTTAAGCCTACAAAGTGGTATTATGCACTACTTTTCACGCTCTAAGAATCGTATTTGGAAAAAGGGTGAGGAGAGCGGAAATACGCAAAAAATAAAAGAAATTTATATAGATTGTGATAATGATGCTTTGCTTTTTAAGGTAGAGCAAAATGGTGTAGCTTGTCATACTGGGGAGTATTCGTGCTTTTTTAAAAAAATTGGTTTAGCTTCTTTAGACATTAATAAGCCTAATTCTAGTGATAAAATAGATTCTCCTTATCACACATTGGATATTTTATATCATATCTTGCAAGATAGAAAAAATGCTCCAGCGACTACTTCCTATACTGCCTCACTTTATGCAAAGGGTGAAAATGCTATTTGTAAGAAAATAGTAGAGGAGGCAGGGGAATTTTGCTTTGCTCTGAAAGATAAAAATGAAGAAGAAATTATCTATGAATGTAGCGATTTAATCTATCACACTTTAGTTGGATTAAGCTTTAGAAATATCTCGCCATCAAGGGTTATGCAGGAGCTTCAAAGGCGATTTAGCATAAGTGGTATAGAGGAAAAAAACGCTAGAAAAAAATAGCTTTTTGATGAATATGCAAATGATAAATGAAAATAATTGGCTTATTTAGGGTTTAGTTCTATGATTGAGATTGCTTCTATACCAATAAGTATGGCTGATATGTTAGTCTTTGGGGTATTATTTATCATTTTTGTTATATCTTTTGTGCTTGGCTTTATGTTTAAAGGGAAGGTTAAGATTTTAATCTTTGCAATTTCATATTCATTATTCTTTTCAATTCCTTTCCTGACAGCGCTTATAACTAATGGCTATATATATAGAGTTGAGTTTAAGGATTTGGAATCTAGAAAGTTAGTTTATATAAATAATTATTTTGTCAATGGAATCCTTACAAATAAAGGTAAAATATCGCTAAAACAGTGTCGCATTGGAATCTATATTAATAAAAAATTTCCATTTCAAAAGCCAGAATATGAAGTGAATTTATCACCACTAAAGCTAAATGTAGGCGATAGCTTAGAGATTAGCGAGACTATACCCAACTTTGATGCAGAAAATATTAAATATATAAAATTTAGATGTTTTTAGATTCTAGGATTGTTAAATGTATATTTTGCTTTGTATAATGAATTTTCAAGCTATATTTGAAATTTGGATATTTGCTAACTTGCTTAAAATTACAGAATCTAAAATGCAAAAAATAAAGGGAATTCAAAAATGAGAGAAAATTTATGTTAGCAAAAAGTCATTTATCACTTGGGTTAATTGGTGGGATTCTAGCTTTTGGCGTGGCTAGAGAGATTGATATAAGTAAAGAGTTTTATTTTGGCATTATGCTACCATTTATTTTGCTTGGTTCTGTGTTTCCAGATATTGATGAGCCAAAAAGCTATATTGGACGGAAGCTTCCGCTTATCTCACATATTGTTAGTATTAGCTTTTCTCATCGCGGATTTACGCATTTTATTGCCTTTCCTTTGATTTTTCTTATATTTGGAATCTTTTTAATTAATGTTAATTTTAATATAGCTTTAATTTTATTTGCCTTTAGCTATGGAATCTTGCTTCATCAAATAGGCGATATGTTGACAATTAGTGGAATTCCGCATTACTTTTTTCCATTTTCTAAAGCTAGAGCAGTTTTATTGCCAAAAGTTTTGCGTTTTAGAACAGGAAGCACAAAGGAAATGTTACTTTTAACAATAGCTTTTATCCCACTAATCGCATTTTTGGCAACTAATTTTGGTGTAAGCGAATTTGATATGAATATTGACATAAAAAATATCTTAAATTTACTAGGAGAATTATCATCAAAATAGGTGAAATGCAGTTTTTAAAGCTAAAGAGATTTAGCTCTTTTGGTGCGTATTTAAGCGATGAGGCAGGGGTTGAAGTCTTGCTTCCAAATAGATATATAAATAAATACGAGCATAAAATAGATTCGCTTGTATGGGTGTTTGTTTATACTGATAGTGAGGATAGGATAGTTAGTATAACTACCACGCCGAAGGCTTTTGTAAATGATATTGCCTCCCTTGAGGTTGTAAGTATAGAAAAGAATGGAATCTATCTTGATTTAGGGATTCCAAAGGATATTTTTATGCCTAGCAAGAACCCACATCACTATAAAATTAATCAAAAAGTTGTAGTTAAGATTCTGCTTGATAAGCAAAATAGGCTTATTGCAAGGGCAAACATTTCGGATTTTTTAAGCAAAGCAGTTAAAACAAGCAAAAATTTAGGAAATAAGAGTGTTAAGATTCTGCCATTTTTAAAAACTGATATTGGGCTAAATTGTGTTGTTAATGATAAATATTTTGGGATTATTCATAATAATGATTTAAATAGAAATTTAGAGATTGGTGAGACTTGTAGAGCTTTTGTAAAAAAGATTAGAGCTGATGGGAAGCTCGATTTAGGGCTTAAAAATGATACTAATGCGAATGAGAGTTTAATTCTAGAGATACTTTTAAAAAATAATAATAGGCTAAACATTGACTTTGATTCAAGCCCAGAGTTAATAAAAAGCACTCTAAATATGAGTAAAAAAGCCTTTAAAGCTGCTACTTCAAGTCTAATAAAAGCCAAAAAAGTAGCATTTATAAAAGATGGAAATAAATTTATTTTGACTAAAAAATAATTTAAATATTTGTTTAAATTTAAATTAAAGCCTAAAATCTTACACTTAAGATGCTTAAACTCAAGATAAACTCTATGTTTTTAGGTGCTAAATTCTACACAATAAATAAAATCTAAATTTTTTATGTTTTTATTTAGATTATTTTTAGATTTTGAGATTAGTTATACAAGTTTTTAAAAGTTAGTGCTATGTCGCTATAATCCATCTCATTGCTTAATTCTTTAGATTCTACATTTTGTTCTTTTGCATTTAGGGCATTATTTAGATTTGATAGCAACTTACTTATCTCCTCAATCTTCTCATTGCAATATATAGATAAATTATTTTCAATATAGTTTATCGGGTTAGCTATATTCAGACTAAATATATTTCCACTAACTACACAAGATAGATTTGTATCAAATAGCTCCACGCCTAAAAAAGTAGCATTGCTAATAATATATTTAATATTTGTTATATGTGCGTTTCTTTGGGTTTTTAGCACGAAGCTTTGCTCTTTATTTTCGCTTAACAGCTCATCAATGTATTCAATTTTATCATTTAGATTCCGTATTTTTGACAGATTTAAACTCAATGCTTGAGCTGCTCCTATAAACTCATTTATACCTTTCATATTTTCTCCAAAATTGTGAATTTGTGTTTTTGTTAGTTTTGCTTTGGTAGCTTCTGTATTCTGTAATGCACTTTCTAAATCATTTTCTTCGATATGTTTTTTTAGTGTCTCTAATATGCTATTATTCAAACTAAACCCCTTGATATTTAAAATTATAGGGCTTTCAAGCAAGTTTCATTCCACTAAATTTATTTGCTATAATTGCAATTTTTAACTATATTTATTTTGGTGGTTATTTTTGAAAAAATTATTATTTTTTATATTTTTAAACCTGCTTTATTCTCAACCTATCGATTTTAGCCTATATAAATTAGAATCTAAAAATCTCACAAATAAGCCTGTGCTACTTATAATGTCTGGAATTCAAGGTGATGAGCCTGGGGCATTTAATGCTACTTCAATTTTAATTAAATATTATAAAATCATTGATGGCAATGTCTGGGTAGTGCCAAATCTCAATCAATACAGCATTTTAAAAAATAATCGTGGAATTTATGGTGATATGAATAGAAAATTTGCTAATTTAGATTCTAGCGACCCAGACTATAAAATTATCCAAAATATAAAAAAATTAATTTTAGATGAAAATGTCGGAAGTATTTTGCATTTGCACGATGGAAGCGGATTTTATCGTGATAAATATATAAGCAATTTGCTAAATCAAAATCGCTGGGGAAATTGCTCAATAATCGACCAAAATAGCCTGCTAGAATACAATGACTTAAATAATAATATTTCAAATATCGTAAATCATATAAATGAGAATCTATTAAATGAGATTCACCGCTTTCATGTGCGAAATACAAATACAGCAAATGGTGATAGCGAGCAGCTAAAGAGTCTAACTTATTTTGCTACTTTAAATAAAAAGTTAGCTTATGCAAGTGAGGCATCAAAAAGTCTGCCATTAGGCGAGAGAGTGTATTATCACTTGCTTGCGATTGAAGGAATGCTAAAATTAATGAATATTGAGTTTAAAAGAGATTTTACGCTGGATATAAAAAGCATTAATAATCTAATTAATGATAAAAACACAAATATCGTTATAAATGATATTATAGAACTACCACTTTATAATATAAAGCCACATTTAAACTATTTCCCAATTCCAAAGGAAAATCTAAAATTTTATTCAAATACGCCTATTGTATGGCTTTTTAAAGATGATAAAAATTTTAGAATCAAAAATGGAAATAAGAATCTAGTCTCTCTAAAACCATTATTTATAGAGTTTGATGATAGTTTGAAAAATATCACATTAGATATTGATAATAGTGAAATCGAAGTGCCAATAGGAACGATAATAAAAGCAAAAAATAGCTTTAAAATCACAAATCTTCCTTATCGTGTAAATGTGATAGGATTCCAACAAAGTGGGCTAAATAGCGAAGTAGATGTAGAGATTAAACGAAGCGATTTGCTAAATAAATTTGCGATTGATAAGAATAATACGAAATTTAGAGTGGAGTTCTACAAGCAAGAAAAAAACAAAAAAGATGAATTTGCAGGTATGATAATCATTGATTTTAGTGAGACAAATAAAGACGATACGCAAAAACTTCACTAAAAGATTTGAATAACATAGCAAATTAATATTTGCTTAATTTTTTATTTAAGATTATAAGGCAAATTTCTAGCTAAAAAATTAATATTTATCAACATTAGGATAATATTTTATTATAATATTACCTTTTTTAACCCAATATAAGGAAAAATATGAAATATGATGAGATAAATAGTCAATCTATTGATAAACTAATGGATATTTTTTATAACAAAATTAGAGCGGATAAAAGCGAGCTTGGTGAGATTTTTAATAATAAAGTTGGAAGAAGTGATGATGCTTGGGTGGTACATAAAGCTAAAATCGCAAGATTTTGGCGCTCAATGCTACTAGGTGAGCCTTGCTATGATGGGCAACCGATGAAAGCACATATCGATTTACCACCATTTCCAAAAGAGCTTTTTAATACTTGGTTAGAAATATTTTATGAAAGTTTAGATTTAGTATTCAATGAGAAACCCAGAAATTTTATTTTTCAAAGAGCAGAGGGAATTGCCAAGCGATTTAAATATATGATTTATGAAGTAAAACATTAAATATTTTTGTGCAGATTTTTTATTTTAGATAAAAATCTGCTTATTTGGGATTTGTATAAATATTAGCAAATAGCGATATAATCATAATAAGAACAAATAAAAACTATGTTTAAAACTAATATTAAATCTAAAACTTATTGCATTCATAAATTAAGTAAGCTAAACTAATATTCTCTCTTAATTCTTGCTCTTACATACTAAAAACACATATAAATTTTTCAAGCTAAAGCTTTTTTATGTTTTTAATAGTATTGCTATATGATTTATGCAATCTTTGTTTATTTTATTATCTGTGAATAGAATTTAAAAATTAATTTAAATTATGTAATTTCATAACATTTATCTCTTTGTCTTGCATTTAAATCTATTCTATGGATATTAGTAAAACCATTAAAAAACTATCTAAATAATTTAAATATTTCCTGCTGCTAGTATTTCTTTTGATTTTCAGCCAAATAGATATAGCAAATATATCACTACTATCTTATAATTGACTAATAAATCCAAATTTACACCATTATTTATAATGCATATTTTTATGCGAAGCCTCTAATACACTCCACTAAATTTAACAAAGAACAATCAAACTATCCACCTAGAATTGCTCTATTGCCATCATATATACCAAATTAATTTATAAGCAACCTGATATACCAAGCATAAAACCATATAAAAAAATCAAGATTTTTCTGTAATTTTTAGAATCTACTCTAATATATTTTCTAAATCATTATGCAAAACATAAGCCTAATTTTTAAAAAATTAATGTTAAAATCTAGCTTTTCAAAATATTTCTAAAGGCAAAAAAGTGATAGATGAAAATGATTTGAGTGTTAGCAATTTAGTTAAGCTTTATGATTGCAATTTGTTTGAGCTAGGGGAGAGAGCTGATGAAATTAGGCAGAATCTTCATCAAAAAAAAGTATATTTTAACCTAAACAAACACATAAATCCTAGTAATATTTGTGCAGATATTTGCAAATTCTGTGCATTTTCAGCACATAGAAAGAATCCAAATCCTTATGAAATGACTAAAGATGAAATTATCTTTGAGGCGCAAAAGGCTTATGCAAATGGCGCAATGGAGTTTCACATAGTTAGCTCTCATAATCCAAATTACAAATATGAGTGGTATTTTGATATTTTTAAGACGTTAAAAGATAATTTTAAAGATATTCATATTAAGGCAATGACTGCGGCAGAAGTGGATTTTTTGCATAGAAAATTTAATAAATCTTATAAGCAAATATTAGAGGATATGGTGGAATCTGGTGTAGATTCTATGCCTGGAGGTGGTGCAGAAATATTTGATGAGGAGATTAGAAATCACATTTGCAAAGGTAAGGTTAGCTCACAAAATTGGCTAGAAATCCACCAAATATGGCATAGTATGGGTAAGAAAAGTAATGCAACGATGCTTTTTGGACATATTGAAAAAAGAGAGCATAGAATCGCTCATATGCTAAAGATTAGAGAGCTTCAAGAGCAAAGCGGTGGATTTAATGCTTTTATACCGCTACTTTATCAAAAGCAAAATAATTTTTTAGATGTTAAGGATTTTCCTAGCGGGATTGAGATTCTAAAAACTATTGCAATTAGCAGGATAGTTTTGTCAAATGTCCCAAATATTAAGGCTTATTGGGCGACTTTAGGGCTAAATCTTGCGATGGTGGCACAAGAATTTGGTGCAAATGATATTGATGGTACAATAGAAAGGGAGAATATACAAAGTGCTGGCGGTGCAAACAGCAAAAAAGGCTTAAGCAAAGAGATGCTTATATCTCAAATCAAAGATGCGGGATTTGTCCCTGTGTTACGAGATAGTTTGTATAATGAGTTAGAATCTTTTTAGATTCTAATTTTGTAAAATAATGCGAAAGTTTTTTTGGCTTAATCTTTTAGTTGTTCTTATTGTATCTATTAATTTAAGGGCGCCTATCACACTTATTGGTCCTCTCATTGAAGAAATAAAAATTGTTTATAATATAAATTCCGCTGTGGCTGGATTCCTCACAACTTTGCCATTAATTGTTTTTGGTTTTATGTCGTTTGTGGTGGCTTATTTTTCACCCATTCGTGCAATGCTTTTTGGAATGATTTTGATTTTTATAGTAGAGATTGTTAGAAGCTATGTTGGGAGTGTGGGGCTATTTGTAGGAAGTGTGATGTTAGGCAGTGGCATTGCGATTGCTAATGTGCTTATGCCCAGCTTTATTAAGGCGAAGTTTCCAAATGAGATTCCAAAGATTATGGGAATTTATAGTCTTTCTTTAAATCTCTCTACAATTATTGGCATATTTTTAGCATTGCCTTTGCTAAATCTTATTGGGCTTAAAAATGCTATGGCATTTTTTGGCATTTTTGGCATTTTTGCGATTTTTGTTTATATCCCGCAAATGAAAAATGGTAGGATTAAGCGTAAAAAGAAAAATTTAAATAGTGAAGTAAAAATTCTCTCCAACCTAACTGCACTAAAAATCACTATTCTAATGGGGCTTCAGAGTTTTATATTTTATAGCATAATTACTTGGCTTCCTACAATAATTTTGCAAAATGGCTATGAAATAGAATTTGGCTCAAATATGTTGCTATTATCACAAATTATAGCTATTCCTATGGCATTTTTAGCTCCTTTTATTTTAGGCAAGTTAAAAGATGATAGCCAAACTATCTATCTAGCCATACTATTTTTAATGTATGCTTTGGGGCTTTTATGCTTGCTTTTAAGCACAAATATTTATGTGATAATTCTTGCTTGTATTATTCTTGGATTTCCTATGGGTGGGGCATTTGGTATTGCGATTTTATTTATCACAATAAAAAGTAGTAATATTAATGTAAGCTCCAAACTCTCTTCTATCTCTCAAGGATTTGGCTACTTAATAGCCGCTCCAGCTCCCGCTATCATAGGCTTTTTATATGATTATTTTAATAGTTTTGCTCCTGCTATCATTTTGCTTCTTATTGCTTCTTTTATTCTAAATTTATTTGGAATCTTAACACATAAAAGCAGGGCAATCTAGCTAGATTCTCCTTTCCTCACGAAAAATTAGCTTTTAAAATATAAAATAAATAGAATCTATCTTTGAAAATAGCAAGACATATTTGTATAAATTTGCTATGAATGCGATTTTAATGAGGTTCTAGTTTGGAAACTAATTGAGATTAAAATTTTGAATCTAAATTTAAGATTCCACACTAGAGCTAACCTCATCTACCAAATACGCAATATGTTGCCACGAAAGAGAACTATACTCATTTAGCCCAATTTCACAGGTAGATGAGGTGCTAAAGCCTCTTTTGATATTTTTATCTTTGTAAAAAGATTCTAAATTTTTTAGTGCATTGTTATTTAGCTCTGGGGTAAAAAAGCCCTTATACCCTGCAAATCCACAGCAATATAGACTATTATCAACTACTACTTTTCCTTTTGTGCAGGATTCTGCGAGAGTTAATAAATCAGTGCTAAAATTATTCTTTTTTAGCGCACACATTGTATAAAGCGCTATATCCTCATTTATAGGGCTAAAAGTGAGCCTATCTTTTAGTTCTTTTTGCAAATAGATTGCTAAATCATAGATTTTAAGTTTGGAATCTTTTAGATATTTAAATAAGTGCATAGAACAAGCGCTATGGTCTAACACAATAGGAAATTCGCCATTTAAACTAGATTCTATTAAACATTTTTTTACTTGTTTTAGATTTTCTTGCATTAAATCTTCATAATTCACAAATGCCTTACCACAGCATAGATTCTCTATATTTTTTGGGAAAATCACATTTATATTTGCTTTTTTGGCGATAGATAAAAAGATCTCTTGCAAGCTTCGCATATCTTTTAGGTTTTTACTAGATGAATTTAAGCTAAAATTATTACTACTTGGGGCAAAAGTCCTGTTTATACAAGTGCTAAAATATACCACACTTGTTGCCCCATTCTTACTAGATTTTGCTTTGTTTATTATAAGATTATCTTTGGTATCTATCTTATTTAAAGAATTTATAGTAGGGTTTTGAGCTTGATTTGCACTAGTTTTTGTGCTTTCATTAGCATTATCTACAGATTTATTAATCTTAAATTTATTCGCATTTGGGAGATTTAGCGGGATAAATGGGATTGTTGAGCTTATTTTTCTCATTTTAAGCGAAGTTTTAGATACAAAATTCACTCCAAAAGCATTTGTAAGCCTCAAACCAAACCTTGCATTTTTAAGAAAAAATCCCATATTTTTTATAATAAATTTTGCTATATTCTTATCTTTTTGCCTTTGTTTTCTTAAGTTTAGCGCAATATTTGCAGTATCTATTTCAAGCGGACACAAGGTCGAACACATCGAGCAAGTAGCACAGGTAACATCCCCGCTATATTCGTATTCTTTTTGCATTTGTTTATATAGAGTATTAGAATCTTGTGTATTTAGATTCTTAAGCCTTTGCATTTCTCTAATAGAAACAATCCTTTGCCTAGGTGTTAGCGTTAGAAAATTGCTAGGACAAGCCTTTTCACAGAATCCACACTCCATACATTTATCTATAAAATCATCAATTTTTGTCATTTCTTTTAGATTTTTAGTGTGAATATTTGGGTCTTTAGTGATGATTACATCTGGGTTTAGGAGGTTTTCTTTATCAAAAATTTCTTTAATCTTACAATTTATTTGATATGCTTTTTGTCCCCACTCAATCTCTACAAATGGAGCAACCATTCGCCCTGTGCCGTGCTCTGCTTTAATGCTTCCGCCAAAGTTTGAGACACCTTTTGCCATATCACTAACTAGATTTTCAAAATTCTCTCGCTCAAAGCTATCATTTAAATTTGGAGTTATGATAAAGTGAATATTCCCGCTTAATGCGTGTCCAAAGATTATGCCATTATTTTCAAAATCATATTTTTTAAAAAGATTTTGGATAAATTCCACACCCTGCGCAAATTTCTCAATCTCAAAGCAAACATCTTCAGTGATTACTGAAGTCCCCTCTCGCCTATTTGAAGAGGCAATAGGAAGCAAGCCTTTGCGAATTTTCCACCATTTGCTAAATTCGCTCTCGTCTTTGCTGTATTGTGGAGGGAAAACTAGGTTCGTCTGTTTTAAGGAATCTTGAATTTTAGCAAGATTTTTTTCTAGCACACTTAAATCATTGCTTTGTGTTTGGATTAGAATACAGGCATTATCCCTTCTAATTTTCTTTATTATGCTAGGAAGTCCATCTATATTTTGCACACTTTTTAGTGAGTAGTAGTCCATAACCTCCGCACTTGAAATGATTTCATCATTTTTTGCTAGGATTTGGATAGCCTTTGATGCCTCTTTCATATTTTCATAAAAGAGCAATCCACAAGCCTTGTGTCTCTCATCATCTACACTCTCTAGCTCTACATTTGAGATAAAGCCAAGCGTTCCCTCACTACCTACAAACAAATGATTTAAAATATCAATAATATTCTCAAAGTCAAGCAGGGCATTTAGGCTATATCCAGTGGTATTTTTGATTTTGTATTTTTTTCTAATTAAATTGCTTAATTCATTATCACCTATTATCTCCTCTCTCAAGGTTAGAATCTTATCTATCAAATCTTTGTGGCTATATAAAAAGGAATTTACACTTTCTTTAGAGCCTGTATCAAGCAAAGTGCCATCGCCAAGAATTACACGAATAGATTTAATTGTGGAGTAGCTATTTTGCCTCACTCCACAGCACATTCCACTTGAATTATTAGAGACGATTCCGCCAATGGATGCCATTGTGATAGTTGCTGGGTCTGGTCCTATTTTTTTGCCAAGATTTTTTAGTGCTTCATTTGCATCACTGCCAATTACCCCACAGCCCAGCTTTATGCTATGCTTTTTAATATCAATATTTTTAAATCCAATAGTGGTGATTACCAAAATACTATCACTTAGTGCCTGTCCGCTAAGTGAACTCCCATATGCACGAAAAGTAAGTGGTAGCTTAAACTTTCTGCTTAAAGCTAAAACTTTCATCACTTCACTTTCATTTATCGCACGAATTACGATTTTTGGGATATATCGATAGCACGAAGCATCACTCCCAAGAGCAAATCTGTATAAATAGCTATTATAGATTCTAGAGCCAAAGATTGCCTTTGCCTCATCGTAAAATTGCTTGTAGGCGGAATCTAAATTAGATTCTATCTTGTTAGACTCTGCCTCTTTGAATTCTGTTTTGTTATGATTTATGGAATTTTGTGAATCTTTAGAATCCTGTGAGCTTGTAGAGATTGTTAAAGCTGTGGAATCTTTCAAATTTCTATCTTCTTTGTTTTGGCTCATTTTTCCCTCCTATTGATTATATAAATGATAATTGAATGTAGCCCAAGCATTCTAGCAAATTACTTTGAAATTAAGATTATCTAAATTTTAAATTTTAGCTTATTTAGATTCCAAAATATAAGCTTGAAATCCCAAAATCTTTTATCCTTTTAGGATTCCTAATATATACTGATTTTAAATGTTTAAGTTTGGTTATTTTTAAGATTTTATGTTAGATTTTGAAGTAGAGTTTAATTTGTAATTTAGATTCCATTTTATAAAATCTAATAAAAATGTCGCTAGATATTATATAACTTTGATTTTAGATTCTGTGTTTTGCAAATCTATACAAATTTATATTAGATTTATTGCCATATTCACATTATAAATTATCTAAATTTTTGCAATTTGAAGTTCCTAGCTCTCATTTTATTTTTTATATCTTTAGAATTAGATTCTAGATGTCTATCCATCTTTAGTTTAAATTTGCTTTTTTTATTTTTACATTGCGTATTCTGTTGCACGCACTTCTCTAACTACATTTACTTTAATCTCACCGGAATATTGCAGATTTTGCTCTATTTCTTTTGCGATATTTCTAGCAATCACTACAGCTTCTTTATCATCAACTTGATTTGATTTTACAATTACTCTTATCTCGCGTCCAGCGTTGATTGCATAAGCTTGTTTGACGCCAAATTGATTGAGTGCTATTTTTTCTAAATCTTGCACTCGTTTTAAGAAATTCTCTAGCACCTCTTTTCTAGCACCTGGTCTTGCTCCAGAAATTGCATCAGCAGCACAAACTGCGGCTGCCTCTATGCTTTTTATATCCTCATTTCCGTGATGTGCTAAAATCGCATTTATTACAACTGGATGTTCTTTATATTTTTGTGCTAGATTGTAGCCTAGTGTTACATGATTCCCACCTAGTTCGTGAGTTAGTGATTTGCCTATATCGTGCAATAACCCTGCTCTCCTTGCAAGAGTTTCATCTCCGTCTAATTCAGAGGCAATTAGCCCAGATAAATGTGCCACTTCGATAGAGTGAGAGAGAGCATTTTGCCCAAAACTTGCACGATATTTCATTTTCCCAATCAATTTTTTGAGCTCTTGATGCATATATCCAAGCCCCAAATCAAGCACGACATTCTCACCTTCAGTTAGGATATTCTGCTCCATTTCGCTTTCACATTTTTTATAAATCTCCTCAATCCTTGAAGGTTGGATTCTGCCGTCTTCTATTAGTAGATTCAAAGTATTTAGTGCTATTGCACGGCGATAGAGATTAAAACTGCTTAAAATTATAGTATTTGGTGTATCATCAATTAGCACATCCACACCTGTTATAAGCTCTAAAGTCCTTATATTTCGTCCATCTTTGCCTATAATTCTGCCTTTCATTTCATCATCTGGTAAACTTACGACATTAATTAGCTTTTCTGCACTATATTCACCTGCGTATCTTGAAGTGGCTAGGGCTATTATGTAGTTTGCCCTTTTTTTTGCCTCCTCTTTTGCTTCCTTTTCATAATGTCTAATTAGCTTTGCCTTTTCATTTTGCAAATTATCTTCTAAATTCACTAATAGAATGTTTTTTGCCTCCTCTCTCGATAAAGAAGTGTAGTTTGATAGTGTATCTATTAGCTCATTTTGTTTTTGTTTGTATTGTTCTTTTAAATCATCGATAGAATTTTGGCTTTGAATGATATAATTTTTTTGCACTGATAGAGATTTATTCTCTTCTTCTAGTTTGCTTAATTGCTGGTTTATTGCTAATTCCTTGCTTTCAAGCTCTAGAAGTTTGTTTTGATGTTCTTTTGATAATTTAAATTTTTCATTTTCATATTTTTTTCTAAGCTTAATTTCTTCTTCTTTTAATTTTATTTTTTGATTTTGGAATTTTACTTCGGCTTCCTTTTCTATTGCAATTGCTTTTATTTTTGCTTGTTTAATAGCTGCATTTTGCCTTGAAGTATAAATTTTTCTTGTTATAAAGTATGATAGGACGCTTGAAATTACACCTATTAGAATGAATCCAAGTATTACTAATAAAATCATAATTTTCCCTCTTATTTGATATGATTATATCGCCGTCTATATCGTAGCTATCTGTGATTTTTATATTTGAAAAGTGCAAGATTCTACTTATAAAAATAGTTTTTGGTTTATTTTTTAAATGCGAGTAGAATCTATCATACATTCCCTTTCCAAAGCCAATTCGCTTAAAATCTATATCAACACCAAGTATAGGCACTAGCGATAAATCTATTTTATTAAAACTAATAAAATTAGAATTTTTTGTTTGGTGGATATTGTATTGATTTTTTTCTAATGGAAACCTAAAAGGAGTAATTTTAAAATCATTTTCTATGACAAATGGAGTGAAGATTCTGACATTATTTTGTCTTTTTAGCCATAAAATTAGTGGAAAAATATTCATTTCCAAAGGAAGAGGAATATATACTAAAATATTTTTAACTTTTGATTTAGAAATTTGCTTTTTAAGCAAGTGTTTAAGCAAAATACAGGATTTTTTATCATTAAAAATTTCTTTTGTTTTTGTTAGGCTATTTATATTTTGTTTTGCTATTTTTCTAAATTCTTTTTTTAAATTTTTCATTATTATTTTTAAATTTTAAAATATTTTGTTTGTTATAATAGCAATATTTTTTTGATTTTAAGGTTTTAGAGAGATGAAAATAGTTTATATTTTGATTTTTAGCATTATTAGCCTTTATTCTTTTGAGGTGCAAAATAAGCTTGTGGTAAATATTCCAGAACAAGCAGATTCTACGATTCGCATTCCAGCATTTGATTTGAAAGTTGGCGAGAGCGGGATAATTACTAGGGAAGTTAATGATAATGAATTTATTATAGCAAATGCGGTGGTAAAAAGTATTAAAGATGGCGTTGCAGAGATTATTTATAGCCCATTTACTTCGATGAATGAGGAATATATGCCAAAGCTAAAAGCCACTCCAACACAAAATGACAAAATAATTTTTAGAATCCTCTACAATCGCGCTCTAATCATCGCTCCAAATCAAAATGCTTATCAAGAAATTTTAGCGATGAATAAAAATATGGATTTTATCCACCCTGATATTTTTGCCACATTTCTTGCAAAAAATGATATTAATATGCCAAAACCAAATGATTTTAAAGATTTTTGTGATAGGTTTAATGTCGGACTAATATTTATCGCAAATGATGATATATGTGTGCTTGATTGCCAGAGTTTTAAGATTATAGGTAAAGATAGTTTTAATAGACAGGATAACACACAAAAGCTTCCATTTTTCACACGATTAAGTGATGAAAGCATAGATGAGATTTTTAATATTAAAAAATTTAGTAATTTTGATAGCTATTTTAGGGTATTAATAGAATCTAACAATATGCAGAATCTAAAAGTAGAGTCTAACTTAGATTCTAATGCAAAATATAATCCTAAGATAGAATCCAACGAATCTAAAAACACAAAACCAAATTCCAAATAAAGGGCTAAAATGTTTAAAAATCTAAAAAATATTGTAGGAAATGCGAATTATTTTGATGATGAGGCGCATTTGAATGCTTATTGTTATGATGCTACAAGAGAGCGATTTAAGCCTGATTGCGTGGTTTTCCCAAAAGATGAGAATGAGATTTCAAAAATTTTAAAATATTGTAATGAAAATAAAATCACAATTACAGCAAGAGGCGCTGGAAGTGGCTTTACTGGCGGTGCTTTGCCAAAAAATGGCGGAGTGATTTTAGCATTAGAAAAACATTTAAACAAAATCCTAGAAATTGATAAAAAAAATATGATTGCAAGAGTGCAGCCTGCAGTAATAAATAAGCATTTACAAAATGTAGTTGAAAAAGAAGGCTTGTTTTATCCACCTGACCCTGCAAGCGAGGATTACAGCACGATTGGTGGGAATGTTAGCGAAAATGCAGGTGGAATGAGAGCGGCAAAATACGGAATCACAAAAGATTATGTAATGGCACTTCGTGCGGTGCTTCCAAATGGAGATATAATTCGTGCAGGCAAAAAAACGATAAAAGATGTGGCAGGTTATAATATCGCTGGAATCTTAATTGCAAGCGAGGGGACTTTAGGTGTGATTAGTGAGATTACACTAAAGCTACTTTCAAAGCCAAAGCTCTCAAAAAGTGCACTTGGAATATTCCCTAGCATAAACTCCGCTATGGAAGCAGTTTATCAAACAATGGCAAGTGGTGTAACCCCTGTGGCAATGGAATTTTTGGATAATTTGAGCATCAATGCAGTTGAGAGCAAGTTTAATAAAGGTTTGCCAAAGGATGCTGGAGCAATACTTATCACGCAGGTTGATGGAAATTTGGAGAGCGAGATAAGCTACCAGCTTGAAGTGATAGAGCAGATTTTTAAGCAGAATTCTTGTAGTGGCTTTAGGATTGCAAAGGATTCTAATGAGGCGGCTGATATTTGGTTTGCTAGGCGAAATGCTAGTCAGAGTATTAATATCTATGGAAGTAAAAAGTTAAATGAGGATATTACCGTTCCTAGAGCGAGCTTGCCAGAGCTGTTAGAAAAAATTAGCCAAATTTCTAAAAAATACAATGTTATTGTGCCGTGCTTTGGTCATACAGGCGATGGCAATGTGCATACAAATGTTATGGTTAATGGAAGCGATGAAAATGAGTTAAAAAGAGGATATGAGGCTATTGAGGATATTTTTAAGACTGCTATTGAGCTTGGAGGCACACTTAGTGGGGAGCACGGAATTGGGCTTTCAAAAGCACCTTTTATGAATCTTGCTTTTAGCGAGGCAGAAATGAATCTTTTTAGAACTATAAAAAAAGCTTTCGACCCAAATAATATTCTAAATCCAGGTAAAATGGGGTTATAATAAAACCTATGGCTAAAAGGCTTTAGAAATGGAATCTTATTTGGTAAATTTAGGGGTAAAATATTTTGTAGCTTAAATTGCAAATTTTTAAAAAAAGTTTGCAAGCTAAATGGGAAGTGTAAATCTAGCATTCTAAAAGCTAGATTTTAGTCTTTAAATACTATAAAAGAATATAGAGGAGTGGAATCTAAAGAATATCTGCAAGCAGGATTTAAAAATAGAATCTAAAAAGAAGCATAAATGGAATCAAAATATAAGTGCAATTAGAGGAAATGCAAAGCTTAATAGAATCTAGTGAGCATAAAAGGTGCTAAATGATGTAGCACAGGCAACTAAATAAAATCTTATATAATAAATTAAAGGCATAAGCAATACCACCAAAACTGCACTAGAAAGATCAAATTTAGAATCTATTGTTATAGCAGAGTTTATCGCCTCTAATTTGGAAGTTATATCTAAATATAGCAAAAATTTTCTTTATTATGAGATAAATAAAGACAGAGTAGAGTAGGAGAAAATATTCCAAAGGCGAGTAGATAGGTGAAAATGACAAGCCACTTTTGATTGGAACATTGGGTTTTTATGCTAGATTTTTTGATAATGCATGGAATCAAGTTTTATTTTTTGTAAAAAAGAAGCGATGAATTGCTTGAATATTTAAAAAATGAATTCCACAAGCAACAAAGAAATTATATTGATTTATAAAAAATTGTATTTGATTTAAAAGCTGTGTAGATAAAATGGTGTATTTAGCGGAATTATGGTAGGAGTATAATTTTTAAGCGAAGCTAAAACCTTTCTAACAAATATATAAATAATTAAAAAAGATTCTGACATTTGTCATTTTGTTGTGGCTTTGCACATATTATTACATTCAATCATTATTTACTTTTAATTTTTAAAACTTTATTGTAGTGGTTTTATATCACTATCATTTGGGTTTAATTTTAAAGGCTTTCTGACAAGGAGGTAATAGCTTATTATATCACTTTATCTCACAATACGAGTAGCAAAATAGTAGCTATTTACATTACTTGATAGCAATAAGAACCCACTTCACAAATTTTAGTCGGTTCTATATAAGTTTGGTTGATAATGTCTAGCGACTAGGCTAGAGATTTTACCCAAGATTCTATTCTTGCGTTATTTTTATCCTCATCGGCTTTATCGAGGCAAAGTCCTAGCAGTTTTTGTCCTTTTTGAGCGCGAGAAAAACTAAAATTATAATCCTTGCTATCTACTTCTCCTACAAATCTTGCTCCACTAAATCTTAACTTATCATAAAAGTCTGCAATCCCAGAGCAAAAGCTATCAGCGTGTCTTGCTTGTGAGCCTACGCCAAGTAATGCGATAGTTTTATTGCTAAAATCTATTTCGTGCAAAAGTTTTACTTTATTTCCCCAATCCTCTTGCAATGCGCCAAAGTAGTAGCTTGAAGCAGCAAAAATAATAAAATCGTATTCTGCAATTTTGCTTATTTGACAATCTTTGATATTAAAGACTTCTGCCCCTATTTTTTCTGCTATTTGTTTTGCAAATCCTTCACATACTCCACCTTTACTTCCATAAAAGATAGCTTTTTTCATTTTATTCCTTATATTTTAAGTATTAAAAGTTTAGAAATAAGAGTTTTTAGTAATATCAAGAAAACTCTCTAATTATTAATAATGGCAAAAACTTAAACTTTAAAAGCATTGTTTATGTCAAAGCTAGAGATTTTATATTTTTTGCCAATAAATTTAAATATAGAGCTAAATAATAACTTAATATAGATTCTAAAATAGAATCTATATTTTGTTTATTCGGTTTCCTCTAATGTGGCAGAAGTAGAATCTAGCACAATAGAAATTTTGTCATTTATTAAAGTGATTGTTTGCTCATCATACACGATATTAAACTTATCACCCAAATTTAGTAGATATTGATACTCAAAGCTATTTGCCTCTTCATCGTGGCATAGCATTTTAGTAGATCCTGCATTAGAGATTTCTAATGTCTTATCATCAAGCCATTTTATCCCTGCAAAATATCTGTTACAACCCGCATTGCCATAGATTCTATCATTCTTAAAGCCTAAAGTAGCAGATTCTGGAGCTTTTAACTCCTCATTATCTAATACAATGTAATTTATTTTATAAACTTTAGATTCCACTTTTTTTGCAATCATCGCATTTGCTCCACAGCCAGCCATAAATATGGCTAAAACTAATAATATATTAATGTTAAACTTTTTCATTTTACTTTATTTATCTCCTCTAAAATTTCATTTTTAGTTTTTGGTTCTACGAGCCTAGTGCCAACTTCTTTACCATCTTTAAAAAATATTAATGTTGGGATTCGTCTTATGTTAAATTCGTTTGAGAGATTCTCATTCTCATCAATATTAACTTTGTGAATCTTAATTGTAGAATTGAGTTCATTTAATATAGGTTCTATTCTCCTACAATCTCCACACCAAGGCGCATAAAAATCAACCATTACAAGTCCATTTGCTATCTCTTTTTTAAAATTTTCTATTACTTCCATAATTATCCTTTCTAAATTATTTTTATTAATAGAAAAGTTAGTATAGCAAGAAAAATAAATAATTTAAAGCCCAGCATAAATACCTTTAATCCCATCGTTTTAATTTTAGAGAAGTCGATTTGAAGCCCTAAAGCAGTCATTGCAAAGACTAGCAAAATTTGTGAAATTAGCTTTATAAAATCTAATATTTCATTTGGCAATTTAATAAAATAATTTAAAATAATTACAAGTAGAAATAATATTGCAAAATATGGAATCTCAATCTTTTTAGATTCGCCTTTATTTAGAAAATAAGCGGTTACTAATAGCAGAGGAACGAGCAAAATCACTCTAATCATTTTTATGATAATTGCATTTTGTTCGACTATATCATCATTTACAAATGCACCACTTGCACCCACGACATTTGCAACTTCGTGCAAACTTGCTCCCAAAAATAGCCCAATTTGATATTTCTCAAGTGGTAAGATATTTAAATTTAGCACAATAGGGAATAAAAACATTCCAATTAATCCAAAAATAACAATACAAGATAGGGCTAAAATACCTTTATATGGTTTGCTTTTTAAAATAGATTCCATTGCAAGAATGGCAGCTGCTCCGCAAACTGCGCTCCCAACGCTTATTAAAATGCTTGTTTCTTTATCTAGTTTTAGGATCTTAATCCCAAAAAATAATCCAGCCAAAAATACGCATACAACAATCCCAAGTGCTAACAAGAATCCATCAAGCCCGATATTAATTATCGAATCTAGGCTGACATTAAACCCAAATAAAATAATCCCTAATCTTAAGAATTTCTTTGCACTGAAATTTATCCCTCCCTCTAGTGTATTTTTGAATATAAAAAAGATTTTGGAAAATACAATTCCAATGCAAACTCCAATAATCAATGCAGAAATATGGAATCTCGCTATAAACTCTAGCTTTGAGATATAAAATGCTAAAATCACTAGAATCCCGATAAAAATGAATCCACGATATGTGTTTTTAAAAAATAAACTAAATTTTCTCAACTATCAAATTCCAAAAAATATTTTTAAATTATAACTAAATGAAAATTAATTTTTAAGTATTTATGATAAAATTCGCTTTCATAGGTGTAGCGAGTGATTGCTTGAAAAACTTTTAAGAGGAAAGTCCGGACTACAATGAGATGGGATTCCATTTAACAAATGGCTATCGTAAGATAAGGGAAAGTGCAACAGAAAGCAAACCGCCAAACTTTTTGGTAAGGGTGAAAGGGCGAGGTAAGAGCTCGCCTTGATTTTAAGTAATTCTAATCAATGAAAACCCAATCCGTAGCAAGAAGGGCAGGTTAGAAATCTCATATTTTTAGCCCTTCGCTAGAAAATTATTGTGAAATAATTTTTAGATAAATAATCACTTAAACAGAATCCGGCTTATAGCTACACCTTTGATTTAAATTATAAATCCTAAAAAATTATAATCACTGCAACCATAACAAATAGATTCCTTACAAATTAGCCAAATTTTTGAATAATAATTTGCTAATTTATACAAAATGCGAGGAGTAAAAGCTACATACTACACCAAATATCGCAAGGAATCTTTAAGTAAAACTACACTAAAGTAAGCTAAAATCAATATGAGGGGAGGGAATGGGAATTATTGCAAATTATCAACAAAGCACAGATAGAGAATTAGAAGAGTTAGCAAAGCTAAAAGATAATAGTGATGAATTATTTGAAGAAATTGATAAATTTTATTTAAATAGAATCTAGTAAGTAATAAATTTATAGAGCAATTTTTAAAGATATCTCCCTTGACAGACACTTAGTGTTAGGTTATATAATTTTATTGTTAAAATATTTTTTAATATAAATAAGAGGTAAGATTAGAAAAATGGATTTAAATGTGAAAAATAAAGCTAAAATGCATACAAAATTAGAATCTAAAAGACGAAAATTCTTAAAAGATTCCATTCTAATGGCTAGTGCATTTGGATTTTTAAGTGTTAATAGTTTGGGTGCGAGTGAGGCAAAAGAAAATAATTTCAAAGGAGATAATATGAAAAATCTAACCCCAAAGGCAGAGCAGAATCTTAAAAATATTTTTGGGAAGAATCAAAGTTTAGCTAATAGTGAGCTTTGGCAAACAGATGGCGAATTTATGAGTAATTATGCCAATTTTGCTTTTGATGAGGTTTTTAGCCAAAGTAGTGATTTGGATTTGCAAGAAAGGATTATGCTAATTCTTGGGAGTTTGATTAGTGTAGGCGGGGAAGCAGAGTATAAGATAATGCTAGAAGCAGCACTAAATAATGGCATTAGCCCCATTGCAATAAAAGAGATAGTTTATCAAGCTACGCCCTACATTGGCATTGGCAAGAGTATGGAATTTATTTTAGCGACAAATGAGGTTTTCAAAGCTAAAAATATTTCTTTACCTCTTGCAAATCAAGGCAAAGTCAAATATGAAAATAGGCAAGAAAATGGGCTAGAGACTCAAAGATCTATCTTTGGAAGTGCGATTGATAAAGGCAATGCTTCTACTCCAGAGGAGCTAAAACATATTAGAAGCTTTTTAAGTGCAAATTGCTTTGGGGATTATTACACGAGAGGTGGATTGGAGCTAAAATTTAGAGAACTTTTAACTTTTGTATTTCTCATCTCACTTGGTGGAGTAGAATCTCAAGTTAAAGCTCACATACAGGGCAATTTAAATATGGGACAGAGCCGAAAATCTCTAATTAGTGTAGTAACCGCTCTAATTCCATACATTGGCTATCCTAGAAGTTTAAATGCCTTAAGTGCGATTGATGAGCTAACGTTTAAAAATTGAAAAAATTCAAAGGAGAAATTTATGAAAAAGATTGTATTTTTTTTATTTTGTATTTTAATTTTTGGAGGAAATGTAATGGCAGATAGTATTAAGAGTAAGCAAGAAATCATCAAAAAGGAGAATCTAAAAAGTATAAAAGGTGATTCTAAAATCTTTAGTGGTGAGGTTAGGGTAACGCTTTTATTTAAAGAGGAAACTTATCGTCCTTTTAGTGCGGGATTAGTGGAGTTTGAGGCGGGTGTTAGAAGTGCTTGGCATACACATCCAGCAGGACAGAGTCTCATTGTTACAAAAGGAGAGATTTACACAGGCACAGAGGAGGGAATTACACAGATTGCAAAAGAAGGCGATACTATCCTTTGTCCGCCAAATGTAAAGCATTGGCACGGAGCAGGGCTTAAACAAGGAGGCTCTCATATAGCCCTAACAGGAATAAAAGATAATAACAATGTCGTGTGGCTAGAGAAATTAAGCGATGAGGAGTATGAGAGGGCAATCAAAGAGGCTAAATAAGCCCACTCCTCTTCTCTCGTCCACATCTTTTTTTCTATCTATTCCTCCCAGCATTCCTTCCTATTAGCCTTTCTTTTTTTATCACATTTCATTTTTTACTCTCTTTTTTTGTTTTTTTAAAGCACATATCTTAAAATAATTTTAAGATAGTTCAAAATGATTTAAATTCATCCTTGAGATATACAAACTATAAAGCTTTACAATATCCTTTAGATTTTAGTGTTAAAGGATAGAGATGAAAATAAGGTGAGATATTTTAGTGAACTTGATATCAAAAAAGCAGCTCTGGTGCATTGTTTGAGACAGACAGGTATGAGTGCGAAAAATATTAAGTATTTTTTGCTTTTGTGTTTAGAGGGTGAAACTTCCATAAAAGAAAGATTAGAAATATGCCAAAGCAAAAAGATAGGAAAATAGTAGCAAAATATAGAAAAATGAAAAAGTAAACAGGCAATAGGAGTTTAAATTTATTTGTAATATCAGCTAGATAGAGCATTATTAGCTTTTTGGGGTTTATAAAATTGTGATTAAAATTTGTGATTGATTTTAGATTTTATTTTTGAGGTTAGAATTATTTTAGATTCTAACTTTGAAAAAATTAGCAAATGAAAATAAAATGTATCATTAATATTATTTGTCTGCTATAGAATCTGTAGGAAGAGATGATGAATTTAAAATTATAATAGGCGTATCTTTGGAAGAGGTAGAAGAGATTACAAATATCCTCTGTAAAAAGAAGCGATAATTATGTATTTAGATTGTGCTAAAGTTTTATTATTTTCTCGTGTGGAATCGCTATCGCATTTATTACTTCAAAGCAATGATAGAATATATTTATTTAAGTATTTTAATAATTAAAATATACAGAATCTATTTTAGAAATTTTACATTCATATCCTATTATTTGTGAGATTTCTCCACCACTATCTACAGATTTATTTTGCTTATCTAACTCATTAAACCAAATAAAGATAGGAAATATTTATTAAAATACTTAGAAAATCTCTGTAAAGAAATCTTATCAATCTATAAAAAATAAACTGAATAAGCTATGATTAAAATAAATACTTATTTGCCTGATGATTAGCTAGAAATAATTGATTCTATAATATTAAAAGCATAAAAGCAAAAAAAGGCTAATAGAAAAATTTGATGATTCCAAATTTAAATGAATATATAATTAATGATGAATATCAAACTCTAAAGAAGCTATGTAATAGTTTGATAAAAAAGTATTTTAAATGATTAGAATATTTTTTATTATTTGTTTAGCTATCGTTGTATCATTATCTCAAACTTTTTAGATTCTAATTATAGTGGGAATCTTAATAGCAATCTAATTTAAAAACTAGTTTTATAAAATTGTAAAACTACAAAATCATATACTAACTTGCAGCTCTCTATCAAAAAATATTTAAAAATTGTCTTAAGTCAATAAAGCTAAATTTATGGACGCTAATATTAGGCTTTCAAATACAGCACAAAGGATAAAAATGTATTATATTATTGCTTTTTGTATGGGTATAGCCATCGCATTGCAGTCCCCTATCAACGCACTTTTAGGCAAGTCACTTCAAAGTCCACCTTTAATACCTGCTTTAATATCCTTTATGATTGGCACAATCTGCCTTTTGATATTATCTTATTTTAGTGGGGTATTGAATATTTCTGTATTTAAAAATCTCGTTTCAGAACCTTTATGGAAGCTTTCAGGTGGAGTTTTGGGGGCATTTATGGTATTTGGCACGATTTTGCTTGCCCCAAAAATTGGGCTTGTTAATATGTTTTTGATTATGATTATCTCGCAGCTCCTAACCTCACTCTTGCTAGATAGTATAGGAGCATTTGGGCTTAGCCGCAAAGCCTATAAATTTGTATAAAATTATTGGGTTTTGCGTAATGATTATCGGGCTTTTTATATTTTTTTATAAAGATATTAGGAGCTAGGAGTTTTTTTAGATTCTATTGGCATTTTGCCCTCATCTTTTTTTAATAGGTTGGATTTAACTATTTGATATTAGAATCTTAAAAGAATAAAATTTTAGATTCCATTTTAGACTTGACAAACATTTGGTGTAAAGTTTGATAATATCTTTTTTAAATTTTCAAACCACAAAGAGAGATGATGAAAGAGATAAAATTAATGTTATTTGTGCTATTTATGTTTTTTGGATTGCAAGGAATCGCAATAGCAGAGGTAAAAGGTGATAATTGGTATAAAAGTGCCAAAGTTAGCACCCAAAAAGTAAGTTTCAAAACGCAGTATGGAGGCAAGGTAGTAGGGAATCTTTTTATCCCAAAAGATTTGGTAGAAAGCGAAAATAGCAAAGATGATATAGCCAAGATGACGCAAATGCAAGCTAGCTTTACAGAGAAAATAATAAGGCAAAAAAAAGATGAGTGGTTTTGGTTTCACAAGCGATTTAAGGCAAAATATGATTATATTTATAAGCAAAAACCAACAGAATCTATAAAATAGATTCTAAGATTTTGACTTTTGTCATTGTAAATAAGATTTTCATCGTCATTACTAAAGAAACTTCGCTGCTAGCAGCTCGTTTTGCAAGCAACGCAGTTGTGAATTTGAGAGATTTTGGCTTCATCGTTATTGCGAGCGTGAGCGAAGCAATCCACAAAATTAACTTTATTTTTAAAGATTCTCTTTTTTAGAATCTCTTTATTTGGTTTAATCCTATTTAGATTCTTTGTATTTTCTTTTTGCAAGGGGGGGGGCAAGGGGGCTTGAATTAGCAAGCTCGCTCCCTTTCCCCTTGCACCCCCAAACCCCGACGACGCTAGAAGGTGCGTTCCGCACACCAATTCCATTTATTTGTTATGATTCAATAGTTTTTATTTCAGATTCTGTGAGACTATAGAGTTTATACACTAAACAATCAATTTGCGATTCTAGTTTGCTTGTGTCAAGGGTGGAATCTTTGGCTTTAGATTCTAAAATATCATCGACTAAGGCGATGATTCTATCGGCAATTTTTTGGTTTGATTTGGTGATTTTTGGGATAGGGAGCTTTTCGATATATTGTTTTATCCACCGAAATGCTCCATCTCCCAAATTTGAAGCAATTTGTCGCATATAAAAATAAATCAACTTTGAGTTTAAAATCGCGCATAAATATGTATCATCTCGTGGGATAAAATAGCAAGTTTGATTAATATAAAATCCTTGTGCATCATAAGTAAAGCAAGGCGTGTTTGTCATCTCTGCCCAGATAATCTTACCTTGATATTGCATATTAGAATCCCGCACAAAAGATTCCAATAAATAATAAAGATTCTCAATTATTTCTGTTCTCTCTCTCTCTCTCTTGTTGAAAATTCAGATTCAATTAAGTTTATCTCATTTTCATTCAATCCATAGGCTTGATAAATCAAGGAATCAAGGTGAGTTTCTAAATCGGCTATGCTAGAGTTAGAATCTGCTTCTTTAGATTCTAAAATCTCACTTGCAAGATTTTCAATCTCTTTTAAAAGTGTAGAATCTATTTTATGAGTTTCTACCACAGGTAGTTTTTCTACAAAGATTTTGCTCATAGATAAACCATCTGCTCCAAGTGTGCTACAAATTTGCTTTAAATACCAAAAACTCATTTTTGAAGCAAGGACGGCGTTAAGATATTCTAGATTCTCACCCTTAATCATAAAAGCAGTTTTGTCTAAAAAATAACCCATTTTATCAAGCATAAAATTCACACCTTGTGTTGTTTCGGGATAAATAATTTTAGATTCATACCGATAGCTTGGTATTTTAAGTCCCTCACAGAATTTAAAGGTTTCTTTTAACTCTAATTCAAAATTTTCACAAAGCAACTTCACTAAAACAATAAGTTGAGATTCCACACAGGCAAGGAGCAGGTAAGCTAAACTATATTGTTCTGCCCCCCCCCATTACTTATTAGCTCTATTTCCTCATTGCTTAAGCCATAGAGGGAGAAAACCATAGAATCTAGCTTGGATTCTAAAGAATCAAGGCGAGATTCTAAATCTTGCAATTCTTCTTTATTATTAGAATCTTTTTCTTCTCGCAAAAAAGGGTTTATCCCCTCCACGCTCCCCTTAGCCCCAAAAAAGACACCGCTTTTTTGGCAATCAAGGGGAGAGCCTCGCTTATTCGCTTCTAGCTCTAATCGTGCGGAGGCACTACTGCCTCCTTTTTCCACGATTTCCGCACCACGAAGCGAGCGAGTATTTTTGTTGCCCTTAGCTCCTAAAGACTTTTTGCACTCTATAATCTCTCGCATGATTGCTATAAATTCTACTTCTTGGCTTTGAGTAATTTTTGGGATTGGGAGATTTTCTAAAAAGGCTTTCTTGTAGCGATAGCCACTTTCTCCTAATCCCCCTCCTGCATAAAATTCCTTAAAGGCAAAAGTGCAAAGTTTAGAATGTAAAAGCCCTAAGAGGTATTCTAAACTCGCTTGCATTTTGTCATATTGAGGGCTTTTGCCCGAAATATCTTTTTTAGAATCATTAAGAGATTCTTCGCTTTTTTGCGAAAGCTCAGAATGACAATTTGCTGTTAAAATAAAGCTTGTCGCTTCTGCATAGAAATGTCCAAACTTAAACTCACCATTGTCTAAATAAAATTGTGGTTCTCTAACGATTTCACTATATACGATTTTAGGTTTGGCAAATTCATTATAATATGCAATGTTATCCTGCGTTTCAAACCATTTGTTGCTTGTTTTCTTTCTGCAACCTTTTTCACCACTTTGTGCTATGCGTGGCATAAAAGATTCTAAATAGCTTTTTACTGCTGGATACTCATCAATATCAAGTTTTAAGGCGGGAAAAGTGCCTATTATCCACAATCCCGCCCATTCATAGCTATATCGCTTAATGTCTCTCCCACGCAAAATCGGCTTGATGAGCTGTGCTGTCCTTGCCCTCTCGTTCTCATCTTTGCAAGCTTTTAGTATCTCCTCTCTTTTTGCTGTATCAATAATAAAGGCTTCATTGTAGCCTGTCAAGATTCCACGATAAATGTTTATATCCCAATCCTTTAGCGGTGTGCCAATAGATTCTATTTTTGCTTTCAAGGCTGCAACCTCTGGACTTGTGAAAATAAAGGAATCCGTGCTTAGGGAATCTTGGGGGATTTGAGTAAGCTCTAAGCTCTCCTCTAAAGGTTTGTTTTCTTTGGGATTATAATCCTTTGGATTTGCATAGTTTAAGCTGTGGCTTGCATCGGCTTTTACCTTATGAAATTCTAAAATACTCGTATCCACCATGGCGGATTCAAAAACTTTCACACCATTTAAATCAAGATAGGTATTTATTTGCGTATTTTTAAGCAAAAATTCTCGCAAAGGCTCACCATAAGCAGCCCTGCACCATTTATTAGAGGTGATGAAGCTTAAAGTTCCATTTGGTGATAAAATCTTGTAGCCTTGCTCATAAAAGTAAGTGTAAATATCACTCGTTCCCTTGTAAATACTAAAAGTTTTTTGGAGTTGAGGCTTTAAGTGTTTGATTTCTTCTTGCCTAATATACGGCGGATTCCCAATCACCAAATCAAAGCCCAAAAAGTCTCCATTATTATCTAGCACTTCGGGGAATGCAAATCGCCATTCAAAGGGTTTATTAGATTCTAGGTTAAAAATGCTTTCGTATTCCTTTTTTAGCGCATCAAATTCCTTTTGTGCAACTTTCGTATCAAACTCACCAACAAACAATCTTTGCTGCACATAGAGGCTCAAATCATTATCGTCTTTTGCAAGATAGTTTCCATATTTCTTAGAATATTCCTCGCATTTTATATCAAAGCTCTTGATTTCTTTTTTGAATTTATCTTTGAAGCAAAAAATCTTAAAGGCTTGAAGCAAGTCTTTGATTTGTTCATCGATTTGGAGTTTGTCTTGATAGAATCCCTCTTTGTAGTTTTGCACAACTCGCTTATAGTCTTGCATTTTTGTACCAATATTAGGATAGTGCGCAAGATTTGCTTGAATGTCAAAGTAGCTCACTAGGCTATTCCCGTCTTTAATGTTAATATCAATATTGGGTAAAGTTTGGAGTTTGTGAATCTTAGAATCCTCATCTTTGGCAAAATTCAGATAATAGCTATTTTTAAGCAGCTCTATCCAAAGACGAAGGCGACAGATATTCACAGAGTTAGGATTAATATCCACGCCAAAGAGATTGTTTTCTATGATAGATTTTTTTAGAGCAAAGAGTTCTTTTTGGATTTGATGATTTTTATTTTCTTTTTTGGGTCGTTTGTAGGAAAAGACTTCTCCTGCACTATCTTTGATAAAAAGCTCATCATTTATAAGGCTAACTTCACAATCACTTAAAAATAATCCTAAATAATGATGAATATAAATAAGCTCATTAAGTGTTGAAACAAGAAAATGTCCACTGCCTACGGCTGGATCGCAGATTCTAATAGAATCTAGCAAATTTTTGTAACTCTCTTTAATCTCTTGGCTTTTGTCTCTATTTGAACGGATTTGTGCTTGGATTTCTTCTGCTATATTATCTAGATTTTTGGCATTCCAATCGGGATTTAAAGTATTAAATTTTGCTAAAACAATTTTATTTAGAGATTCTTTACACATATAGCTTGTAATAAAGCTAGGTGTATAAAAGCTCCCCTCTTTATATCCATTTAGTTTCTCAAAAACAAGCCCTAAGACAGAAGAGTTTATTAAAGGCTTCTGCTCTAAATGGGGAGGAGTATTAGTAAGAGAATCTATGCTAGATTCTACTTTTAAATCCCCCTCTATCACACCAAAATCAAAGGCATCTAAAAACTCAAAAAGATAATAAAGCCATTTTTGCTTACCTTGTTTTTGTTTAGCGTGAATATCTTTAATTTGTGTGTTAGAAAAATACTCTAATTCCAAATCACTCAAAGTTCTAATCTCTATAAATTCTTTGCTATCTTTACTAAAAAGGCTAGAATTAAGATAGGGAAGATAAGCTAAAGTGGGATTAGAATCATCTCTATCCTCTATTTTTCTAGCTAAAATCTTAAAGAATAAATCATTTAAAATAATATAATTTGGGATTTTCTCTTTATTTAAAAAACTCAAATTTTTATCGTTATTAAAATTTATAAGATTTGATTCTAATAGCTTTAAAAAGAGGATTCTATTTATCCAAATGATTAATATTTCTAGGATATTTTCATCTATTTCTCCATTTTTAAAGCTCTCTAAATCTTTTTTAGACTCTGCTAGATTATTGAAAATATTGTAATACAAAGTGCCTTTGGCTCCCAATGTTTGATCGCTTGGCTTTAGTAAAATCTTACCATTTATAGACTTTTCACAAAGTCCTAAAATGTAGAGCAACTCATTATAAAAGTTTTGGTTTAGGGTATTTGCGTCATTTGGATTAAATTCATTTAATAAAAAATCTCTATGAAAGACTTTGTAAAGATTACTATCGGTGCTTTTTATATCAATATCTAGCCCATTTAGTGCTTCATTTTGATATTCTTGTGAATCTAAGATTTTGCTTATTTCACTATAAAATTCCTTTGTATTACCTTCAAATAGGCTTGAATTAGATATAAAATTTTCATATAACTTTTTAAAAGATTTGTTTTTATAAAAAAGTCTCTCAAATTCTTTTGCCTCAAAAATAAAAAAACGATAAAAATCTGTAATGATGATATGTTTTATAGAGCTATTTTGCTTCTCTCGTTCTCTAAAGTAATACAGAATTGCCTCGTGCAAGGCTTTAGAATTAATATTAGTAGAAATAAAATCCCTATTATTTGGCTTTTTGGCTTCTATAATTACTTCTATATTAGAATCTTTTAATATTACTAAATCAATCTCACTTTTGCCTTTTTGTTTGCTCTTAACCTTAACTTCAAAATCCAAATTTCGTAAAAATTGAGCTAAAACATTAGCTACTAAATGGTCTTCATTTTCTTCTTTATGCATTTGTAAGTTTAGCAAATATTGCTTCTTTGCATTCTCAAAATTATTGCGTCTATCGCTGTTTTTTATGCGATTATAAAGTGGATTTAAAAAGCTATTTATTGTTAATTTTTTAAAACTCAAACTTTTAGATTCCACATCAGATTTCATACATCCCCCTCCAAAAATTTTTTAATAAAGCAAAAATCCTAGCTTCTATAATCTGAATTAATTTCCACATATTTATAGCCTAAATCACAACCATAGGCAATAAAAGTCGCTTCTTTATCTTCGCTCATTCCTAAATCGCAAGTAATTTTAAAAGAATCTTTACTCATCACTTTTGCAGCAGCCTCTTCATTCTCAAAATATATTTTTTGGCATTCATAAAGTGGCACTTCGCCAATATATATTTTTAATTTTCTATCATCTACGCTAATGCTACACGAACCAATAGTTGAGGCGATTCGCCCCCAGTTTGGGTCGCCTCCAAAGATAGCAGTTTTTAGTAAAAGTGAGTTTGAGAGAGCTTTAGCACAAGTGATAGCTTCATTTTTATTTAGTGCATTTTTCACCTCAAATGCTACTACTTTTGTGCTTCCCTCGCCATCGCTTACTATATCAATGGCTAGTTTTTTCATAATCATCTCTAGCGCCACTTTGAAAGCTTCTTTGTTATAAGCTTTGCTTTTTCTATTAGTTAGTAAAAATATGCTGTCATTCGTGCTTGTATCGCCATCTACGCTAATTGCATTAAAAGTATTTATTGAGCAAGTTTGCAATAATTCTTTCATATCGTCTTTTGGAATATCTGCATCTGTGGTGATAAAGCAAAGCATAGTAGCAAGATTTGGCTCTATCATTCCCGCACCTTTTGCCATAGCTGCGATTGTGAAGCTAGAATCTTTTTTATTCTCATTGTTTAAATCTGCTTGATTTTTGATTATTTGTGAATCTGTTATTTTTATATCGCTTTGGTCTAAATTATCCTCTAAATCCACTCTTAAAGCTATTTCTTTGCTAAATCTATCGGTTGTTAAAATCGCATTTGAAGCATTTATATTATTTTTAGATTCCAAATTAAAGAGGCTAAAAGAATTTATAATCTTTTCTTTTAGTAAATATTGCCCGATAACGCCTGTGCTAGACATAATTGGATTAGTAATATTTGGAAATCTTGCTTTTAGGGAGGAGAGAATTTCATCCACATCTCTAATCCCCCTATCTCCTGTCATTGCGTTCGCATTTTTGGTATTTATCAAAATGAAATTACTCTGCTTATTTTTCACATTTTTTAAATAGTGCAAAATTGGGGCTGCCCTAAATTTATTATTCGTAAAAATTGCTTCCACATCGCATAAAGTATCACTATAAATAAAGGCAATATCTAGCTCATATTTTTTAAGACCAGCTTTCACTCCATCGCAGTAGATTCCATTAACTGCACTAATCCCGCCTTTAATTGGGATAATATCAAACATATTTCAACTCCTCTGGCTTTTGTCTTCGCATAATTACTCTTTTTGTTGCTCTTATATCATTTGTCGCACCGATTAGGAGGAATTTACATTCACTTGAAATTAAGACTTCACCTGTTGGCATTGAGATATATTTGCCATCTTTTTGCATAATCCCAACGACAGAGACTTTGAAAGCCTCTCTTAAATGTGCTTCTTTTAGCTTTTTTAACACTAGCCAGCTGTATTTTGGGACGACTACTTCTTCTAGGCTTAAGGCATTTTCTTTATTACTCATAAAATGCTCTATTATATTTTCACTTCCAGGCTTTAAGATAATAGAGCTGATTCTCTGTGCAGCGAGATTTGTAGGAGAGATGATGTAATCACAGCCTATTTTTTTGATTTTATCTGCTTCCTCATCATTATTTGCAATGGAGATTATATTATATTCTCTTCTTTTTAGTTCATTTTGATAGAGGCGGATTGATACAATTAGAGCAATATTATCAGTAGTATTTTTAGAGAAAATCACAACACCTTTTGCGCTTGAGAGATGAGCTTTTAGTATCGCATTTATCGAGTGTGGATTATCATTTATAAAATATGGATATTTGTATTTTAGTGCTTTTCTCTCAAAATCAGGACTATCATCAATCATAACAAATGGAATCTGTGCTTCTAGAAACTGCTTTGAGAGCTCTATTGAAAACTCATTATGATAAAAAATTACATAGTGATTTTTTAGCCTTGCAATTTTATTTACCATTTTAATCTCCTTAATTATAGAAATAAGTTTGCCACCCATAATAACATTAACCACAACTGCCACGCAAAATGTAATCGTAGCTGCTCCAATTAGCATTAATATGGTCGTGAAAATTATTGTAATAGGGCTAAATTGATGCTCTCTTAATGCACCAAATCCTGTGTTTGTAAAAGTATATGAGGCTTGAAAAAATGCTTCTATTAATGTGTAGTCTTCTAATGCTAAATATCCAAGAGTGCCTATGATTAGGAATATTTGGACTACAACAAGGGGGAATCTAAAACGAGATAATTCATCTAACAGCTCTCCTGTTAAATCAATATCTGGTTTTTTACTCTTATCAGAGCCAAAGAACCATTTAAATCCTTTAGCCATTAGTTATGATTTAAACACTCTTTTTCATAGTTCTAAGTGTAGAAGCTGCGACTTTTAGTTTTACTTTAGAGCCATCTTCAAGTGTTAGTCTAATTGTTCTTAAGTTTGGATAAAGTTTTCTTTTATTTTTATTATTTGCGTGGCTTACATTATTGCCTACCATTGGGGATTTACCACTAAAAAAACATCTCTTTGCCATTTTATTATCCTTGTAAAATTTTATAAACCTGCGATTCTATTTATTTTTCTAAAAAATTAGCTTAAAAATTAAATATTTGGCTAAATTTTTTGACTTGCGATAAATATGCTAGCAGTTTGCGACTTTAAAATTAGCGGGTGATTTATACTAAAGGAACACTCTTTTAATAGTTCTCTTTCTCTCTTGCTAAAACCACCTTCAGCTCCTATAATAAAGCTATTTTTATCTTTTAAATTATCTATTATTTCACAGCCAAAATCAAGTGCAAAACAATTTTTATAAGCCTCTAGCACGGAATCTAAATTATTAAAAACTTCGATTTTCATCAAGTCTAGTCTCCCACATTGCATTGAGGAATTAATCAAAATATTTGTTAGTCTTTCCAAATTTATTTTTTGGTTCCTTTGGCTGAAATCAGCGTAAAACAGAGTGATTTTATCCACATAGAGCTCATTTAAAAAAGGCAGAATCTTATCAAAATCATTATTATCAATGATTGCTTGAATGATATGCGTTTTAGGAGGATTTAGTGCAATTTTTTGAGCTTTTAAAATAATGGCATTTAAATCATTTGGGTTTGTGGAATCTAAATTAGAAATTTTAGAATCTAGCAAGTTTGTATAATCTTGTATAATGCCCTCCAAGTCTATAATTTTAAAAGTTGCCATTTTTTTGTTTATTTCTTTGAGTGCATAAAAATAGATTCTGTTATCTTTTAAGTTTGCAAATTTAAATGTTTTTCCTATTTGTTTGCTTTCCCTTCTAACACCAAAAATATAGTGAAAGTCTTTACCTTCTAGTGTTATTTCTGCATTTGGACAATCTTTGTAATAAATAAATTGCATTTTTAAGCCTTTACTTTAAATGAAAAATGAAATTATTGCGATTGCATAAGTGAGATTTAGAAATCTTGCTATATAGATATATTTATTTCTAAAATCTATTTTTAGCCTTGCTAAACGCATTTTTTTTACTCTGAAAATTTCAGCAATGATTAAAACCAAAGATAAGCCAATCATTAAAAGAATCTTAATACTAAAGCTAAACTTTATCATTGCCCAAATGCTAAATCCACTTAAAATATTAATTGAGAGGATTCCAAAGAAAAGTGGAGTGATAAACCAAGTGATTTTGTGAATCCTAACAAAATCTTTGGTAAGTGATAATATTACCAAGTTAATAAAAATTATTATTAATAATACAATATTAATCATTGTATGAAATGATATTGCTTGAGCCAAAGATAAGGCTTCCATACTCATTGTTTCCAAGATTTTGCACCTTAAAAGTATATTTTATTTAAGAATTTTTATTATATCATTCCATTTTTATTTTTATTAAGAAAATTTAATAGACAAGGAAGTAATAATATTTTGGGCAATTTGCAAAATATAAATAAAAGCCATAACAAAGAGGAAAATGATAACAACACAAATAATCAAAAAGAAAATCAAAAGGTTTATAAAGAAGCAGTTGTTTTGCTAAATATGGGTGGACCAAATAATTTATTTGAAGTTGAAATGTTTTTAAAAAATATGTTTAATGACCCTTTAATTTTAACAATTAAAAATAATTTTATTCGCAAAATGGTAGCTAGTATTATCACAAATAAAAGGCTTGAGGTAACCAAGAGTAACTATAAACACATAGGCGATAAATCTCCGCTAGTAGAGCTAACTTTTAATTTAACAAAGACTTTAAGTGTATTAGATGATAGTAGGTTTTACACTTATGCAATGCGTTATACTCCACCTTTTAGTGATTTAGTCATAAAAGAACTGCAAGAGAAAAATATTTCTAAAGTAATTTTATTCTCAATGTATCCACATTATTCAAATACTACCACTTTATCATCTATTAGGGATTTTTTGCGTGCGGCAAAAGAGTGCAATTTTAATGCTAGTATTGAAGTGGTTGAAAACTATCCTGCAGATAGCGGTTTTATAGAATCTTGTATTGAGAAAATAAAAGAAACAAAGCAAAATTTTAGTGATTTTGTTTTATTTTTATCAGCTCACTCGATTCCGCAGAAAATGATAGAGCAGGGCGATTTATACCAAAGGGAAATAGAAGAGAGTGCAAAAGCTCTAAAAGAAGCACTCATAGCACAAAATATACATTTTAAAGATGTAATAATCACTTATCAATCAAAGCTAGGTCCGATAAAATGGCTCTCTCCTAGCACAAGAGATATGATTAAAAAATACAGAAATGAAAATATTATGATTTATCCACTTGCTTTTAGCATTGATAATTCAGAGACAACTTATGAGCTAGAGATTGAAAATAGGGGGTTTGCAGAAGGGCTTGGTGTCTCAAATTATGTCATTTGCAAATGTCCAAATTATTCATCTACTTTTGCAAAAGCAATAATTAATTTAATTCAAACACGAAGAAAGGATATAAATGAAGCAAAAATTTAATTTTTTAATAATATTTATTAGTTTATTTTTTATAGCTTGTGGTGATGACAGGATAGATTCTAGTGTTATTTCAGGTGGTTCAAATATGAGTAAAGAGGCAAAAGAAATAGAGCAGAATCTCGATAAGCACAGCTATGCTGATTTAGCAGATGTATTTTTAGATACAAAAGATATTAGATTTGATAAGGAAGTTTTAATCATTTTTGGAAAGAATAATTGCAAATACTGCGATATGTTAAAAGATATAATAAAAAAAGATGACGAATTAAAGGCAATGATAAAGGATAATTTCAATCCATATTACATAAATATTAGTTATTCAAAGATTCATAATATTGATTTTATGAATAAAAAGGCACAGCTCTCAACGAATAATTTAGCAAGTATCTTTAGTGCGAGTTCTACGCCTACTATCGTATTTTTAAGCAAAGATGGCAGTGTAAAATATATTTATCCAGGATTTAGCCCTAAATTTGATTCTCTTGTAAAAGAAGTTATATCAAAAAATAGTTCTATGGGAAGCTATGAAGCAATAGATTCTGCATTGAAAAAACTATAAGGATAAAGAAAATGAATATTTTTAAGATTCTCTTTGCATCGCTTTATGTAGCGATTCCTCTTATGGGAATATATGCAATTCTAATTGCAGTGGCAACTTTTATAGAAAATGATTATGGTAGTAATGCTGCTAGAGCGCTAATTTATAATACTTGGTTTTTTAATTTTTTGCATATTTGGCTATTAGTTGTGCTTATTGGTGTTATGTTTCGTTATAAGTTATTGCAAAACAAAAAATATGCCTCATTTGTTCTGCATTTGTCGTTTGTTGTGATAATTATTGGTGCTGGTGTAACTAGATTTTTCGGAGTTGAAGGAACTATGCACATACGAGAGGGTGAGGAAGTAAGCAGTTTTACAAGTATGGAAAATTATTTAAATATTATGGTTAGCGATAATGGCGCTAAATATATAATCCATATTCCCACAAATATAAGTTATGCTACAAATAGAATGTTGAGCGAAAAAGTTGCTTTTGGCGATAAAAGTTTTAAAATCAAATCAAATAGCATAAGCAAAATGAATAATGATAAGGCAGATTCTACTTCTATTATCGATGGTTTTATAGAATATAGTGGGAAGGAGATTCCATTTGAGCTAATAGGTGGTAGCGGAATTGGCGAGGATAAGATTATTAGCATTGATGATAATGTTGATATTATAATGAATTGGGGTGCTAGAGAGATTATGCTAGATTTTTCAATCAAGCTTGATGATTTCATCTTGAAGCGATACCCCGGCTCAATGGCACCATCATCTTATGAATCTAAAATTACTCTTTTTGATAAAGCAAAAGATTTGACTATGCCCTATGAGATATATATGAATCATACGCTTGATTATAAAGGTTATAGATTCTTTCAATCTTCCTATGATGCAGATGAGGGTGGGACAATCTTAAGTGTGAATAATGACCCAGGTAAGATTCCAACCTATCTTGGCTATATTTTGTTAGTGATTGGTTCAGTTTGGATTCTATTTGCTTCTAATTCTAGGTTTAAGAAATTAAGTAGATTCTTGCAGTCTCAAAATATTTATAGCCTTATTTTTATAGCCTTATTTATTGGCTTTAATTTGCCGCTAAATGCGCAAGAAAAAGCAGAATCTAATACAACCAAAATAGAATCTAAACCTAGCGAGATAGAATCCAAATCTAATCTCTCCACTTCTAGCAATATTAATTCAATAGAATCTAGCGTGGTTAATCATCTTGATTTGTTGAAAAATAACTCCAAAGAGCACGCAAAGCTTTTTGGGGAGTTGCAGATTCAAGATTTTGGCGGGAGGGTTAAGCCGCTTGATACATTAGCTAGTGATTTTGTGCATAAAATCACAAAGAAAAATAATTTTCTAGGATTTAGTAATACACAAATCATATTAGGAATGTTAGTTTATCCAAATGAATGGAAATATGTGAAAATGATAAAGGTCTCTACACCGCAGTTAAAGGAGATTCTAGGAGTTGATGAAAATAGTAGTCATGTGTCTTTTATGGATTTGTTAGAAGATAGCGGGGCATATAAACTTACAAATTATGCAGAGGAGGCAAATAGAAAGAAACCGCAAGAGCGAAGTAAATTTGATAATGATGTGTTAGATGTCGATGAGCGAATAAATCTAGCTTATGGAATTTATACTGCAACGTTTTTAAAAATGCTTCCCGTCCCGCAAAGTGGTGAAATGTGGCTATCACCTATGGATATGTTAGATTTTAGTGGAGAGGAATTAAGAGCAAAAATAGAAAATCTACTGCAAAACTATTTTAGTGGTGTTGATGAAGGTGTTTTAGATAATAATTGGGCTAAAGCAAATGAGGCGTTAGAAGCGATTAAAACCTATCAAAAAGAAAATAGCATAGAGGCACTTTATCTTAATGAAAGTAAGCTAAATGCTGAAATTTTCTTAAACAATACAAATATTTTTAAGCAATTAATCTTGCCATACCTCGCAATTGGCTTGCTTTCATTTATATTAGTTTTTGTGTATATTTTTAGACCAAAACCTAGTATTAAAAAAGCATTGAAATTATTATACTATTTATCAGTTTTTGTAGTAGCCTTGCATTTACTCGCATTGCTTTTAAGGTGGTATGTGTCAAATCATGCTCCTTGGAGCAATGCTTATGAATCTATGCTCTATGTCGCATTTACCGCTGGAGTGGCTGGAGTGATATTCTTTAGAAAATCATATTTGGCTATTTCTGCCTCTGTATTTTTAGCAGGAATCTCGCTTTTTGTAGCAAATCTCGGATTTATGGATCCGCAAATTGGCAATCTAGTGCCTGTGTTAAAATCATATTGGCTAAATATTCATGTATCAGTGATTATTGCTAGTTATGGATTTCTTGGGCTTTGCTTTTTACTTGGGATAATCACATTATTATTATTTTTAATCCGAAAGCCGAATCTTTCAAAAGTAGATTCCATAATCAACTCAATCACTGCGATAAATGAAATGTCTATGATTCTTGGGCTTGCATTGCTTTGTGTAGGGAATTTTTTAGGTGCTGTTTGGGCAAATGAATCTTGGGGTAGATATTGGGGCTGGGACCCAAAGGAAACTTGGGCATTGGCATCAATTGGTATTTATGCTATTATTTTGCATTTACGATTTATATTTAGAAAAAACTTACAATATATTTTCGCAGCTTCTAGTGTAGTAGGATTTTTTAGTATTTTAATGACATTTTTTGGAGTGAATTACTATTTATCTGGGCTTCATTCTTATGCAGGTGGAGACCCGCTACCTATTCCTATATTTTTATATTTTATGGTTGGAATCGTAATTGCTTTAATCGTATTTGCGTTTTTTAAAAAAAATATGGAATCTATGAAAGTCTAAAATTTATTTAAACAGGGGAATTGTAATGAAAAAATTTTTATTATGGCTACTTATAATAATCGCCATTATCTTGGCTGTGGCATATGTGATACTATTTACTTCATTTGGAAATGGAATCTTAAAACCACACATAGAAAAGCAGATCAATAAATACTCACCGCTTGAAGTGAAACTTGATATATTTAAATTGCGTATTAATAGCTTTGAATTCTCTTTAAGTTCAATGGATAATATTTTTGTTGATTCTTCTGGCACATTTTCGCTTTTAAGTCAAAATATTGATGGAATCTTGAATATTTTGATTAAAAAACCATCAAATATTAAAGAGCTTGAGAGTGCTGGAATAAAGCTTGGCGATGATTTTTTAATAGAAAATGTTATTCGTGGGAAGTTTAGTGATATTATTATTAATACAAGCAGTAATATCGCAGGTGGGACAATTAGAATAGATACGCAAATAGCGAGCTTCTCACCAAAGAAAATCATTGCAAATATAAATAATATTAATATAGCAAATTTATTAAATATGCTAGGACAGAAAGCCTATGCAGATGGTAAATTCAATTTGGTTGCAAATATTGATGGAGATTCAAATCTTAATTTTGTAGGAAATGCAAATGCCACAATAGCAGATGGTAGTGTTTCAAAAGCCCTAGTTAAGCAGGATTTTAATCTAAATATACCTGACACTAATTTTATAGTAAATCTAGTGGGGGATTTTGATGGGAGTAATGTAAAGCATAGGCTAGAGTTTTTATCAAATATAGGAGAGATTAATTCTAGCGGTAGCACGACAATTCCATATTTAAAAACAGATTCTACTTATGATATAAATATAGAGAATCTCTCACCATTAACACCATTTGCAGGAATGCCACTTAAAGGAAGCTTTAGAACAAATGGAAAGATTATTGGAAATTCCACTTGGCTAAATATTGATGGTTTTACAGATTTTGCTCAAGGAGATACTGCATATTCTATCTCATTGGAGCAATACACAAAGCCAAAAGACGCATTAGTTACTATAAAAAATGTAAAAATTGAAGAAGTTTTAGCAACATTAATGAAGCCTATTTATGTGGAAGGTATGCTAAATGCAAATATAGATTTAAAGGGAATCTCAAATAGCGTAGATGGATATTATAATCACAAAGTTATTGGAAATGCTAAAAAAGGCGTGATAAAGAAAGAATTTGATTTAGATATTCCTAGTGATATGCCTTTTAATCATAATGCAAAAATTACATTTAATAAAGGTATTGGATTGATAAACGCAGATATTATAAGCGATATTGCAAATGCTAATATTAATAATACGATTTTAAATATTGAAAATACCTCGATAGAAGCACCATATACGATAAATATAAAAGATTTAAAAAAAATAGCTTTCCTCACAGGCAGAGAACTAAAGGGAAATATAACAGCTAATGGAAAAGTTAAATATAGCTCTCCTAGTGTGATTTATGCGGATTTTAACTCAGAATTATTTGGTGGCTCTGTGAATGCGACTTTAAATAATAATTTAGCAAATATTATTATTAAGAATATGAATTCTATGGGTGTGCTTGATATGCTTCAATTTAAGCAATTCTTTCAATCAAGTATAAGTGGAAATATCAAGTATGATGCTATTACGCAGAAAGGGAATCTTGAGTTAATCGTTGATAAGGGCTCATTTACGCCAAATAAGCTAACAAATTTATTGCAAAACACTTTAAATTTTGATGCTACAAGAGAAATTTATGACAATATAAAAATAACGGGCTCTATTAATAAAAAGACAATCAATGCAAACCTTGATATGTTAAGCAATAACACTAGCCTAACTTCAAAAAATGCAAAAATTGATTTTGAACAAGATAATATTAATGCTTATTTAATGCTAAAAGTGCAAAAATACGAGTTAGGAGCGACACTCAAAGGAAATGTTGGCTCTCCTAGCATTTCTCTTGATACTGAAAAGTTAGTAAAAGATACTATTAAAAATGTTTTGGATAATCCAAAAGTAAGAGAGCAGACTGATAAAATAGAGCAAAAGATTGAAGAGCAGAAAGACAAGGTAAAAGATAAGATAGATAATGCAATCACAGATGGACTAAATAAATTATTTAACAAATGAAAATATTGCTAGATTCTATCTTTCTTGTTTTAGAATCTATTTTAGATTCTAAAAACTTGTGTTTTGCTTATGATAGATTCTGTAGCTTTTATTGCAAAGATTTTTCCATTATCACCCTAAAATCACTTTTTTGCAAATTACACAAATGACACATAAATCTGTTTTATTAAATGAAGTTGTAGATTTTTTCAAAGATTGCAGCGGAATTATTGTAGATTCCACGCTTGGACTTGGCGGACATTCATATGAATTACTAAAAAATAATAAAAATATACAAATTATAGGAATTGATAGAGATGTTGCCTCTTTAAACTTTGCAAAAGAAAGGTTAAGTGAGTTTAGTACTAGATTTAGTTGTATTAAAAGTAATTTTAGCTCTGGTATAAAAAAAATCATAGAAGAAAATCAAAATATTAGCGGAATCCTAGCTGATATAGGTGTCTCATCTCCGCAGTTTGATAATTTAGAACGTGGTTTTAGCTTTGAGAGTGAGAGCTTGGATATGAGAATGGATTTGGATACCACTATTAATGCAGAGATTATTGTAAATTCATATTCAAAAGATGAGCTAAATAGAATCTTTTTTGAATATGGCGAGATAAAAAATCCAAATATCTATACAAAACTAATTTTAGATTATCGCAAGAATAAAATGATTACAAGTGCTAGAGAAATAAGCAACCTAATTGCAAATAATTTTAAAGCCAATAGTAGAATCCACCCTGCTACATTAATATTTCAAGCTTTACGTATAGAAGTGAATAATGAGCTAGGAGAATTGAGAGATTTTCTTAAAAATATAGAGAATTTAAAATCTACAAAAATTGCTATAATTTCATTTCATTCACTAGAAGATAGGATAGTAAAAGAAACTTTTAAGAAGTGGATTAAAGATTGTTGTTGTGAGGCAAATGTAATGAAATGTGAATGTGGGAATAATAATGCAAGAGGTGTAATTATAAATAAAAAGCCAATTATTCCAACAAACTCAGAGATTGCTTACAATAGACGCTCAAGAAGTGCTAAAATGAGGTGTTTTAGATTTAATGAATAACAAGGATAATCAAAATAAAGATTATTTAGATGATTTTGGGCTTTATGCAACAAAAGATTCCAAAGATAATCCATACAAATCGCAAGAATATGATTTGTATAGTCAAATATTAAAAGAGCCAATAGTAGATGAAAAGCAGGACAAAATAATTATAAACAATACCACGAGCATTAGAAACGAAGAAAAAGAGATGCTTTTGGAAAAAGATGAAAATACAAAAGATATAGGAATGCTGTTTTTGGGATTTGGAATATTATTTTTCGTGCTAATTGTTTTTATGCCACAAATTTATCTTGCAAATAATATTTATTATGCAAGCAAGAATATAAACTATTTGAGAGCACAAAAAGAAGCTTTGATAGATGAAAATATGCAATTACAGCAAAAACTAGAAAATAAAAAATTTAATTTTCTCACTTTAGAAATTGATGAGATAGAGTGAGGATTTAGCTTTATTTGTGTGTTTAATTTTTTAGAAACTACATAAAATAGATTTTGCATTGTTTTAGATTTTTTCATAATTTTGCATAGAATAAAAATTTTAATATAGATTCTAAAATAAAAAAGATTCCATTTGGTTTTGATGTAGCAAATGTATATGGCAAAAGTTTTAAGAGCTATTTTTAAATTATAATGCTAGATTATTTTACTTTTTAAAAGTGATTTGATTGATGATAAGATTTAAAAAATCTCACTCTAGGTTTAAATTTTTTAATCTAGTTTGTTAGTTTTGATATTTAAAATATTGTCAATATTGCTCAAAGCATTAATATTTATTAATTCTATATTGCAAGTTTTGGCTAAATTATATGCTGATTGTATAAAAGTATCCATTCGATACTCTATGCTATATTGAGTGCCATAATATTGCTTTGCACTGCTTTATTCCTGCAGGTTGAGAATATAATTTACATTGCACAGCTATGCAGATATTATCTTTCGTGGTGATTAATCTGTCCTTGGTTATTTGATTTTGAGTAAAATATAATTTTGAAAGTTTTTATTATTAAGTTTGGTATATTTTATATTTTTAAAAGTTTAGAGTTAAATATTTTTTAGATTCTACCCATCCTTGATTTTGCTTTTTTATTTAAAAATAATTTTAAATAATAACAAAAACATTTCGAAAGTAATTTATGTAGATTCTATTTTATTGCCATTCAAACTAGATTCTTTATTTATTGGCAGGATTTTATTTATTTTGGGTTAAAAATTTAAAAGATATTTACATTATTTATGTGTAAGAATCTAAATAAGATTCGCTTCTTTTAGAAAGATTGAAGGCTCATAGGAGGTATTTTTGGAGCTATCATTTAGTGCAAATGAAAAGTAGAGATTTGCCTTTGCCCTTGTCGTTGCCACATAGAATAATCGTCTCTCTTCCTCTAGGCTGCCTGTCTTTGCCATTAGTTTAATATTTGGAAATCGCCCTTGCATCAAATCTATTATATACACATCTTCAAACTCAAGCCCTTTTGAAGCGTGAATTGTAAGGAGATTTACTCCCTCACCACTGCTGCTTTCTGCTCCATTTAGAGTGATTGAGTTTAGGAATCTGCCTAAATTATCATAGGATTTTGAAAGATTATAAAGCACATTTATTTTTTTATCAATAGATTCTATATATTCGCCAATTTTAGAGGAATCTAAGCTTTTGTATTTGCTTTTTATCCTATTTATCGCAATTTCTTCTTTAATACTTTTAAGAAATTCACTCTTTAAAATATGTAAAAATAGCGAATCTAGTCCATCTTTTTGATATAAAAAAAGATTATAAAATTTATTTAGAAATACTGCACTTTTAGCATTTAGCTTTGGGTGAGAGAGCAAAATATGGGATTTAAAATTATGGCTTAAATCTTTATTAAATCTTGAGCTATCTTCTTTTATAAAATATTCATCAAAAAGTCCGAGCTGTGCGTTTTTAAACCCTCTTTTAAAAGGATTATCCATATTTTTTGGCTTTAGTAATCCGTTTTTGATATTCCCATCACCTAGATTTATTAGGCAGTCATATAGCTCTTTTGCCATTGCCTCACCAATCCCGCTTCCAAATGAAAGGATGTTCAACGTTGCCATCATATCTTTTGGATTAAAGAATAGACTTAAAATATCGATAAATGCAGCGACTTCCCTGCTTTCAAAAAAGCTTCTAGCACCTTTTTTCTTGCAATTTATATTAAACTCCCTCAAATTTGCCTCAATATAATCTGAGCTAATGTTATTTCTAAAAATGATTGCAATGTCGCTAAGTGGTGTTTTAGATACTGAAATATGCCTTGCAATAGCCTTATATTGAGCTTGTAAGTCATCAAATTTTAGTACTTTGACTTTGGAATCTATATTGCTTTTTACCACTTCTAGTTTTTTATCATAGATTCTAGGATTATTTAGTATTACTTTATTTGCGATGTTTAAAATTGCCTCGCTTGAGCGATAATTCTTATTTAGGCTAAAGATTTTTGAATCTTTAAATCTATCCTTAAAAGATGCAATTATATTAATATCTGAGCCATTAAAAGCATAAATGCTCTGGTCATAATCTCCTACGCAAAATAGAGATTTTTTATTATATGCTGTGATTATGCTATTTTGTAAATAATTTGTATCTTGATACTCATCTACCAAAACTTCACTAAAACTAATTTTATCGCTTGTTATTCTATTTTTGTATAAAAGCAGCAAATCATCATAAGAGACATAATTATGCTCTTTCTTTGCCTCTAGAAATTCAGCAAATAAATCATCATAAATATTTGCGTATTCCTTGTGCTCATCATTTCTTTTTGTTATAAATTCTCCGAAGCTGCCAGAATGCGAATTTATACAAAGCGACATCAAATCATATAAATAATCTGCCTTATATGGCGGATATTTGGAAATATCATTAAAGTTTCTAGCATTGTAAATACTTCTAAAAAGTGATTTTAGTTCTCGTGGCTGTTTGAGTAGAATCTCACTATGTTCTTTTAGATACCTATAAGCTACTGCATGAAAAGTCCCTGCTTCAATTTTTTTTGTAATATCTTTGTTAAAAAAAGTTTCTAATCTCTTAATCATCTCAAATGCAGCTTTGTTTGTGAATGTAAGAAGCAGAATCTCATTAGGAGTGATATTGTTTTTAAGGAGATTTGCAATCCGTCCTACTATCGTTGATGTTTTGCCTGTGCCAGCAGATGCTATTACAAGATTATTCCCAAAATCCGCTGTGGCTGCGGCATATTGCTCTTTATTTAAGTTTTTAAGTGGCAAATTATTTAGAGAAATGTTTTAGAGATTCTAATTTTACAAAGTCTGGATAATCATTTGCGTTGAAATAAACTTGCAAAGCCCTTTTGTTTGTGAGATTAAAGATTAAAGGAGCTAAAAAATTTACTTTTGAAAGCTCAAGTGGATGCTGAATTATCATCATACAATAAACTTCAAAACTGGAATCTTTTCTAAAATCAAGTAATATTTGAGAATGAAATGGCAAGGCAATCTTATATTCTCTTAAAACATATGGATTGACCAAACTCCAGCTAATACCATTTGGTGCGATTAGCGTTGCAAATATTTCATCAATTTTTTTTAATTCCAAAGTTTTTATATCTTCAAATCCCATAATTGGCGATACTATTTCAAAATTCACTTCTTGTTCCTAATAATTTAATATGATTTTGGATAGAATTCCAAAAAATCTTGTATTTGCTTGTAAGCAAAATCTATACCACTTTATAAAGGTTTAAAAATATGGACTATAATGCAAAGGAAATTGAAGAAAAATATTACAAAATTTGGGAGGAGAGAGGTTATTTCGAATTAGATTCAAATAAACATATTGCAAATGGAGAGAATTTTAGCATAATGATGCCACCGCCAAATATCACGGGTGCTTTGCATATGGGACACGCACTAACTTATAGTTTGCAAGATATAATAATTCGTTTTAAACGAATGCAGGGCTTTAGGACGCTTTGGCAGCCTGGTATCGACCACGCAGGAATCGCCACACAAAATGTAGTAGAAAGACAGCTTTTAGCACAGGGTATTAAAAAAGAAGACATAGGAAGAGAAGAATTTATAAAAAAAGTGTGGGAGTGGAAGGATAAAAGTGGTTCTACTATCATCTCACAATTAAAACGATTAGGAGTTTCTGCTGCGTGGAGGCGCACTCGTTTTACTATGGATAAAGGTTTGCAAAATGCAGTAAAAAAAGCTTTCGTAAAGTGGTATAATGAAGGTCTTATAATTCAAGGCAATTATATGATAAATTGGTGCACTCACGATGGGGCTTTGAGTGATATTGAGGTGGAATATGAAGAAAATAAGGGCAAGCTTTATTACATAAAATATTTTCTAAAGGATAGCAATGATTTTGTGGTGGTGGCTACTACGCGTCCAGAGACTTATTTTGGCGATACAGCTATAATGGTAAATCCAAATGATAGCCGTTTTAAACACTTAATTGGAAAAAAAGTGCTTCTACCTTTGATTGATAGAGAGATTGAGATAATTGCTGATAGCTATGTTGATATGGAGTTTGGAAGTGGATGTGTGAAGGTAACTCCAGCACACGATGTAAATGACTATGAGGTCGGCAAAAGGCATAATTTAGAATTTAGAACTATTTTTGATAAATTTGGAATCCTAAATGAATCTTGTGGGGAGTTTAGCGGATTAGAACGACTAGAGGCAAGAGAGAGCATAGTTGCAAAACTACAAGAAAAAGGCTATATAGAAAGAATAGAATCTCATACAAATCAAGTTGGCAAATGCTATCGTTGTGGAAATATCATTGAGCCTTATATTTCAAAGCAGTGGTTTGTGAAAAAAGACATTGCAAAAGAGACTATCAAAAAAGTAAATGCAAAAGAGTTAAGATTCTACCCTCCGCAGTGGATTAATAACTTTAATGCGTGGATGAATGATTTGAGAGATTGGTGTATTAGTCGTCAGCTTTGGTGGGGGCATAGGATTCCAGTGTTTTATTGTTATTCTTGTAATAGCCAGAAAGCAAGCATAAATGATAGCGAGATTTGTGAGACTTGCGGTTGTGAAATGGTGCAAGATAGCGATGTGCTTGATACTTGGTTTAGCTCTGGGTTATGGGCTTTTAGCACGCTTGGTTGGGGGAATATCTCACCTAATTCTACTCCTAGCGAGATTAAAGAAATAGAATCTTTGTTTAATAAAGATGATTTGAGTGATTTTTATCCAAATAATTTATTAATTACAAGTTTTGATATTTTATTTTTCTGGGTCGCTAGAATGCTCTTTAGCGGGGAGGAAATGCTAGAGAAATTAGCATTCAAAGATGTATATTTGCACGCTTTAGTTTGCGATGAATTTGGTGCTAAAATGAGTAAATCAAAGGGAAATGTAATAAATCCGCTTGATATGATAGAAAAGCATAGCAGCGATATTCTGCGCTTTAGTCTTGCGTATTCTTGTATTCAAGGACGGGATATTAGAATTAGTGATAAAAGCCTAGAGATTGGTAATAGTTTATCTATTAAGATTCTAAATGCACTAAATTTCTTACTTCTTTATAGAGAGCAACAGAATCTAGAATTTGTGGCATTAGATGGGATAAAGTCGCCTCTTGCTAAATTTATTCTTGCTAGGTTTAAGATATGTGTAAATGAGACTATTACAATGCTAGAGGCTTATCGTTTTAATGATGCTGCCTCTGTTATATATAAATTTTTATTAAATGATTTTTGTGATTTTGGAATAGAATGTATAAAGGCTCAAAAAGAGGCAGTGAGTGAGCTTGGAACTATATTTAAAGAGGCTATGAAACTACTTCACCCATTTATGCCATTTTTAAGTGAGTTTATTTATCAGAGTCTAAATGGAACAAAGCTAGAGGATTCTAGTTCTATTATGATAGAGAGATTTCCAAAGGCAGAAGGATATGTAGAAATAAATAGCGATTTTTATGTGCTAAAAGATATTATAACAACAATCCGCAGGGCAAAAGTCGCATTAAATCTAGCAAATAAAAATATACCACTTTGTTATATCAAGTTAAATAAAAATTTGGATTTAAATTTGCTAGAAATATTTATTTTGCGTTTAGCAAAAGTTACTAAATTTGAAATAATAGATTCTAAAAAGGAGAATTGCGTCTTTGATATGGGGGAATTTTGCGAAGTATATATCCCAAAAAGCGAGGCTAATGTAGAGGAATTAAAAGCAAAACTAGAAAATAAAAAAAGAAAGATTGAAAATGAGATTACGAAGTTAGAATCTATGCTAAATAATCCAAATTTTTTGAAAAATGCCCCAAAAAGCCTAGTAGATTCAAATTCCTCTTCACTAAAAGAAGCGCAAAGTAGATTGCAAAAAATTGAGAGTGAGCTAAATATGCTTTAAAAAAAGATTTTTTAGAGTCTATCTTTTTTATCCTTCTCTGATTATCTTTCATTATCTTTAAATCTTTTTATGGAAGCAAATCATGGAAATATTTGCAGTAGAGTTAATGAATATAGAATATATAGCCTTTTTTGTTAAAAATATTTAAAAAGAGTAGAAAATTAAATTGCAAAATATTGGTTACCTTAAATTATTGTTAGTGTGTGGAGGTGAAGAGAGTGAAAGTGATTTGTAAAAATGATTTGAGATGGTACTTCTATATAAGTAGAATTTGAAATGACAAATTCAAGTATTTTATTCTAAAGATAAATTTAAAAACATTTAAATTAGATTTTAGCTAAATCATAATATTTATGGCTTGTGATTTAGCCTAAAACTATTTTTATAGAGAATTTGGTAAGAATGTAGATAAATATTTAGCGGAAAGTTAAAGTTCATAGTATGTTTATATATTCTAATATTATTTTTTCTGTCCGCATTAATCCTAAAAAGCAAACTATAAGCGTGATTTGTAAAAATGATTTGTGTGGTTTTAAGTGAAAATTTACTTAAAAAACTTTAACAGCTATAAGTTGTGTTAAATTCAAATGGGTGTGGTCTGGCTTCCCAAGGCCAGATTTCTGTTTCAAATTTATATGCTTTGTATGTTTGGATAAAATCTTCACTAAAGACATTTCCATTTTTGTAAAATTCCTTATCCGCTAGCATTTCTTCAATCGCACTTCTTAATGTATGTGGAAGTTGCTTGATATTTTGCTCTCTAATTTCATCAAGGTGAAGTTCAAAAAGGTTAATATCCATAGGCTTACCAGGGTGAATCTTATTTTTAATTCCATCAATTCCAGCCATAAGCAGCGCAGAAAATGCTAGATATGGATTACTTGAGCTATCTGGGAATCTAAATTCCATTCTCTTTGCTTTTTCTCCACTATTGTATGGGATTCTAATGCTTGCACTTCTGTTTTGCGCCGAATAGCTTAAAATGCTAGGTGCCTCGAATCCTGGAATTAGCCTTTTGTATGAATTTGTAGATGCATTTGTAAAAGCTGCAATGCTTCGTGCGTGTTTTAAAACTCCACCTAGAAAGAATAGTGCAGTTTCACTTAATCCTTGATATTCATTGCCCGCAAATAGATTCTTATTGTCTTTCCAAATGCTAATATGCACATGCATCCCACTTCCATTATCGCCATATAGTGGCTTTGGCATAAATGTAGCAGTTTTGCCATTAAGATGGGCTACCATTTTTACCACATATTTTAGCTTTTGAATATTATCGGCAGCCTCTAAAATATCGCCAAACTTTACTCCTATTTCACCTTGAGCTTGTCCCACTTCGTGATGAACAACAAAAGTCTCCAACCCTACTTGATTTAGCACTTTTACCATTTCAGCCCTAATATCAACCATAGTATCTATAGGTGGAGTAGGGAAATATCCGCCTTTTGTCCCGCTTCTATGCCCGATATTAGTCCCTCCTTCAAATTCTCTATCTTTATTCCACTCTCCCTCTTCTGTGTCAATTTCATAATATTGACAATTTATTGCATCTTTCATTTTAATATTATCAAAGATAAAAAACTCATTTTCAGGTCCAAAATATGCGACATCACCCACTTTGCTATCTTTTATATACCCCATTGCTCTTTTTACAATGCTTCGTGGACATTTTTCATAAGGTTCATTTTTATAAATATCCCATACATCGCAAAATACCACTATTGTGGAATCCGCAGTAAATGGGTCTAAAAAATATCTAACAGGGTCTGGGATAAGCAACATATCAGATTTATTAATAGGCTGCCAAGCGGCAATAGATGAGGCATCAAATGGGATTCCATTAAAGCTATCCTCATCAATAGCACTCATTGAAAAGCTAATGTGATGCCAAGTGCCTTTAATGTCTGTGAATCTAAAATCAACAAATTCTACTTCATTATCTTTACAAAAAGTAAAAAACTCCCTTATTGCAATTGTTTTGCTAGTTGGTTTATTCATTAAGTTCTCCTAAAATTAATAATTGCGTATTCTATTAAACTTTACTTTAAGATTTACTATTATTTATTTTTTAATAATTTGACTCCATTCTTTTTGTGCATTTTGGAATCTAGATTCAAACATAGAATCCTCATTTTTTAGCTTTGCTTTTAGATTATTTAAGCAATCATCACTAACATCTTCTAGCACTTGTATCACTAGTCTATCAAATGTTTGGCTATCATTATATAGCGCCTTTTTAAATAGCTCATAATATTTATTAAAATCATCTTTATCTTTTTTATCATTCAATTCTTTTTGTTTGATTGAGTTTAAAATATCTATTAAATCCTCTTTTGTCATATCATCAAGCTGCTCTTTGGAATAAGCATTGCTAATCTCTCTTAATCGTTTTATTAGCTCTTGCTTGTCTTTCGAGTGATTAAAAAAGTATTTGTAATTCTTCTCTAACTCATCTGGTAAGAAGCTACTAATAATATATTTTTTAATATTTGAGATTCTGTTTATATTGTCGGCTATTTTGGTATTTTCTAACTGGTTTAAAAAACCTTTTAATAACTCTATTTCATCTCGATTTTTTTCTATAAAATTCATAAAAGTAGCTCTCTCTTCCTCTGGCATAAAATTTAGCTTTTTTTCTATTGTTTCTATTATTATTTCTTGGTATTGTCTGTATTTTATATCAAGTATATTTAAAGACTTATCTAGTAATTTTGGAGCGATACTATTTATCACTATATCTCGTATATTATCAAGTGGATAGTTGGCTAAAAGCTCATTAAACATAGTGTAAAAATCATTATTTTTTAAGATAATATTTTTTATTTCAATATCCATACTCTCTAAATTTTTGGCACTTATGGCTTTTGTCTCTGTATTGTAAGCCACCATATTTTTAGTCCACTCTATTGTAGCTTCTTTTAGTTTTTCTAATATGGAAACTTCACTTAAATTATCAACTTTTTCAATTCCATGATTTTTGAGTTGCGCTAGTAGCCTGTCTTTATTATTTGATTGCATAATTAATCTTTATTTATTTTCTGCCAAATTTTTAGCATATCAATATGTTCTTTATAATCGTGGCATCGAATTATGTTAGCACCCCTATCAAGTGCAATTTGATGCAAACTCAATGTCCCAAAAAGTCTATCTTTTGTATCTTTTTGTGTGATTTCGCCAATACTTCTTTTTCTACTCGCTCCAACTAGAATCTCACAACCAAAATGCTTAAAATGTTCTAAATATTTGATTAAATCCACATTCTCTTTTGTATTTTTCCCAAAGCCAAAGCCAATATCTAAAATAATTTGCTCTTTTTTTAAACCAAGCGAAAAGAGAGAATCTAATCTCTTATTAAAAAATTCATCTACATTTTGGATAATATCCCCGTTATGTGGGTTTATAAAGCTATTGTGCATTAGGATTATTTTATTTTTAGAATCTATCGCAAGATTTGCAAGCCTCATATCTTTTAGCCCATATACATCGTTTATGATTTTAAATCCAAAATCAACGCAGAATCTTGCTGTATCATAATTGTAACTATCGATAGAAAATATAGCTTTATCTATTAAACCCTCGCTTTTTAGGATAGAGAGAGGTTTTTTTAGTTTGGCTATCTCAATGCTAGATTCCACATATTCACTGCCTGGGCGCGATGAAGCAGCACCAATATCAATGATTTCCACCCCGCATTCAATCATATCTCTAACTTTAGTTATAAATGTATCAATTTGATTTATCCTAGAATCTTCATAAAATGAATCATTTGTAATATTTATTATACCCATAATTTGATGATTGTTTGAGCTATGAGATTCCATTTTTATATGAGATTGTAATATTTGTGATAGATGTTTTAGATTAAAGGGCTGTGTGGCACATTTATTGATAATATGCTTTATTTGGCTATGTGTGGCAATTAGTATCCCGCTATAACTTTCATCTTTACATAAAATCATATCTTTTGGGACGATGAAATCGCCACCAGCACTAATGGCTTCTTGTTTTAAGATAATAGTTGCGCTAAGTTTTAAATTTGATATTTCAAAATATAGTATCCCTCCTTTTTTCTTACCGCAAGATGTTGCAAATGAAGTGGCACCTATATTTTTTAAATCTTTTAAATCTTTTAATTTCTTGATAAACATTTTATAATTTAACTTCTTTTTGTTTATTTTTAAATTGATTTTCATATACTCTAAGCAATGCTAGGAAAAATGTGCTAATCGTAGGACCTATGATAATCCCCCAGAATCCAAAGCTAGCAAGCCCAGCTAATATTGCTATAAAAATTATCATTTCATTCATTTTTACAGGTTTTGAGAGTAAAGTTTTATTTACAATGCCGATAATTAGCGGTTTTATTACATTATCTATCACAAAACCAATGAAAATTAACGAATATAATGCAATAAATATTGCTACTCCAAGATTCCCATTCCAATAAATATAAAGCCCTAGTGGAACCCAAACTAATGCCCCACCAACTACAGGGATGACAGAAGCAAGTGCATATAAAACTCCAAATAAGATTCCGCTAAAGCCAAAGATTGTAGCCACAATTCCAAAGCTAAACCCTTGCAAAATCATAGAAATAATTGTCGTAAAAAATACAACTTTTAACACACCACTGCTTTCATCTAAAATTTCATTGCTAGTTTGTTTGTCAAATGGGATAATATCTATGATATAGGCTTTTAGATATGTTCCATAGTAATAAAATAAATACAAAAATATAAGAATAAAAACTAAATCTGTAACAAAATTTACCCCAATCTTACCAACACTTCCGCTTATACTCATAATGTGACTAATTATGGTATTTACATTTATACTTTTTATTGCATCTATTGCTTGCGTCTCTAGTGAATCTGGCAAGGAATGTAATAATGATATTATTCTTTCTTTGCTTTCTTTAACAAAGAGTGAGAGTTTTGAAATATCAATATGTAGGACTTCATTTGTGATTTGATAGATACAAAAAACTATTGGTATCACAAAAAATGCTAGAAAAATAAATAGTGTCAAAAATGAAGAAAGAAAATTATATTTTATAAATTTATCTATATATTTTTTTAGGCTAAAAGTGGCAATACAAAGCAATGCTGCTACAATCAAATTCATCAAAAATGGCTTATAGAGCTGAAAAATCCAATAAAATGTAATTACAAAAATAATCCAAAAAAAATATTTTGGCTTCAAAGTCTCACTCCTTTGTATTCACTTTGTGGCAGTATCGATTTTATAATAAAGCATTAAAATAGTTCACTAAATGGAAGATTTAGCAAATCATAGCTTCGTTTTGTGGCAATTCTGCCTCTTGCAGTTCGCTCTATATATCCATTTGCAAGTAAATATGGTTCTATTACATCTTCAATAGTTCTCTCGTCTTCGCTTAATGCTGCTGCTATCGTGCTAAGCCCTAGTGGTCTGCCTTTAGATTCTGTAAGTATCTTTAAAAAAGCTACATCTAGCTCATCGAATCCCCTCTCATCAACTCCTAACTCATTTAAAGCCTCTAGAGTCCTATTTAGTAAAATATTATCTTCATTATTAAATTCTGCAAAATCTCTAATTCTCCTAAGCAATCTCAATGCTACTCTAGGAGTGCCACGCGAACGTCTTGCAATTTCAACTGCAGCGCTAGACTCACAAGTTTTATTTAGTTTTTTGCTTGCAAGGGAAATGATTTTTGCTAATTCATCAGTTTTATAAAACTGCATTCTAAAGGTAATTCCAAATCTATCTCTAAGTGGATTGCTAAGCATTCCAGCTCTAGTAGTTGCACCAATTAGCGTAAAATCCTCAATATCTATTTTTATAGTTTGTGCCGCAGGACCAGAGCCAATTATAATATCAAGCCTAAAATCCTCCATTGCAGAATACAAAATCTCCTCAATATTGCTTGAGAGGCGATGAATCTCATCAATAAATAAAATATCACCTTTGGATAGATTTGTTAAAATTGCAGCCAAATCGCCGCTTTTTTCAATCATCGGAGCGGAAGTTACCTTAATATTTGAGCCCATTTCATTTGCGATAATGTAGGCTAGAGTAGTTTTTCCAAGCCCAGGTGGTCCAAAGAGCAGAATGTGGTCTAGTGCCTCATCTCGTTTTTTACTAGCTTTAATTGAGATGTTGAGATTCTTTTTTATGCTCTCTTGTCCGATGTATTCACTAAATTTAGAAGGGCGAAGTGAGGGATCTTCTAGTCTTTCAAAATCTAATTTTTCAATCTCTACTAATCGCTCCAAGATTAATAACTCTCATCTTTATTCGGGAAATTAGAGCTTTTTACATCATTTGCATATTTGTTGATAGCTTCTTTTAGCAAATCTTTACCATTTAGGTATTTTCTAACGAATTTAGGGCTAAATTCATCGTAAAATCCAAAAGCATCACTCCAAACTAGAATCTGCCCATCAGTGCCATTTCCACTGCCAATGCCAATGGTTGGAATTTCTAACTTTTTTGTAATTTCTGTGGCAATATCACTTTTAGTTGCTTCAATAAGTAGTGAAAAAACTCCACAATCTTGCAGTTTTAGAGCTAAATCTAGTAGTTTTTGTTTTTCATCATTGTTCTTGCCTTTTATCTTATACCCGCCATCAAAGCGAAAGAATTGTGGCATAAGTCCTATATGAGACATGATTGCAAAGCCATTGTTGACCAGCTCTTTTATTATGGGAATCTTGCTTTCATTTACCTCTAATTTCAAGGCATCAACTCCACTTTTTTTATACAGAAATGTCGCATTATGTAAAGCTTCATCAATCGTATTATAAGTGCCAAATGGCATATCAGCGATTAGAAAAGAGGATTTTACAGCTCTCCTAACTGCTTTTGCGTGATATAACATATCTTGTAAACTAAGTGGAAGTGTGTCACTATTCCCCCCAAAGCTCATAGAAAGGCTATCTCCTACTAAAATAATATCAACTTCTCCATCAAAGATTCCACCAAAGAGTGCGTCATAGGCAGTTATCGCAGTGATTTTCTCTTTTCCTTTTAGTTTTTTTAGAGTGTTTAGTGTTACTTTCATAGCTTAATCCTTGAATCTAAAAAGTTTTATCTATATTTAGTGGTATTGTATACGGAATATCGCCTATTCTAGTATTTGCTTTTAATGTAAGTGCAATTTTTTTATCATTATTTATTTTTATGGATTGTGATTGGCTTTTTAATATAATATCTATGCTATTATCGGATTGTGCGTTGGTTTTAGCTATTCCATTAAGTTCTATTCCATTGATATTTAATATATAGCTAATATCTTCAAGGCTAAATTTAGCTTTGGTTTCATTTTTGATATTAAATACAGCTTTGAATCCTGATTTTAGCGTGAAATCAATATTTTTTAGGGAAATTTTAGGATTTATAGTTGGGATATTTATATCAAATTTTTCCCTCAAATTATATTCCTTTGTTATGTTTGGAATCAGCGCAAATAATGAAGTTGTAACCTCAAACTTAAATGGAATGGAATCTCTTGCAGGATAATCTTTGATTATTTTTACTAAATCGTTGATTCTAATATCAGAATCTAAAATGATATTACTTGTTGAGCGTGCTTGAAGTGTATTTTCTCCATTTATTCTATATGAATTGATAATTTTATCTTCATAATAGAGATTTATCATCGCATCTTTTATATTAATATTTAGTGGTAATGGATTTGTGATAGAGATATTAGATTCTAATGAAATGGAATCTAGTTTGATTGATTTTATTGCTACAGTATTAATCTCAATTTTAGGGATAAAATCAACTTCATTTAGTATGGATTGCATAGGCTTATCCGCACAAGCACTAAAAATAATAGCAAATAATATAATAAAAAAATATCTCAAACTATTTCCTAGTGCTTTAGAAACTTATAACACACCTTGGTCAATCATCGCATCTGCTACTTTTCTAAATCCAGCAATGTTAGCACCTGCTACTAGATTACCTTTTACACCAAATTCTTTTGCAGTTTCGCTTGCATTGCTAAAAATATTTTCCATTATTTGGTGGAGTTTTTTATCTGTATATTCAAAGCTCCATGGGGTCATACTTGCATTTTGTGCCATTTCTAGCCCGCTTACTGCCACTCCTCCAGCATTTGCTGCTTTACCAGGTCCATAGCAGATTTTTGCATTGATAAATTCATGGACTGCTTCTATTGTTGAGGGCATATTTGCACCTTCACTCACACATTTACAACCATTTTTAAGTAATGCTTTTGCGTCATTTACATTTAGCTCATTTTGTGTAGCACTTGGGAATGCTGCGAAACAAGGGATATGCCACACAGGATTAATCCCTTGTGGATAATCTTTAATACTGGTATATTTTGCAGATTTTTTCTCTTTAGCATATTCCTCAAGACTGGCTCTTCTCACTTCTTTAATATCTTTTAGTAGGACTAAATCAATACCACTTTCATCATAAATCATACCTTTTTGGTCGCTTATTGTTACAGGTTTTGCACCTAATTGCTGGAGTTTTTCAATAGTGTAAATTGCTACATTTCCACTTCCTGAAACTACACAAGTTTTTCCCTCTAAAGTCTCATTTATTTCTTTTAACATTTCTTGAGCAAAATATACACAACCATAGCCTGTTGCTTCTGTTCTAGCCAAACTTCCACCCCAATTTAGAGCTTTTCCTGTTAAAACTCCATCGAATCTATTTGTTAGCTTTCTGTATTGTCCAAAGAGATAACCTATTTCTCTACCACCTACACCAATATCACCTGCTGGGACATCAGTATTTGCACCTATATGTCGATATAATTCATTCATAAAGGCTTGACAAAATCGCATAATCTCACCCTCACTTTTTCCTTTAGGGTCAAAATCACTTCCACCTTTTCCACCACCAATTGCGAGTGTAGTAAGTGAGTTTTTAAAAATTTGCTCAAATCCTAAAAATTTTATAATACCTGGATTTACACTAGGGTGAAATCTAAGCCCACCTTTATATGGTCCAATGGCAGCGTTAAACTCTATTCTACAAGCTCTATTAACCTGAATCTTGCCTTCATCATCGGTCCAAGTTACACGAAAATAAATCTCTCTATCAGGGATTACAAGTCTCTCTAATATTGCATTTTTTTGGTATTTATTATATCTATTTAAAATAGGCACTAGAGACTCCACAACTTCTCTTACTGCTTGATGAAATTCTAACTGAGCTGGATATTTTTCTTTAACTAGATTTAATATATTGTTTGTGTAATTCATTTTATCTCCTAAAAATTTTTAAATGAGCTAGATTGTAGTATTTCCTAGCTTTAATTCTTTTTAAATATACTATGTAAATTAAGATTTATGTAAGCTTTGGGTAATATTGAAAATCCATAACCTCTGCCTAGATTAAGATAATGGCAAAATAGCTTGATGTATTATCAAAAATCCAAAATATAGATTTTAGTCCTCCATATATTTTTTTAGATTTTTCCCAACTCTAGGGTGTTTTAGCTTTTTTATCGCACTAGATTCAATCTGCCTTACTCGTTCACGCGTTACATTCAACTCTTTTCCTATTTCCTCTAATGTTCTATCACTCTCATCATCAAGTAACCCAAATCGCATTTTTATAACAGCTCTTTCTCTCTCATTTAATTGTGATAAAACTTCATCAATTTGGTTTCTTAAATCCTCTTTTAGCACCTGCTCCATTGGTCCTATTATATTTTTGTCCTCAACAAAATCTCCATATTTACCATCATCATCATTTCCTATTGGTGCATCAAGGCTAATTGGCTCTTTTGTCATTTTTATTACATTTTTAATCTTATCAGATGGGATTCCAACTTCTTTGGCAATATATTCAATATCTGGTTCCTTGCCATACTTTTGGATATAATCTCTTTGTGTTTTATTTATTTTATTTACAGTATCAATCATATGTATTGGAATCCTAATTGTCCTTGCTTGGTCAGCTATTGCACGGCTAATTGCTTGTTTAATCCACCAAGTAGCATAGGTTGAAAACTTTAAATCTCTTTTATATTCAAATTTATCTACAGCTTTCATAAGCCCTATATTTCCCTCTTGAATAAGATCTAGAAATGGTAATCCTCTATTTGTATATTTTTTAGCATTTGATACCACAAGTCTTAAATTGCACCTAGCCATCTTATTTTTTGCTTTATCTACAATTAATTTGCCTCTTTTAATCTGCTCTAAAATTTCTTTTAGTTTCTCTGGCTTTAAATTAAAGCTATCTTTTGAAGCTTCTTTTGTCTGTATTAGTTTTTTAATCTCTACATAAGTGCTTACCATAGTGGTTTCTGGCACTGCTTGAATAATATCAGCTTTGGACATATTTAGAATATTACTTAAAATATTTTTATGATTGTTAATTAGATTCTCATTAAATAATGGTAGTTTGTATTCTAATCGTTTCATTTCTTTCTCAAAGCTTTCATCCCCTCTTAGGACATTTTCCATAATCTTTACTATCTCTGTTATTAGCTTACTTGTTGGACCTAGAGCTAATAGTTTTTCTTTTAAAACTTCTTTTTTATGAGCCAAAAGTAATATATAACCTAAATCATTTGGGTCTTCTTGTATAGTTTCTTTTGTTTTTTGCATATCTTTTCTAGCTTTATCTAGCTCTTTAAAAGCAGCCATAACAGCTTTAACTCTTTCTGCATCTTTTGGATTCTTCTTTTGTGGTTGAGATTCTTCTAAATCATTATCGTTTTCATCAAAATCATTAAGCACATTTTTCTTTTTTGATTTTCTTTCGTTTATAGGGGTGGTTTCTTCATCCTGTTCTTCATCATCTTCGTTGTCAAATTCATCTTTTCCATCTTTGTCTTCAAAATTTTTAAAAAGTTCTTTTACGCGTCTTTCACGGTTTATTAGAGCATCTCGATAATTATGTATAAACTCTGTTAAATAAGGCACAGAGCATATTGCATCTATTATGATATTTTCTCCTGTTTCCATATTTTTACCAAGTTCAGTTTCTTCTTCTTTAGTTAATAGCTCGATTTGCCCCATTTCTCTTAAATACATTCTAACAGGGCTATCACTTCTGCTCCATTCTAGCGACTCTCGCTCTTTCATTAAGTCAAATTCATCTTCTAGATTCTCATCAAGCTGTTTTTGCTTCTCTTCCTTAGCTAAAAGTTTTTCTTCATAATTTAGCTTTTTGGCTAACTCTGATGAGCTAATGAAAGTCTTTTTATATTTTTTTGCAAATTCTTCAATCTTCTTTACCTGTGCTGGACTGGCTACTTTTTTTAAAATAGAGGCAATTTCTTCATAAGCTATAAATTCATATTTTCTGTTTTTGAATAGAGATTCTAATTTTTCTGTTGTGGTTTTTGGTTCTTTTGTTTCTTTTTGTTTGTCTGTTTTTTTATTTTCTTTAATGATAGTTTCCTCTTTTGCTATTTTTGTGAGAGTTGTAGCTTTATTATTTGTAGATTCCTTTATTTTCTTTTGTTTTGCTTTGATTGTGGGTTTCACTTTTTTTGCTGTTTTCTTTGCTTTTTTAGTTTCTTTTGTATTATTTTTTGAAGATTTAATATTTGATTTTTTTTCCATTGCTTTGCCCTCATATGAAAAAATTTATAAAAAGGATTGCATTTTATTAAAAACTTTATTAAAACTATCTAAATTTCCAAATATTTTTTGCCTCATTTAAAATGCTTTTTTTAATATCACACACTAAGATCCCATCTTTTTGTCCTAGCATATCTCCTAGATTCCCATCAGGTAATGCAACGAATGAATTTCCATAAAACTGCCAGCTAACATTATTTTCTATATACTCTCCAGTTCGATTTACCCTAATCACAAAGCAATTATTTAGAAAACTTCTAGTTTGAAGCAGCCTAGCCCATCTTAAATTTGAGTTAAAAGTACTTGCAGTTGGCACTATAACAATATCAACATTCTTTTTATTTAGCTTTATCCAAATTTCATCAAAGTGGCTTTCCCAGCCAAATATTGCACTCACTTTAAAGCCACATACTTCAAAGATAAAAGGCTCTTTTGCTTTTTTTGCATTATCAAAAAAAGCTTCTTCGTTCCAATGTTCCATTGACATTAATTTTTGAGCTTGATAGAAGCTAGTTTTTGTAGAGTTGTTTGCAATCATTATACTTTTAAAAACCTTATTATCTTTATACTCAATAATAGGTGCAACTATCGTAGTGGAGTATTTTTTTGCAAGCTGAGTAAAATAATTTGTTTGTTCAATGAATAGCTTCTGAATTTTTGATTTATCTTTTTGCTTATATTCTTTAAAAAATGAGCTACTTGTGTATTCACCAAGCACGATTAAATCAATCTTTTGTTTTTTGCATTCATTATTTATATATTTGTTGAAACTCCTGCTATTTGGCTCTATTTTGGCAAATTGCGATATGATAACTTTCATTTTTTTCCTAAATTTTTTAAATTAAATTCTTTTATAATATCAAATGAAATTAACTTTAAATACTATAAAAGATATTTTTAAGGTTTTGTTTCTAAATCTTTATTTTTAATATTTTCATATTGATTTTTGGCTTCTTCTAACATTTTTTGGGCTGAATTTATTTCCTTAATGCCCTCATTGTATAATTTCATACTATCTTTTAGGCTAATATCCGCGCTATTAAGTTTATTTATTACATCTTTTATTTTTTCTATTCTGTCTTCAAATTCCATAAATTTCCCTATCCATGATAATTTGGAGATTCTTTGGTAATATCAACATCATGAACATGAGATTCTCTAAGTCCTGCGCTTGTAATTTCTACAAATTCTACATTTTTCCAAAGACTAGCAATATCTTTACTTCCTAAATATCCCATAGAGCTTCTAAGCCCACCTTCTAGCTGAAAAATAATATCTTTAATCCTTCCTCGATATGGCACCCTACCTTCTATCCCTTCTGGCACTAATTTGTCCTGTGCTACGCCTTCTTGAAAATATCTATCTCCGCTTCCACTCATCATCGCTCCAATACTTCCCATTCCTCGATAGCTTTTGTATTGTCTGCCTTGATAGATTACTAAATCTCCTGGTGTTTCCTCGCAGCCTGCAAATAAGCTTCCAATCATAACTGATGAAGCACCAAGTGCAATTGCTTTGGCTATATCGCCAGAATATTTGATTCCACCATCTGCGATGATAGGAATATTATGCTTTTTTGCTTCACTAGCACAATCTATAATCGCAGTAATTTGTGGCATCCCAACCCCTGCTATAATCCTAGTGGTGCAAATACTTCCAGGTCCAATGCCAACTTTTACTCCATCAGCCCCTGCATTTATTAAATCTTTTGTAGCTTGTTTTGTAACGACATTTCCAGCGATAATATCAATATTTATTTTATTTTTAATTTCTTCAATTGTCTTTAAAATATTTAGTGAATGTCCGTGAGACGAATCTAGCACTAAAACATCAGCTCCAGCTTCTGCTAATGCCATTGCTCTGTCTATTTGAAAGACGCCTATCGCAGCACCTACACGAAGTCTGCCAAAATCATCTTTATTTGAGTTTGGATATTCAATTCTTTTTTGAATATCTTTTATTGTAATTAGCCCTTTTAAGATATTATCTTTATTTACGATAGGGAGTTTTTCAATCTTATGCTTATGCATTATATTTTTTGCTTCTTCTAGGCTAGTGTTTTCTTTCGCAGTAATTAATGGGGCTTTCGTCATAACCTCGCCAACTTGTTTGCTTAAGTCGTTTTCAAATCTAGTATCTCTATTTGTTAAGATTCCAATTAATTTACCATCAGAATCTACGACAGGAACACCAGAGATTTTGTAATTATCGGTAATTAATTTTGCATCTGCCAGGCTTCTATTTGCTTGTATATAAATAGGGTCTGTAATTACTCCACTCTCGCTTTTTTTAACATTTTTTACTTCTTTGATTTGAGAACTTATATCCATATTTTTATGAATTATACCAATTCCACCCATTCTAGCCATAGCAATAGCAGTTTTATGCTCTGTTACTGTATCCATTGCAGCGCTAATAAATGGTGAATTTAGGCTAATATTTTTTGTTAATTTACTCTCAACACATACTTCTTTTGGCAAAACCTCAGAATACGCTGGGATAAGTAAAATATCCTCAAAAGTTAGAGCTTTTTTTATCTCTTTCATTCTAATCCTCCTTAATTTTTAAACTCCTTTTAGGTTGTTTTCTAAATTTAGAGCAAAGTCAAATAGAATCTGCTCGTTAAAATGATTGCCAATAAGCTGCATACCAATAGGGAGATTTTCTTTATTTGTAGCAACAGGAATTGATATGCTAGGGATTCCTGCAAGATTCACCCCAATGGTATAAATATCACTTAAATACATCTCAAGTGGGCTGATTTTATCACCAAGTTTTGGAGCTACATTTGGTGCAATGGGGCTTAAGATAATATCAATATCTTTAAATATCTCACTATATTGAAAACATATATAGTCTCTAACCTTCTGTGCTTTTAGATAATAAGCATCGCAATATCCGCTTGAAAGCACGAAATTACCAATTAGAATCCTGCGCTTTACTTCATCGCCAAATCCATCGCTTCTAGTTTTGATATATAAATCTTTTAGATTCCTAATGTCTTTAGAGCGATTGCCATATCTAACCCCGTCAAATCGTGCTAGATTGCTACTTGCCTCTGCCATAGAAGTTATATAATAGCTTGAGATGTGATAGTTTGTATCCATCATATCTACTTCTTTTACACTATGTCCTAGCTTTTTAATTAATTCTATTAGGTTAAAATATGCTTCTTGTATTTCAATATTTGCATTTTTAATAGCTTCTTTTAAGATTCCGATTCTAAACTTTCTTTTTTCATTTAGATTATTAAAAATACTTTCTTTTGGAGTATTTGGATTGCTTGTTGAATCTCTTTTATCATAGCCTTTTATACAGTCAAATAAAATAGCACAATCACTCACATCTTGAGTTATAGGTCCTATTACATCAAGACTCGAGCTATAAGCTATAAGCCCATATCTGCTAACGCTTCCATAGGTAGGTTTTAACCCCACGCAACCACAATATCCAGCAGGCTGTCTTATAGAACCTCCAGTATCACTTCCTAAAGCGGCTATTGCTATTCCACCAGCTACAGCTGCTGCACTTCCTCCACTGCTTCCACCAGGGACTCTTGAAATATCTTTTGGATTTTTTGTAGCACCATAAATACTAGATTCGCTTGTGCTGCCCATAGCAAATTCATCCATATTTGCCCTACCAAATGGTGCTAGATTGTTGTTTAATAAATTATCTATTACTCCAGCGTTATATGGTGATTTATAGCCTTTTAGAATCTTACTCCCACAAGTGATTTCCCATCCTTTAACATTAATATTATCTTTTATTAATATGGGGATTCTATTGTCCTTTATTTGTAATGAATCTTCATCTATTATGTAAGCATTTAGCTTGGAATCTTTTGCTTTTTGTATTATTTGTTTTTTGATTTCTTGTATTTCATCATTACCTAAATTTAGCGCATCTCTTAACTTTATCATTTTTTCTCCAAAAAATAAGGGAATTATATTCTTAAGATTCTATTAAGCTGCTTAAATTACTTAAAATAATATTAAAAATCTTTCAATATTTGAAATAAAATATTTTTGTTTATTTAAAGAATATTGATAAAATTTTGTTATAATTGCCAAGTTTTTAAACAATTGGGAAAGATTTTATATAGTTAAAGTGTAGCTTATTGACTGATTTTATTAAATTACGATATGTATTTGTGTATAATCTATTATAAACTATATTAAAATTATAGATTTTTGTAAAATATATTTGGAGGGTATATGAAAACATTAATTATAGAAAATGATACATATCTAGCCCAAAGCATTAGCAATAAGCTTATTGACAAGGGGTATGAATGTGTCGTTTATAAAGATATAGATTTTGAGTTAGATAATGGTGTGTTTTTTGATGTTGTGCTAATTTCTTATGATGTTTGCACAAATAATTGTATTAATTTCATTAAATTATTTCCAAATAGTATAACTATAATGATGATAAAATATATTACAGATGATACAGTTACACAAATGCTTAAAGCAGGCGCTTATGATTATATACTAAAACCATTTGTGATAGATGAATTAATACGCAAAATTGAACATTATAAGGATTATAAAAGATTGCAGCAAGAGGTAGTTTTTTATAAAGATTATTTTGAGTTTATAGAAGGAATCTTAAATACCCCTATTCCTTTTACATATAGTTTGCCTTTACTTATACGAAGTAATTCACAGAGGAGTGCGGATATTTATGCTATGCGTTATGCTAGACTTAAAAATATTAGATTCAACTTTGTGAATATTAAAAATATTAATTTATCTGATATTTTAAATATTAATAATAAAGCTGATGAGATTGTTTATCTAACTGGATTAGAACAGCTTAAAAAAGCTTATAGAAATGAGTTATTATCAAAACTCTCAAAGCAAAATATTTTATTATCATTTATATCAAAAGAAGATATTGAATTTAATAATGTTGCTAATATTTCTACACCATCAAATGATATAGATTTAAATGAAGAAATATTGTCTATCAAGGATTATGAGAAAGCAATGATATTAAAATATGAAAATATTTATTCTGATATTGAGTTGGCAAAAAAATTAGGAATTAGTCGTAAAAGCCTTTGGGAAAAGCGAAAGAGATATGGGATTACTAAGAAAAAATCTATGAATCAAAAATAAACAACAATAGCAGAGGTAATATAATTAATAAGGCTGTATTATAGTGAATATAAAAAATAGAGAGAATTTTTTAACATTATTTAAGATCGGATATTTTAAGAAAGCGCCAGGGACTTGGGGAAGCTTTTTTGGATTAATAATGGGGATTCCAATTTTATATTTCTCATCTTTTAGTCTGTTTATTTTGGCTGTTTTTGTTGGTCTTATAGCTATAAGAGAGATAGAAATTTATGAAAAAGAAGTCAATGAACACGATTCAAGTCATATTGTAATAGATGAGGTTGTAGGGATTTGGACTGCCCTTAGCATAGCACAATTTAATCTGTCTAGCATTATCTTTTCGTTTATATTTTTTAGAATCTATGATATTTACAAACCCTCTATAATAGGAAAAATTGATAAGGAAGTAGAAGGTGGATTGGGAGTAGTTGGAGATGATTTTATAGCTGGAATCTTTGCTGGAATATCAAGTTTATTATTAATAGTTTTGTTTGATTTTTTAGGATTTGATATTAGATTTAAATAATGGCAAATTTTATCGTTTTTATTTATTAATTTTATTAAAAATGTAATATAATAGGAACTCAATTCAATTTTATTTTAAGGTAGGAGGGTATATGAATACAAATAATGTGTTAGAATATGACTATTCCATAGCTAAGTTATTCGTTTGGACAACTTTGATTTTTGGCATAGTTGGTATGCTAGTCGGAGTAATTATTGCTTTTCAAATGGCATATCCAGCACTAAATCACATAGCAGGTGAATATAGTATTTTTGGGAGATTAAGACCTATTCATACAAATGGTGTTATTTATGGTTTCACACTTAGTGGAATCTGGGCAGCATGGTATTATTTAGGACAAAGAGTTTTAAAAATCACTTACAATCAACACCCATTCTTAAAAATTGTGGGATTGCTTCATTTTTGGTTATATGTTGTATTAATAGCTTTAGCAGTGATTACATTATTTGCTGGGCTTACACAATCAAAAGAATATGCTGAGTTAGTATGGCCACTTGACTTAGTAGTAGTTGTTGTATGGGTATTGTGGGGTGTTAGCCTCTTTGGAAGTATGGCTGTGAGACGAGAAAAAACACTATATATAAGTCTTTGGTATTTTATAGCTAGTTTTGTTGCTATTTCTGCTCTCTATATATTTAACAATCTTGCGATTCCTACGGCACTTGTTTCTGGTGTAGGAAGTATTTGGCATTCTGTATCACTATATGCAGGGACAAATGATGCTATGGTTCAATGGTGGTGGGGGCATAATGCTGTTGCATTTGTATTTACCTCAGCAATTATTGGTGTTATGTATTACTTCTTGCCAAAGGAATCTGGACAACCTATATTTTCATATAAGCTTACATTATTTTCATTTTGGAGCTTAATGTTTGTGTATATTTGGGCTGGCGGACATCACCTTATTTATTCTACCACTCCAGATTGGGTTCAAACACTTGGCTCTGTATTTTCTGTAATTTTAATCTTGCCATCCTGGGGAACAGCTATTAATATGCTCCTTACAATGCGAGGACAATGGCATCAATTAAGAGAATCTCCTATGATTAAATTTATGATTCTAGCTTCTACATTCTATATGCTTTCCACTTTAGAGGGACCAATTCAATCAATCAGGTCTGTAAATGCACTAGCACACTTTACTGACTGGATTGTAGGGCATGTTCATGATGGAGTTTTGGGTTGGGTTGGATTTACAATCATCGCAGCTTGCTATCATATGACACCACGAATGTTTAAGAGAGAAATTTATTCTAAAAAGATTATGGATATGCAATTCTGGATTATGACACTTGGTATTATCTTATACTTTTCAAGTATGTGGATAGCTGGTATTACTCAAGGTATGATGTGGAGAGCTACTGATGAGTTTGGAAATTTATTATTCCCATTCATTGATACTGTGTCTTCATTACATTTATACTATGTAATTAGGTCTATTGCAGGAGTGTTATACTTAGTTGGATTCTTTATGTTTGTTTATAATATTATAATGACTATGATTGCGTCAAAAGAGCTTGATAAAGAGCCTCAATACGCAACTCCTATGTCTGCTTAAGGAGGAATAGATGTTTAATTGGTTAGAAAAAAATCCATTCTTTTTCACGGTAGCTTTTTTGTTGGTATTTTCAGTGGCTGGGCTCGTAGAGATACTTCCAGGCTTTGCAAAAACTGCTAGACCTATAGAGGGATTAAAGCCTTATAGTGTGCTTGAAACTGCAGGTAGGCAAGTTTATATGAAAGAAGGTTGTTATAATTGCCATTCACAGCTCATTCGTCCATTTAAAGCAGAAACTGATAGATATGGTGAGTATAGTAAGAGTGGTGAATACGCTTATGACAGACCATTCCTTTGGGGTTCAAAAAGAATAGGTCCAGATTTACATAGAGTTGGTGATAATAAGACTTCTGATTGGCATTCAAATCATATGTGGGAGCCAACAAGTGTAGTTCCAAATTCTATAATGCCTAGCTATAAACATAATTTTAGTAAAAATACAGATTTTGAAACTGCTTATGCAGAAGCCTATACAAATAAGGTTGTATTTGGAGTTCCATACGATGCAGAGGGTGAAAACTCTATAAAACTTGGCACATTAGAAGAAGCTAAAGCGGAGTTTATGAAAGAAGCTGAAATAATTGTTTTAGAAATGAAAAATAAAGATATAGAAGAAGCTTTCAAAAATGGTGAAGTTAAAGAAATAGTAGCACTTATTGCATATATGAATAGTCTAGGACAAAAGAGACGCGCTCCTGCACAAAATATACAGGCAAATAAGTAGGACAAAGATATGTTAGAATTTATAATTGAAGCTAGAGGGTACATATATTTTATAGCTACTATTTTACTTGTTTTGTTTTTGTATTCATATATTTATTATATGTATAAGGTGCAAAGAAGTGGTAAAAAGAATTATGAGAAATATGCACGATTAGCTTTAGATGATGGTATTTTAGATACACCTATTGAATCTAGAGAAATTAAACAAAAAGGGGAGGATAAATAATGCAATCTTTATTAAGCGATAATATGACTATAATTGCTTTGCTTGGCGCACTTGTTATTTTAATATTGACAGCTTTTGTAGTTAGCACTTATTTTAGTAAAATTAAGCATAGCAAGGCAGATGGTATTTTAACAGAAGAGGATTGGGATGGAATTAAAGAATTTAAAAATGACTTACCAATAGGCTGGGCAGCATCATTTTTATGTGTGATTATTTGGGGACTATGGTATATTTTTATAGGCTATCCATTGAATGCTTATTCACAGATTGGTGAGTATAATAAAGAAGTAATTAATCACAATAATAACTTTAAAGCTAAATGGGCTAGCCTAAGTGAAGATGAATTAAATACTATGGGTGATAATATATTTCAAGTGCAGTGTTCTCAATGTCATGGAATCGATAAAAGTGGTATTAATGGCAAGGCAGCAGATTTGACCAAATGGGGAAGAAGTGAGCATATAGTAGAAGTTATTTTAAAAGGTAGTAAAGGAATGGGTTATCTTGCTGAAATGCTTCCTGTTGAAGTTAGTCAAGATGATGCTAAAAATATAGCTAATTATGTGATGGCAGAAATTTCTCTTGCGAAAGTTCCTTCAAATGCAGATTCTATTGCTAAAGGAAAAGATTTATTTGCTATTCATTGTGTAGCTTGTCATGGTAGTGATGGCAAAGGATTAGAGGGGGTAGAAAATTATGCCCCAGATTTGACTACTTATGGAACTTATGAATTCCTCACAGAAGTTTTAAAGCGTGGCAAAAATGGTAGTATAGGTAAAATGCCGTCTTTCACTTATGCTAATTTTGATGAATATCAAGATAAAGCTTTAAATAACTTTATCTTATCTAATGATTAAGGAGTGGTAAATGAATGGTGGATATTTTAGCTTAAATGGATTGGTAGGATTCTTTATTGCAGTAGTTTTATTATTATCTATTGTTGTTATATTTGCTTTTTGTGCTGTTGGTGTGCAGAAGCAAGAAGCTACAAATTACTACACAATAGATGGTTCAAAAGCTATGATGATAGATGCAGATAATAAAAATTACTATAAAGTAGGGAAGGAGTAGTGTATTATGGATTATAATGTTGTTGAAAAAGTCCTTTTTGGATTTATAGTAGTGTTGGCAATAGCCTCAATCGTAATAGCATTCATACCTAATATGCTATTGCATTTAGTTTAAGTTTGATAATATATTTTAAGAAGATTCTGCTATTTTGCGGAATCTTATTCCACTTTTGCTATGCAAATACACTTGAAAATAATTTTGTTTTTAATGATGACTTAGTTTTTGTTGAAAAGAGTGTAGATTTTGTAGAGAAAACTTCAAAAGAGCTTTTTACCAAAACAGGTGTGAGTCTGTATGTATATATGACAGATTCTATGTCTGGTGCTCATTATAATGAATTTAAAAATAAAATTATTTCTAATTTTAAGGCTCCATATGTTGCAATAATATTAGTAAAAAATGATAAAAAAATTGATATTGCTACTTCAAGTGATGATTTAATAGATAAGAAAAAGGTCTATTGGGAGTATATGGTGCCTTTGCTACCTAGCAAAGATAGTGAGATTACAAATCAAGTCCTCTCTGCTGTTGTTTTGAATGGTTATATTGAGAGCGTGGATTTAATAGCAGATAAATTTAAAGTTAAGATAGAACATAATATCCCAAAAGATGAAAAAGGTGCAAAAGCCGTAGCACAGCTAATCCTTTATATAATGTTATTTTCTATGTTAGGTTTATTTTTCGTATTTTATTTTTATAAAAGAAAGGGAAGCAAGTGAAGGATACTAAAAACTTTTGGCCATTTTGTATAGCCTTGTTTATGACGATTATGGTATGTATGATAATTTTGACAATCTACATCTCAATAAAATATAAGCCAGATAATGATAACGCCTATTTTTCTAGCAGAGAGATTGTCGATAAGGAGATTAATACTATTTTGCAGCAGCAGCAAGAATTAGAAGAGAAATATGATTTTTATATTGTTAGTAATGATGTGCAGATTCCACTACAAAGGAAAGTAACTAGAAAGTCAAATCCATTAGAATTAAAACTTGGAGATAGTCTAAATTTAAATCTTAAAGTTATCACAAAAGATAATTCTATTGACAATACATCGTTTAAAGATTTCACTGCTAGAGCCTATATTACAAGATTTGCAGATTCTAAAGATGATATAGATATTGGATTGCTAGAATCTAAAAATAATGAATTTTTTATTTCAAATATAAAGCTAAAGCAAGGCGATTGGAAGCTTTTAGTGGAATTTATCATAGATGATAAAAAAGCATATTTTGAGTATAGAATCTATGTAAAAGGATAGAAGCAAAAATGCATTATAGGGGGGGGGTAGCAGTCATTATTCCTATGTTTAATGAGGAGCAAAGCATAGGAGCAGTATTAGATGATTTAAAGATTCTAAAAGAAGCTAAAATTTTTGTATTTGATAATAACTCAAATGATAATTCAGCCAGTATAGTAAAAACCAAACAAAATGAATTTAGTAATATTTCTCTACTTACCACCACAAAGCAAGGTAAGGGTGCTGTGATTAGAGAGGCTTTTAGCATAATTGATGCAGAAATTTATGTGATAATTGATGCCGATGGTGAACACGATGTCTCAATCTTGCCTAATGCACTAGATTTTTTCAAAATAAATCATCTTGATATGCTAAATATTGCAAGAAATGGCGATAAAAGTCTTTATCGTAAATATCATAGTTTTGGCAACTGGTTTCTTACAAAATTTATTCAAATATTTTTTGGAAGGAAAATTAATGATGCTTTAAGTGGATATAGGATTTTTAACAAAGCTTTTGTGAAGAGTTTTCCTGCAGAATCTAGTGGTTTTGAAGTGGAAAGTGAGCTTACTATTTTTGCCTTGCAACAAAATTTAAGAATCGATGAAATTAAAGCAAATTATAAGTCTCGCCACAAAAACAGCCATTCCAAGCTCCACACATTTAAAGATGGTTTTAAAATCGCTCTAATGATTATGAATCTAATTTTTAGCGAAAAACCGCTTGTAGCATTTGGAATACTTAGTTTAATTAGCTTATTTTGTGGGATTATTCTTGGAGTTCCGATAGTTTTGGAGTTTTTAGAGACTTCGAAAGTGCCTAGATTCCCTACATTATTTTTATGTATAGGGCTTGGAGTGATTGCTGTGATTTTATTTATAAGCGGGTTTTTAGCACATCTAATTACACGAAATATTAAGCAAATAAGGCGAATTACTTACAATAGTTATAATAAAAGTTTTTAAAAAGGCTCTTTTTGGCTAATTTAGCAAAATATTTTATTATTGGTGGAATTTTAACTCTCCTTGAGTGGGTAATATTTTATGTTTTGGTTTATATTATTGGTTTGCATTATATTGCTTCATCTTTTATTGCTTTTATTTTGATTTCAGCACTTGGAATCTTTGTATATAAAAAAATGATTTTTGGAGATTCTAAATTTAGCTTCAAGGCTGAGGTTTTAGCAATCTATTTGATTAATAGTATTGGTATTGTGTTAAATACTTTAATTTTGTGGATTTTGGTTGATAAATTTAGCGCTGAAGTAATGATTTCAAAGATTATTGCATCATTTATTGTTGCATTTTATGGCTTTTTTGCTAGAAAGATTTGTGTTTATAAATAAAGGGAGAGCAAATGCAGACTTTGATAATTTACTCCATTATGGCATTGTTATTTTACCTTTCTTATAAATTATTTTTTAAGATTTTAGAGTGTTTGCCAAAATTAAATTCCAAAATAATAGATTCTAATTCCAAAGATATTTTAGATTCTAAAGTAGATTTCAAATCAAATTTAGATTCTAAAACTAAAGCAGACTTTGCACTAGATTCCAAATCCAAAATAGATTCTACTTTAAAATTAGATTCTAAAGTAGTCTCTAAAACCAGCCTAACACAAAGAACATTAGAGCTAAAAGATATAATCTTTCTTATTTCTAGTGCATTGTTAATTTTAGGAATTTGTGCTTTTACATTTTATCTTGGGTTTCCAGGTTTTTTGATTGATGGAGATATTTTTAAAGCATTAGATTTAAATAAGCAAAATTTTGCTCCTGTAATTACTGCTTATGTGCTTGAAATTCTTTATTTTATATTTGGAAAGCATACATATTATTTATTTTTAATCAACTTGATTACATTTTATGTTGGAATTTATTTTTTGATAGCTGGATTTTACTTGCGATTTCGCTCGTATTTTGCTTTGTTTTTAATGTTTCCACTTTTTATTGGCAATATTTATTTTAGTCATTTTGTCTCTATGAATTATGTTGCAATGGCTAATATGATATTTTGTGCAGGTAGTTTGGTGCTTTTTTGCATTCTTGTGCATCCAAAAACTAGGCTTTTAAAATTACTTTATATTTTTGTTGCGATATTACTATTTTTGGCTATTCTTTGGAGACATAATGCGATTTTTAGCGTTTTCCCACTTTGTTTTATCCTTATTTATTTACTTTTAGAAGATAGAGGCTTAAGTAAGAAAGCTTTTATAAAGCTATATGCTAAGGGCATTGTGATTTGTGTGTTTGTGTGTTTATTTGTTGTTATTGTGATTCCAAAGATTTTAACTACAAATTCTCTTTCCTCGCCATCTCATCATATATTTTTGCATCAAATTGTAGGAACTTGTATAAAGAATGATGATAGCTCTTGTATTAAGAATGAATGGTATAATATAGAGCATAATTGGGAGAATGCAAAGAGAATTTATTTAGAAAATCCATTTTTTGCAGATCCTATGAATGGAATCTTTAGTTCAGGTGAGATTAATGGGCTTTTTTTATCGTGGTTGAAAGTAATAACTAAATATCCTCTTAATTATTTAGAATATCAAAGTGGTTTTTTTAGATATATGTGGTTTGAAAGCCCATTTAAAGATTATAGAGATAAACATAAACATTCTTATACATACTCTTTAATATTATCTCCAAAAGAGATTCAAGCTAAAGTAGAAGAATCAAATATTAATACTTTAAATAAATTTCCAATAAATGAATATAGTATAAGTTTTAGCAAAGCAAGAGAGAAAATATATACTTTTTTATATGAAAATAGAATTATTTTTGGGAATATTGTTGGAGTTAGTATGAGTTTTATTTTAATGATTGTTAGTTTAATTTTAATATGTTTTAGAAAGTATCGCAATAATTTATTGTTATTTAGTTTTAGTTTTAGTTTTGCCGCATTTTTTAGTGCTATTTTTATAGCTGGTTTTAGTCCTGTGATTTACCCTAGATATATGTCACCTATTTTGCCTCTAGCTCTTATGTCTTTGATTGGATTTATTGCTTTTGTTTGCGATAGATTGAGTAGAAAAGAAGTATAAATTTAGAATCTAGTTTAATTTTTTAAATAACTTTAGGATGGAATTTAGCTGTATTTATAAAAAACTACTTAAAGTATAAATATACTTTCTTAAATATTTTTATAAAAGATAACAAGGAAGTATTTGTGTGGCGAAATTAAAAATAAGTTACTAGCAAATAAGATCTCTTTTTTTGTCTTGTTAAAAAGATTTAAGAAATTAACTAAATATTATATTATAGATTCCGCTCTAAAGCTAATAGCTTAAATAAATCAACTTAAATTGTAGCAGTTTAAAAGTTTATTATTTAATAAATTAATTTTATGTGTTTGAGCCTAATTACTCACATAAAATCTTTTCCTTATTTGCATTTATAAACTAGGGCAGTGATATTTATCTCTTGTGTGCTTTTTAGGCTATCATCTAGAACAATATTGCTTCCATTTGAGCGTATTGTGAGTTTATTTTGATTAGTTAGGAAAAATATTGTATCTCCGCCTATAGCTTTTGCCTTATTTTTAGTATCGTTGATCGCACCTTCATTTAGTTGTGCTTCGCTAAACATTCCACTATTTTTTTGGCTTCCATAAACTTCACCTAGATATTCGCAGTTAGGAGCTGGTTCTGTTGTAACTATCTGCACGAATCTAGCTTCAGAATTTAATATATTTATAGTGCCACTGCAAGCTATAAAGAGTATAGCAATTAGAGTTAAAATTAGTCTTGTAATCATCCCCTATTCCTTAAGTTATATTAGATTCCTAATTTTATTCACTTTTGCTTAATTTTTGGAATTTATATTTTAGCTCATCAATACTTTCTACATTATCTGGGTCTGGGATTATCGCATCTACTGGGCATACGCTAATGCAGCTTGGTTCATCATAATATCCTATACATTCTGTGCATTTATCTGGGTCTATTATGTATATTGGTTCGCCATCATCTATTGCTTCATTTGGGCATTCTTCTCTGCACGCATCGCAAGCTATACATTCATTATTAATCATTAATGACATAATTTCCTCCAAAATTTGAAATAATTTGAAAATAAATTTTTGGATTTATAGCATAAAAAAATAAAAATTATTTTAATTTTTTAATAATTATTTTAAAATTATTAAAGCCTTATTATGTGGGATTGAATCTATTATAGTGGAATCTTGTGTGATAAATATATTAATATTAGATTCTAATGATATACCTAGACTTTCTTTATTGTCTATTAGACTTGCGACTTCTAGTCCTAAATGCTTTGCATATTCTGCTAATATAAAAAAAGAATCTTTATGCAGAATGCAGTTTGCCAAGATAATCATATCAGCGCCATAAACTAGAGATTCTAATACTTGATATTTTGAGATGATTATGTCTTTGTGAATTATTAAATATGGGCTGTATCGCCTTAAATTGCTGATTAGTGAAATTTCATTTTGCAAAGTTGTATTTGCAAGGACTGCACTATATTTGTTATTAATGGAAGCAAAATCAGCATTTAAAGATTCAAAGTTTGAAACCTCAAAGCTAGATAAATAATATAAATTTTCTTTTAAAATTAAATGATTTAGTGTAGTTCGTGGCATATATGGGTTGCACGATAGGCTTTTACCAAGTGTATTAAAATCTATTTGGCTAACTCTTTTTTCTACATTTATTTTTGTTTTTTCTAAACTCTTTTTAAGTGAATATGTGCCAAAGAATTTAGATTCTACTCTACTAAACATTTATTTATTTTATCTATGTGTGTTTTGATTTCTGGCTCTTTTTCTGCTTCTTCTTTTGGAATCTTATCCATTATCTCTTGTGCTTTTCTGCAATCTTTATTTTTATAATATCCCCACGCAAGGGAATCTAAATAAGCTGGATTATCATTATTAAGCTTTAGGGCAATTTTTACATATTCTATCCCCTTGTCTACATCTATATCATAGTCAATTAGCAAATATCCAAGATAATTATAAAAAACATCATTTAGATTATTTTCTATCGCAAGTTTTAACTTTGAAGTTACATCATCAATAGCTGCCTTTTTATCCTCTGCCATTTCAAAGTCAATTATTGCTAGGATTCCTAAATAATTATTATTTTTTTTGGTTTCGTAGGCTTTTTGTGCTTCAATTTTTGCATTTTTATAATCTTTTTGCGCAAGATAGAAGTCAATCAAAAAATCACTATCAAATTGCCATTGCCCTACTAAATCTTTTGCTTTATCAAATTTTTCTGCAAGTAGGTAGATTCTTGCTAGATTATGTGCATTTTGGAGATTTTTATTATTTTTATAATAATCTAAATATAGAGATTCTAGTTTATCTAGTTGCTTATAATTCACTCCAAGCCCGATTAGAATCTGCAAATATTCTGTATTTGTGCCATTTGGAAAATGCTCTTTTAAAAGTGGAATTGATTTATCAAAATTATTTGAGGCAAGATCAATAGAAGTGATAATTATCAAAATATCTTCATCTTTATTGAAATTATAGGCATTAAATAGGTATTTTCTTGCGTTCTGATAATCTTTTTTATAAATATAGAGATTACTTAAAAATTTATTATTTTCTTGATTATTTTGTAGTTTGATTATATCTTCATAGATTTCTATAACTTTGTTTATATCTTTTTTGATTATGTAAATATAGGCTATCGTTTTTTTAATATCCACATTATTTGGATTATTTTTTTGATATATTTGTGCATAGGAGAGCGCTTCAGTTAGGTTTTCTAATTTAATTGAAATATTTATCATTTCTCTTAAATATTCCTCTTTTTTTGTCATATCATATAGTTTATTATATATTTCTTTTGCATTGTTTAAATCGCCACTATCTATCGCATCGAGGGCTTGAAAAATATATAAATCCTCCTCATTGCTAAAAAGTGGATTGTTAAATATTAATATTATGCTAAAGGCAAGTAAATATAATCTCATAACACTATCCTTAAAATTTTAAAATTGTTATTATCTAAAAAAAATTATTTATTTGTAATAAATTCTTTTATTAATTTGGATTTTTATTTAGCTTTATGGAAATTCAGAATCTATACTCTATAACCTGTGGAATCTTCTTAAAATTTATTCTATAAAGTCAAATATCTATTAAAGATTCCATTTAGCTAGAAAAATGACAAATAGCGTTAATATATCCCTCCCACATATCACATCATTTTGGAGGGTAAAATGAAGACAAAAATAATTAAATTTATAAGCTTAAATTTTGTGGAATCTAAAATATTAAAAAGAAGTTAAAATTTAATCATAAAGTCTAAACTTCGGAATCTAAAGCTAAAGATTTTTAATATATAACATACTTTAGCTTTTGAGTAAAATAAAAAAATCTAAATTATCTTGATAAAACATAAAATTTTCTAAATAGCCTTTAACATAGTTTCAAAGCTCTCAATAAACGCATTTAGCCCGCTTTCAAGGAGGCTATCATACATTTCATTCATATTAAAATGCGAGAGATATTTTTCTACTAAATCTAGTGAAATTTCACTTTGCATAGTTTTATTACCATTTTTTATAAAGCTCTCTATCGTCCCGAGTGGTGCTGTATTTATTGTATTTTTAGAAAGCAAAGATTCTACATAATAATTATCATTAATAAAACTATCTTTCACACCTGTTGAGGCGAATAAAGCTCTAGTATTTGCGTTGTTAAAAGATTCTACTATTGCTCTGCATTTTATTGCATTGTAGATTCCTAGTTTTGGGGTGGAATCTTGTTTTAAGAACTCCTCTAAACATTTTGAATTTGCATTTGATTTTGTTTGCAAAGCGGAATCTTGTGCATTATTTTTGGCTAAATCCTGCATAAATCTATCAAATCGTGATACAAATACGCTAATCACGCATTTTGATGTGCTATTTTTATTGATAGATTCCATACAGCTTTTGGCTTGAAGCGGGGAAAAAATCAGCGTGGCATTTACATTAATATTACTTTTTGTAAGCTCATTTATCACTTCAAATCCTGCATTTGTCGCAGGAACTTTTATCATCACATTTGGCTTATTAATGCTCTTAAATATCCTCTTACCTTCATCAATACTTTTTGTCGCATCATTGCAAAGAAATGGGTCTATTTCTATGCTAATAAAGCCATCATCATTATTTACCTTATAAAGTTTTAGCATTGAATCTGCTGCATTTGCTATATCACTAAAAGCGAGATTTTCATAGATTTCCTTTGGGCGTTTGCCCTTTAGTTTTTCTTTATCATTTTTGTATGAATTGCTTTTTAAAATTGCATTAGCAAAAATCGCTGGATTGCTCGTAGCACCATAAATTATGCCATTATTGACTAGTTCTTTAAATCTTGTGTTTAAAAACTCTTTCTCAATAAAATCACACCAAAGGCTAAAACCCATTTTCCTTAAATTTTCCATTCCATTCTCCTTAAATTATTTTAAATGCTTAAATAAGAGAGTTTCCCCCGCTAGATACTTTGATTCATATTTTATTCTTTTTGCAACATTTATCTTTAAAATCACAAAAATTTAATCTATATGTTTTAGAATCTCTCTTAAATCTTTCTTTTTAATGATTATATTTGCCTCTTTTTTTAAAGCTTCTTTTGCGCAAAATGCGACTTTTTTATCCGCATAAGCAAACATTGATATATCATTTGCTCCATCGCCAACTGCAAGAGTATTTTTTTTATCTATTTTTAGTAGATTCTGCAAAGTAGATAGCATTTTTCCTTTGGAATTGCCAAACATCATTTCCCCGCCGACCTCACCGCTTAAGATACCATTTTTTGAATGCAAAGTATTGCTAAAATCTGCATCAAGCCCTAGAATCTCCTTAAAATAAGAGGTAGCAAATTTAAATCCACCACTAAAGCAAACGACTTTATAATCCCTCTTTTTTAGCTCTAAAACTATCTCTTTTGCACCATTTATAAGAGGCAGATTTCTGCATACACTAATGGCGCTTTCCTCCTTCATTCCTTTTAGAAAGCTAACTCTTTTTTTTAAACTCTCATAAAAGTCTAATTTCCCCTCCATTGCCATTTTTGTTATTTCTTTTACACTTTCGCTCACACCATAGGCACAAGCTAGCTCATCGATTGTCTCTCCTTCCATTAATGTGGAATCAAAGTCAAATACCGCTAATTTCATCACACAATCCTTTAAAATAAATGTAGTATTATAATGTTTTTAATTTTAAGGAGTAAAAATGATTAGCCTAGAATTTATCCCAAAAGAGCAGAGCGATATTGCTAAATTGAGGCAATTTTGGGAGGAAAATACATTTTTTAGTCATATTGTTTTAATTGATAATAAGCAAATTAGCAATTTTAGCTCTAGTTTTTTAATAGAGCATTTAAGCGAATTTTGTGATATTTTGCTCTCAGTTAATTTAGATTCTAGGAATTTGGTGGATATTGAGCGATTAAGTAGCAAAAAAATTAGTGGAATCATTTTCTTAAGAGGTAGTGAAGCGAAATTTAGCGAAGTTCTAAAAATCATTAAAAATACAAATTTAAAAAGATTTTATGCCACAAATAATGTTGAGAAAATTAAAAAATATCTTGATTTTGGGCTTGATGGCGTTATAACGCAAAGTTTTTATAGTTTTAGCGATTTTAATAATTTTTCAAAAAATTTTAAAGATGTAGAAAAAATTATCCCATCATTTCTTCCATTTTTTAGTCAAAAAACGCTAATTAAATGGCAAGGTGGTTATGCTAAAACTTTAGGTATAGAGATTCCTCTAAATTACCACATAGGGCAAAATAAGGAGATTTTAACTTCTTTGTTAGAGAGTGGAAATTTGCATATATCGATGATAAATACAAATTTTAGTAATATAAAGAATCTAATTTCTTAGAGTAAAATTAGTTTTTTGCTAAAATTATAAAATCTTTTATTTTTAGGAAATCTTAAATGATAGTTAGAATCCCAGCTACAAGTGCAAATCTTGGTGCAGGTTTTGATGCTTTGGGCTTGGCTCTTAGTTTGTATAATGATTTTATTGTTACACCTTCAATACTTCAAAGCATTAAGATTGAGGGAGAGGGTGAAAATATACCAAAATTAAGAAAAGACAATAATTTTATGAAGATTTTTAACGAGGTTTATACCTCGCTTGGTGGGCAGGAGCAGAACTTTAGCTTTTATCTAAAAAATAATATTCCTATTTCTCGTGGGCTTGGAAGTAGCTCAGCTGTGATTGTTGGGGCAATTGTTTGTGCTTTTGAGATGTTAAAGATCCCATATAAAAAAGATTTAATCATCTCAAAAGCCCTAAAATATGAAAAACATCCAGATAATATCACTCCAGCGTGCAATGGTGGATTTAATATTGCAGTTGTTAAAAATAATAGAGTTTTTTATGTTAGAAATAAGATTCCACAAGATATTAAGGCAGTGATTGTGATACCAAATAAGCCTATTTCAACAAAATATTCAAGGAAAACTTTGCCAAAACAAGTTAGCTTAAGTGATGCGGCATTTAATATCGCTCGCTCTTCTATGATTAGTGGAATCTTTATGCAAAAAAAGTGGAATCTGCTAAAAATGGTGGGTGATGATAAACTTCATCAAGATAAAAGAATGTCTCTTCTTCCTATCCTTTTTTCTGTAAAAAAAGAGGCACTAAAAAATGGAGCATTATTAAGTGTGCTATCTGGTAGTGGCTCGACCTTCTTAAATATTTGTTATAGAGATGATGCGCCAAAACTAGCTAGAATTTTAAGCAATAAATTTAGTGATTGTAGAGTGTTAGAGCTTGAATTTGATAATAGCGGAATAAGCATTTTATAGAGATTTTAGCGGTTTTTGGTATAATGACAAAGATTAGAATGTGCATTAATTGCAGAAAAAGATTTAATCAAAATGAACTTTTAAGGCTTCAAATTAAAGATGAAACTTTGATAATGTTTACAAATTATGGTAGGAGCTTTTATTTATGTAATGAATGTATAAAAAATAAGGATTGCTTAAAGACAATAAGCAAAATAAATAAAATCAATAAAGATAAAATAAATCTAACTTTCAAGGAGATAGTCCATAAATGGCTAAAATAAAAATTACAGAGATTGCGGTAAATTTAGGAATGCAGCATGCAAAAGAAGTTATGGCAAAGGCAGCCGAAATAGGCATCACAATAAAGAGTGCAAATAGTAGTGTAACAGAGAGTGAAGCGGCAGATATTTATGATTATATTGCCACAGGTAAGATTCCAGAATCTAGAGAAGTAAAAGAAGAGAAAAAAATAAAAAGCACATCTAAAGCTAAACAAGCCAAAGAGGAAACAAAAAAAAGCAAAACTACTGAGAAAAAATCAAGCAAAGCAGATAAAGCAGAAGCCAAAGCACAAAAAGAGACACCAAATACAAAAGAAACGAAAGATAAAAGAACCATACAGAAGCAAGAAAAAATAGAAGAAAAAAGCGAAATAAAAGCAGAAGCTAAAGTAGCAAAAAAAGAAGAAAGCAAAGCAGAGACGCCAATTAAGCAAGCTGAAAGCAGGAAAATTATAATCATTTCAAAAAATACTACTAATAAAGAAGAAAGTAAGAAAAAAGTGCAAGATTTAGAGCTAATAAATCAGGCACGAGAGAGGGCATTTTATTCACAAAATGAGGAAATAGAGGACAAGCCTAAAAAAGAAAAGAAAAAGAAAGAATATAAAAAACCTCAATCGCACAAAGGAAACGAGCAGAAAATTGATTTAAACAGGAATCTAGGTGATACGAATCTTGATGATGAAAATGAAGTTATGCTTTTTGATATAAATGAGATTGATAAGAGAGATGAGCAGGAGGAAAAAATAGAGGATAGAATAACCGATAGGGTTAGGATCCAGCGTGCAAATCCGTGGTTTTTTGATAGCATTGGTAGGGATAGAAAAAAACGAGGAAATAGAAATTATAAAAAAGATTTAGCTCAATCTCAAAGCCAAAGCTCAGTGCAAAATAATGGAAAAATAGTTATACCAGATGAGATTCGTGTGTATGAATTTGCTGATAAAGTTGGTTTAAGGGTCGCAGATATTATCTCAAAATTATTTAAAATGGGTGAAATGGTTACTAAAAACGACTTTTTGGATGCTACGATAATTGAGATTTTAGCTCAAGAATTTAGTCTAAATATTGAAATCTCAAAAGCCACACAGGAGCTAGAATATTTAGAATCTAGCACAGAGCAAAAAGAAGAGCTGCTCTCTCGCCCTCCTGTCGTAACGATAATGGGGCATGTTGATCATGGTAAGACTTCATTGCTGGATTATATTAGAGATACAAGGGTTTCAAAAAGTGAGCACGGCGGAATCACACAGCATATAGGTGCTTATATGGTGGAAAAGAATAATAAATCCATAACTTTTATTGATACTCCTGGACACGAGGCATTTGCAGCTATGCGGTCGCGTGGAGCACAAGTAACAGATATTGCAATAATCGTAATAGCAGCCGACGATGGCGTAAAACAGCAGACAAAAGAAGCACTCTCTCACGCAAAAGATTCTAATGTGCAAATTATCGTTGCAATGAATAAAATGGATAAAGAAAATGCAAATCCAGATAAGTTGAAAGCTGAGATGGCAGAGATTGGTTATAGTCCTAGTGATTGGGGTGGAGAGTATGATTTTGTTCCAGTTAGTGCAAAAAGTGGAGCTGGGATTGATGAGCTGCTAGATACGATTTTGCTTCAAGCAGAGATTATGGAGCTGAAGGCAAATATCCTTAGTCAGCCAAAAGCTGTGGTATTAGAGGGAAGCCTAGATAAAGGAAAAGGTCCTGTTGTAACTGTTATCGTGCAAGAGGGGGTGCTAAAGGTTGGTGATAGCGTTGTGGCAGATACTGCTTATGGTAAAGTTAGGGCGTTAATTAAAGATGATGGAAGTAAGATTAATGAATTGAAACCTTCAGAAATAGCTATTCTAACAGGATTGAATGAAGTTCCTAGTGCAGGGGCAATTTTAGTTGGTGTGAGTGATGAATCTAAGGCAAAAGAATACGCAACAAAAAGAAAGTCTTATTTAAGAACAAAAGAATTAAGCAAAAGCACGAAAGTCTCGCTTGATGAGTTAAGCTCTGTCGTTGCGGATTCCAAACTAAAACCTTTATTTCTTATTATCAAAGCAGATACACAAGGAAGCCTTGAGGCGCTCAAAGTTTCGTTAGAGGATTTAAGCAATGATGAGGTAAAGATAAATATTATTTCATCGGCTGTTGGAAGTATTACAGAAAACGATATTAGTTTGGCGCAGTCAAGTTCTAACTGCTATATTTTAGGCTTTAATGTTAAGCCACTAGGAATCTTAAAATCGAAGGCAAAAGAGCTGGGCGTGGATATTAAAAGCTACTCTGTGATTTATAATCTAATTGATGATGTAAAAAGCCTCATTGTAAATATGATGAATCCTATCATTGAGGAGGAAAATATTGGCTCTATTGAGGTTAGAGATATTTTTAGCGTTGGTAAAGGCGGTGTTATAGCTGGTTGCTTTGTGAATGACGGGGCGGTGCATAGGGTAGATAAGGTTCGGCTAATGCGTAAAAATAAAGAAATTTATTTTGGAAATATTGCTTCACTAAAACGATTTAAAGATGATGTAAAAGAGGTTGCAAAAGGCTATGAGTGTGGGATTATGCTAGATTCCTTTAATGATATACAAGTCGGTGATATATTTGAAGTTATCAAAGAAGTTCAAAAGCAACAAAAACTATGAATGATATAAAGATTCTAAAAACTCAATCTTTGCTAAAAGAAGTCTTGCAGGAAGTATTGTATATGCTTGATGATACGAGGCTAAATGCGCTAAGTATAATAAAGGTTGAATGTTCTAAAGGAAAGAACTTTGCTAGAGTTTTTTTAGATTCTTCAAGTGTTAGCACAGAGGAGCAAAAAGATATTTTAAAACTTTTAAAAAAGGCAAATTCTACCATAAGGCAGTATTTGCAAACTTCGCTATCTTGGTATAAGATCCCAAATTTTGCTTATGAATTTGACACTACATTGGAAAAAATCAATAAATTAGAATCTATTTTTAAACAAATAAGGCAGGAAAATGATAGATAGTAAATTAGAATCTAGCATAAAGCAGATAGTTGAAAATAGCGGATACAGCCTATATGATATTGAGCTATTAAATGAAAATGACAGCAGAATTTTTAGAATCTCAATCACATCGCTAAGCGGGATAAACCACGAGGATTGTCAAAAAGTTAGCGAAATCATCTCTCCAATGCTTGATGTTTATGATCCAATTAGTGAAGAATATTTTTTAGAGGTTAGTTCTCCAGGGCTGGAGAGAACTTTAAAAAAGCCAAATCATTTTATCCTCTCGCTTAATCAAAAAATTGAAATTAAACTAAATGATAAAACTAAAATTAGTGGAATCCTAACAAAAGCTGATGAGAGTGGATTTTATTTAGATGATAAATATTTTAAATACGATGAGATAAAGAAGGCTAAAAGTATTTTTGAATGGTAGAATATGAATTCTATATGAATCTAGCGCTAGATTATGCGTGGGAAAGTCAAGCTTTAGCCTTGCCAAATCCAAGCGTAGGGGCGCTTATATTAGATAGATTTAATTCTATTGTTGCACTAAAAAGCCACACTCAATTTGGAGACTGCCACGCCGAACTTTTAGCGTGCAAAGAAGCTTATAAAACTTTAAGCAAAGATAATAGAATTGATAAACTTAAACAACCACAAGAAATTTATGAATTTTTAGTAAAAAATCACAATGGAATCTTTAGAGATACTAGCATTTTTGTAACACTCGAGCCTTGTAGCCACTATGGCAAAACACCTTCTTGTGCATCTTTACTTAGCATTTTAAAGCCAAAAAGAGTAATAATTTCATCTTTAGAGTCTAATAAAATTGCAAGTGGTGGTATAGAAGTCTTGCAAAAAAGTGGTATTAGGGTGGTTAGCAAAATTTTAGAAAATAGAGGTAGAGACTTATTGTTTCCATTTTTGTGTATGCAAAAAAAGGGCAGTTTTTGTATCTATAAAATTGCACAAAATCTAAATGGAAGCTTTGAGGGAGGCATAATCTCCTCGCTAGATTCTAGAATCTACTCTCATAAATTAAGAAATATTGCAAATAGAATTATAATCTCACAAAAAACTTTACTAAATGATAATTCTTTGTTAGATTCTAGGCTAATTAATGGCAAAGCTCCTGATGTTTGCGTGCTTGGGAGGGAAAATAGAATTACAAAAGATTTGAAAGTATTTTCCATTCCAAATCGAAAAGTTAGCTTTTTTGAGAGTGTAGAGCAGATTCCAAAAAATGGCTTTAGTATTGTTGAGGGTGGTGCAGAGATGTTTGAGAGTTTTGAAAATATAGTTGATTGTAATTTATTTTTCATTGCACCTAGAATCAGCAGTGGCAAGAGTTTAAAGACAGATTTTAGTGGCAGAATTTTGCATAATACAAAAAGTGGAGAGGATATTTTGCTTTGGATACAAAAAGACTAGATATTTATCAGCTAGAGGGGGGCTACTGCTACAATAGCGATAGCTTATTTTTATATGCTTTTATTAAAAAATATTTAAAAAATAATATTTCTTTGCTTGATATTGGTGCTGGAAGCGGTATCTTAGGCTTACTATGTGCTAGGGATTTTGAGATTAATCTTACATTAAGCGAGATTGATGAATTTAATCTTAAGCTTTGTGTCAAAAATGCTAGCGTGAATAATATTGTTTGCGATATTATAGGTGGGAATATTTTAGATTCTAAATTAAGCGGTTTTGATTTTATTATAAGTAATCCGCCTTTTTATAGGAGAGATTCTATTTCGCCAAAAAATAGGCATTTATTTTTAGCCAAAAAGAGTGAGAATTTGCCTTTTAATGCTTTGTGTAGATTTGTAAAAACTGCGCTAAAACCAAATGGAAAATTCATCTTTTGTTATGATGCAAAGGAGATTGAGAGCGTATTTGAGGCTTTGAGGGAAAATAAATTTAATATTGAGGCAATTCAATTTGTGTATCCAAAAGAAAATAAAAATGCGAATCTTGCGACTTTTCTAACTTCTTTTAGCAAGAAACAGCTAGAAGTTTTTCCACCATTGTTTAACTTTAAAAATAACGCTCACAGTGAGGAAGCCAAAGATGTTTTCAAGCTTTGTAATACTTTTAGTATAAAAATTAAAGGAAGTGAATTGTGATAAAAAAAGATGGATTTAGCTTTAGCTTTGATGAGAGTAAATGTCAGCATTGTGGTGGAAAGTGCTGTATTGGCGATAGTGGATATGTGTTTTTAAATGAAAATGAGATGAGGGAGATTGCTAATTTTTTGCAATTAGAATTTGAAAATTTTACAAAAAAGTTTGTAAGACAGATAGGAAATCGTTTTTCTTTGATAGAAAAAGAGCATATAAGTGGCAGGGCGTGCGTATTTTTTGATGATGAATCTCAATGCACGATTTATCAAGTCCGCCCAAAGCATTGCAGAGATTTTCCATTTTGGGATATTTTTAAGAATAATCCAAAGGGAGCTTTTAGAGAGTGTATAGGGGTTATTAAAGATGAGAGCTAGGCTGTTTTTGGTTATTAGATTCTATTGAAACTACGAGGTCTAAAAATTAAAGCTTATAAAAAGCTCATTTAATTATTAAAATAAGAATTAATACTATTTTAATTTACTTTTATTAAAATTTCACAAATTTTTTTAAAAAGCATTTGGAGAAAAAATGAATAAAGAAATAGTTGTTATTTTGGTAGGGCAGCCAAATGTCGGCAAAACAATGCTTATAAATAAAATTAGTGGCTCAAATTTACATGTGGGGAATTTTACAGGCGTAACGATAGAAAAGGCAGAATCTAAAATCACCTATAAAAATTATGATATTAAAATAATTGATTTGCCTGGTGTGTATTCGTTAAATGAATATTCACAAGAGGAAAAAATCACTACAAAATATTTGCTAAATGAAAGTTATGATGTGATTTTAAATGTCGTAGATTCTACGAATTTAGAGCGGAATCTATTTTTAAGCACGCAAATTATGGCACTAAATAAAAAGATGATAATTGCACTTAATATGGCTGATGAAGCAAAAAAAGAGGGCATAAGTATTGATGATAGACAGCTTTCAAATATCTTTGGTGTGGAATCTATGCTTGTATCAGCTAGAAATGGTGAAAATATCAATATGCTATTAGATAAAATTATTGATATTTACACAAAGCCATTTTGTCCATCAAAGCGGGTTTATGCAGAATTTATAGAAGATGAGATTGAAATTTTAAGTCAATTTATTTTGGACAAAGATATAAAGACGGATAATCCTCGTCATTTGGCTATCAAACTACTCTCACAAGATAATGCGGTCTATTTGCAAATGCACTCAAGCCCCATTTGGGTAGAGCTAAATCCTCTATTACAAGATTGTATCAAGCGACTTTATACTGCAAGCGAGGAAAAAAATATAAGAGCAGTTTTTCTAAATGATGATTATGCTTATGCAAGGGGTGCGTGCAAGGAAGTCTGCAAACGCAAGGAAAATAAAAGTGATAGCAAAACTAGCAAAATAGATTCACTATTGCTTAATAAATATTTTGGGATTCCAATATTCTTATTTTTTATGTGGATATTGTTTAATCTAACTTTTATAATAGGGGCTTATCCGCAAGGCTGGATTGAAGAAATGTTTGTGTTAATAGGAGATGGGGTTAGAGAATACATCCCAAATGAATCCATCTCATCGCTAATTTCAGATGGAATTATAGGTGGTGTTGGCACCGTGTTATCTTTTTTACCACTTATTTTAATATTATTTTTAGGGATTATTTTGCTTGAGACAACTGGCTATATGGCTAGAGTTTCATTTTTGCTAGATGGATTTTTTCATAGATTTGGGCTTCACGGAAAGAGTTTTATTCCACTAGTTAGTGGATTTGGCTGCTCGATTCCTGCGTATATGAGCACTAGAATGCTAAAAAATCAAACAGATAAAATGATAACAATGTTTATCATAGGCTTTATGAGTTGCAGTGCTAGACTTCCTGTATATGTGCTTTTTGTAGGAGCGTTTTTTAGCGAGGAGAGAGCGGGGAATATGCTTTTTGGAATTTATATTTTAGGAGCAATTGTCGGGCTAATTTTGGCAAAAATTCTAAAAATATTTATTTTTAAGGGGCAAGATGAGCCATTTGTAATGGAAATGCCAAAATATAGAATCCCTTCATTTAGTCTTGTGTGTCGCTCTGTATGGAATAAAGCTTATTTCTATGTGAAAAAAGCTGGGACATTTATTTTTATGGCTTCTGTGTTGATATGGTTTTCTACACAGTATCCAAAAGGCGAAGACATAATGCAAAATTACGAATCTCAAATATCAGCCTTGCAGAAGCAAATAAGTATAGAAGCTAGATTGCAAAATGAAGCACAAGAAGAGGTTTTACAAAATAAAATCGTAGATTTAGAAAATCAAATGCAAAGTGATTTGCTTGAGAATAGCTATCTTGGGCGATTTGGTAATTTTGTAAATCCTATTTTTTCATCTCTTGGCTTTGATTGGCGGCTATCAACTTCACTTGTTACAGGAATTGCTGCAAAAGAGGTTATAGTATCTACTATGGGCGTTTTATACTCGTTAGGCGATATTGATGAGGAATCTAGCAGTTTGAGGGATATTATAAGTAAGCAGGTTAGCTTCCCTACCGCAGTAGCATTCATAATATTTATAATGTTTTATTTGCCTTGTTTTGCTGCTACAATCGTCTTTACAAAAGAAGCTGGCAGATGGATTTATGGGCTATATCTATTCGTGTTTACAAATTTAGTTGCCTATATTTTGGCTTTTATTGGCTACAACATCGCTAGATTTTTAATTTAGGTTTTAAAAAAACTTATTATTGTTGGCAATTTTTTGGAGTTTGAAGAGTTTAAGAATGGAATCTATGATTAGGATAAATACTAAATTCTTTATAATTTGGATGCTAAAAATTGCTACTTTTAAGTATTGTAGGCTTTTAATCTATTTCAATAGAGTGTATTAACAAATTTACTTTAATTGTTTAGTGTTATTAAATGGATTCTAAAATTTGAAATTTGCTAATAGTGGATTTGATTAAAATAAATTACTAGATTGTTTTGTGAGCTCTTTAAACTATATTCAACAATTAACTACCTATTTTGTTATAAATCTTGTGGCATTTGTGTATAATTTAGCCATAAAATCAAAATACTTTAAAAGCTAAATATTGTGCTTAATCACAGCTCAATGTGTATGCTAAGAGTTTATTTTGCCTCTTAAATATTGACTTATAATAATCTTTGTAATATAATCCCAAACTTCATTCACAATAATTTTGGCACTATGATTTCGCAACTCATTTTATGATTTTGGCGTGATTTTAATGTAAATTTTCGGGGCGTAGCGCAGTCTGGTTAGCGCACTTGGTTTGGGACCAAGGGGTCGAAGGTTCGAATCCTTTCGCCCCGACCATTTTATGGTGAGTGTAGTTCAGCTGGTTAGAGCACCAGATTGTGGCTCTGGGGGTCGTGGGTTCGAATCCCATCACTCACCCCACATTTTAGCGCTCATAGCTCAACTGGATAGAGCATTAGACTTCGGATCTAAGGGTTAGGGGTTCGAATCCCTTTGAGCGTGCCACTAGTCCATTATATTTGTTTTTGCGTTCGTAGCTCAGCTGGATAGAGCAACAGCCTTCTAAGCCGTAGGTCGCAGGTTCGAGTCCTGCCGAGCGTACCACTTTTTTAAAAATTTTAAAATTTATTCTATTTTGTTATTTAATAGTATGGATTTTATAAGCAATTAAAGTAATTAATAAAGTTAATTTTTTAAAGTTTTTCTAATTTATTTTTATATTTTATTAAGCTATTTTCTAAAATCTCTTTTATTTTATTCATTTTCTCTTTGTTAAGAGCATTTCTAAAATATTGTTATTATTGTGTAAATCTTTTAACCTTTTTATCCTAATTTTTTTACCTCTAAAACTTTTCTCAAACTTCCTACTTTTAAGCTAACTTTAATGGGGGGGGGTAGAATGCTATTTTGATTTTAAGTTTATGTTTGGAATCTAAAAGTGATTTTAAAATTTAAGAGTGCAGGGAGGCTTTAAGTTAAATCTATAATTTAGGGAGACTTATTTTAATAATTTGGAATCTAAATATTATGAGATAAAAATCACTTTACTAGTTTAATTGATTGCTAATTCTAGAATCTAAAATAATTATTTAATGGAGCGATATAATGTTTAAGCAGAATCTTATTTTATTATTAATTTCTAGTTTTATTTATGCAAATGATATAGAAAGTGAAATAAAAAGGCTTGAGAGGGAAAATTATCTTTTAGAATTAAAACAAAAGAATAATGCTTTAAAAAGGAATACAGAATCTAGTAGTGGAAATGCGAAGAATAGAGATTCTTCTAATAGAAATAAAGGGTCTTACTATGAAAATTCCATTAATTCAAGGCAAAATAAAGATATGGAATCTAATTTAAAAACTAATAATTTAGAGCAAATAGATTCTGACAACTATAATGATTTAACAATGCAAGATACTAAGTCAAATACAAAACAAAATACTAACTCAAAGCAAGAGCTGGTGAGGGCAGAGAACTTAGCTAATAATGTGAATTTGGCAAAGAGTGGATTCTTGCTTGGAGTGAATTTTGGCTTTTTCCCTAAATATACTTGTGAGGGGATTTGTGGAACTTATAGTGGCTATAGTTATAGGTATATTGAAATCACAGATATTTCACTTGGATTAAAGCTTGGCTATCAAAAGTTTTTTAATCCATATTTTGGATTAAGGACTTATATAGAGTTTGATTATGGACTTGGAATGGGTATTGGAGGAACTGGAAATATATTAGAACGTAAATATTTTCATTTAAGTCCAAATCTTGATTTATTACTAGAATATGATTTCTATAAGTTTTTAAATGGTTATTCTCTTGCAATAGGTTCAATATTAGGTGGTGGTTATGGATATTTAAACTATAATGATAATATAGTATTTCAAAAAATGGCAAATCATAATTTTATTCTTAGATATGGAATCTCATTGGCTTATGGGAATGGACATAGGATTGAGCTTGTAGGGCAGACCTTACCATTTCCTTCCAAGTTTCCTCATTCTCGTCCGCTTTTGCATAATGCAAAAGAGACTATGGGTAAGACTACATTTAAAATCTCATATACCAGGACTTTTTAAGATTCTATAATTTTTTGGGCTAATTAATTTGGATAAATTGATTTAGAAATATTTTAAAGTATTTGTGCTATCTCAGTATTTACCTTTATTGTATGGTAAAATGTGGAATCTAAATCTAACTAATTTAAAAGTTTTATATATTTTATGCTAGTATGGCAAAGCTATTTTATTGGCTTATTTTTAATAAATTATCATAAATAGCATGTTTGTTAGATAAATAAAATAATTTTTATCAATTAGTTTTTAATGTCGATATACAAAAACTTTAAGAGGAAACTCTTAAAAAATATTTTTAAGGAGTTGAATATGAAAAAATTTTTAGCTTTAGCAGTAATTTGTTGTGCAATGGCACAAGCAAAGATGTTTGTTGGTGTAGATGGTGGCTTTACATTTGATGGTAGTGCTTCAAATGGCAAGACAAACGCATCAATTTATAACTCAAACTATGATGGTAGATTTGATTCACATGGTTGGGATGTAGATATTGTATTTGGTGCAGAGAGCTTTGCAGGGGACTATTTTGGTGCTCGTGCATTCTTGGATTTAGGTTATTTTAATGGCTTAAATCATAATAGAAATTCAATTGATATAACAGGTAATGCTGATGTTATGATTAATTTCTTAAAATCTGGCTCATTTACTTGGGGTGTATTTGGCGGTCTTGGTATAGGATATAAATATTCATTTGCTTATGGAAACTTTGATAATGGTCAAGGTTACGCACCATTCTTTGGTAGAACAGGTATGAGCTTTGGAATAGGTGGTAATAGTAGAATCGACTTAACAGTTAGACTTCCTATTATGGGCTGGAAAGTGCATGGAAACAATGGTAGTGGTGTTTCTGCTCCACTAGATTTCCAAGTTGGATATAAATTCTTATTCTAAATATTAGCAATTAAAAGGGGATTTTCCCCTTTTAATGTTTTTGGTTTATTCCCTCTAATCTTTTAATAACAAACAAAATTCATAAATATTTTTTATACATTTTTTCTAAAAAATTATTTAAATACAGCATTAAAGATTTAGAAACTAAATGAAATATTAAAATAGTAAGCAAATTGATAAACTTAATTTTAAAGCTAGATTCTAAAATAATGTGAAATCTAAGCTATCCACTAGAATCAAATCATATTTATATAATCCATAATACCAAAACTTATTTGATTTTAGGCTATAAATAAGTTTTTAAAAATAAACATTAATTTGTATGGAATCTAATGTCTAAATCATAATAAATCACCACTTTTGATTCTGTAAAATCCATTAACTTAACCATAAGGCTATACAAGTTTATTGTAGAATCTAACAAGGCTTTATTTTTAATTTTTAAGACAAACTAAAATAGCCAAATATAATAAATTAAGCATAGAGCACTTTATTCATAGTTGCTTAATTGCTTAATCCCTTTTTGAGAGCAAATTCGGCATGTTTTATTCATTTTTATTTCAATGGTTTTAAAATTCATAGTTTTTAGATTAATACTAAGAAGTTTGTTTGTAAGCAAATCCCCGATATTTAGCAAATATTTTATAGCTTCACTTGCTTGTAAAGCTCCTAGCACTCCAGGAACTACGCCAAAAAGCCCAGCCTTAAATCTAGGATTTAGTTCATTTGGTGGTGGTGCTTCAAACGCACACGCAAAACAAGCACTTTTCTTTGGTAAAATTGTCATAATCTGCCCGCTAAATTCATAGATTCCAGCATGAGAAAATGCCTTATTTCCTAAAATGCAAGCATCGTTTATTAAAAATTTTGCAGCAAAATTATCTGTCGCATCGATTATAAAATCATAAGGTGCGATAAAATCTAGGATATTATCTTTAGAAATTTTTTCTTTATAAATATTAAATTTTGTCCTATCATTTACCTTTGAGAGCTTTGTAAGGGCTGAATCTACCTTATGTTCATCAAGGTTTTCCATGTTATGTAAAATCTGCCTTTGAAGATTGCTTAAATCGACTTTATCAAAATCAATAATTCCAATTTTCCCAATTCCAGCAGCAGTGAGATAGAACGCATTTGGAGAGCCAAGCCCTCCAGCCCCTATGATTAATACTGATGAATTAAACAGCTTCACTTGCCCTGCTTCGCCTACTTCATTTAACATTAAATGCCTAATATAGCGGAATTTATCATTTTCATTTAGCATATCGTTTTTATCCAAGTATCAATAATTTTTTGTTCTTCTTTTATCGTTGTGCTTTCGCCGTGTCCTGGATATAAAGCCATATTATATGGGATATTTTTAAATTTTTTTAAAGAGGCTATCATATCTTCCTTGTTAGAGTAGGGGAAGTCGCTTCGTCCAATACTTCGCTTGAAAATAAAATCTCCACTAAAAATAAAATCTCCTATTTTTATCATACTGCAACCCGGCGTATGTCCAGGAAAAAACATAAACTCAACCTCTATAATTTCACTAGATTCTATCATATTTGATTTGGTTGATGCAGTTTTGCTATTAGATTCTACTTTACTTTTAGATTCTAAATCTTTTTCACCATCTTTAATTAATCCATTTTTATTAAAATAAAATATCTGATTATTTTCCACTTTTATATCCGCAGGATAAGGATTGAGATTTAGATTAAAGCAATCACTCTCAAGCATAAAGCAATCCTCTTTTGGGCAAAGAAGTGGAATGTCAAATTTAGCCTTCAATTCATAGTTACACCAAATATGGTCGAAATGCCCATGAGTGTTTAAAATAGCAATTGGATGTTTGGTAGATTCTACAACCCAGCCTGTGCTATCCATTCCGGGGTCGATGATGAAATCCCCGATATTTGTTTGTAAAATATAGCAATTTGTTTGGTAGATTCCAAATGCCTTTTGAAGTAAGTTCATACAATACCTTTAAAATATTTTAAAAAATGTAATTCTATGTTAATTTTGATAAAATCACAAATCTAAATTAAGCAAAAAGATGAAAAATGAAAAAATATGGCGATACACACAGATTCTACACAATCAATGAGGATTTCAGGAAGCCTTTTGCAAGAGATAGGGACAGAGTTATACATTGTGCTTCATTTAGGCGACTAGAATATAAAACGCAAGTTTTTTTAAATATTGAGGGAGATTATTTTAGGACGAGACTAACGCATACTATTGAAGTTAGCCAGATTGCAAGGGCAATTGCTAGTAATTGTGCTTTAGATGAAAATTTAAGCGAAGTTATTGCTTTAAGCCACGATTTGGGACATACACCTTTTGGACATTCTGGTGGAGATGAGCTAGATAGAATCTTAAAAGATAGTGGTTTTAAAAATGGTTTTGAGCATAATTTTCAGTCTTTTCGCGTTGTTACAAATTTAGAAAAAAGATATAAGAAATTTAATGGGCTTAATCTTACTTTTGCAACGCTAGAGGGAATCTTAAAGCATTCAAAGCCATATTTTAAGCCTTTTTTTAGCCCTAAAATTATTGAGGATTTTTCGCTTGATTTAGAGCCACGAGATGAAGCAAAAATTGTTGATTTAAGCGATGAGATAGCCTATATTAGCCATGATATTGATGATGGGATAAAGCAGGGCTTGATTAGCTTTGATATATTAGAGGGTAATAAAATTGTAAAAGAAATTATTAAAAACATCATAAAAGAGGGAATTAAAAAAGATGATAAAATTTTTAGATACCGCTTTAGTTCGGCATTAATTAGCTTTCTAATTACAAATATTATTAAAAATTATAAAGAAAACAACAAAATAAAATATGATGAAGAAGTTGCCTTAAATCTCTCTAAATTAAAGCAGATTTTATTTAAAAACCTCTATCGCCACGAGGAAATCAAGCGAAAAATGTTTTTTGGAAAGCTTTGTATTAGAAATTTATTTAATGATTTTATGAACGACAAAGAGATTCTGCCAAAGGAATTGAGGGAAAAAATCGCATTAGGCTATAAACATCATCGTATTGTAAGTGATTATATTGCCTCAATGACTGATAGATATGCAATAAAATTATATAAGGAGCTTCATATTGGATAATTTAGAAAAAATGGATAAAGAATATGTTTTTGGCACTTATGCTAGGGATTATACGCATTTTACGCGTGGCAGAGGGGCTAGAATCTATACAAATGATAATATTGAATTTATAGATTTTAGTTCAGGCATTGGGGTGAATTCCCTAGGGTACGCAAATAAAGGGCTAGTTGAAGTAATTAGCACTCAAGCAGGGAAGATTCTGCATTCTTCAAATTTATTTTTAATAGAGCCTCAAGCAAGATTAGCCAAAAAAATAGTTGAGCTTAGCGGTTATAAAATGAAAGTTTTTTTTAGTAATTCTGGACTAGAGGCGAATGAATGTGCTATCAAGCTTGCTAGAAAATATGGTGAGAATAAAAATAGATTCAAGATTATTACTTTAAAAAATAGTTTTCACGGGCGAAGTATTGCCACACTAAAGGCTTGTGCGCAGGATAAAATGCACAAGCATTTCTCTCCATTCCCAGATGGATTTATTTATGCAAATGATATTAAAGAAGCAATGACTTTAGCAAAGGAGGATGGTAAAGTAGTTGGGATTATGCTTGAGCTTATTCAAGGTGAGGGGGGAGTTAGGGCATTTGATAAAAATGAGGTTTTAGAGTTAAGTCAATTTTGCAAAAATAATGATATTTTATTAATGATTGATGAGGTGCAGAGTGGAATCTATCGCAGTGGGGAGTTTTTAGCTTCTCAAGTTTATAATATTAGCCCTGATATTATATCGCTTGCAAAAGGTTTGGCTGGTGGGATTCCAATAGGAGCTACAATTAGTTCAAAAGATGTGTTTGAGATAGGTGACCATGGAAGCACTTTTGGGGGGAATTTCCTCTCAACTTCCGCTAGTTTATATGTGCTAGATGCTCTAGATTCTTATAAAAAAAGCGGTGATTTGGCTCTAAACATAGAGCTTTTTGAAAACTATTTATTTGAGTTAAAAAATAATTTTAGCAATATTATTTTAGATGTCAGCGGACTTGGCTTTATGCGAGGATTGAGATTAATAAATGATGAAGTTTTGGCAAATATATTAAATTTAGCCAAAAAACACAGAATCTTAGTGCTAAAATCTGGCAATGCCACACTAAGATTCCTCCCACCTATAAACATTAGCAAAGATGAGATAATAGAGGGATTTAGTCGTTTAAAAGGAGTATTGCTAGAGTTATGATGCGTCCTTTTTCGGTAGTTTTTTATGAGTGGGTTAGTGAGTATTATAAAAGTGCGAGTATAGGCAAAAATGGGGATTTTTATACTGCGGTTAGTGCTTCTAAATTCTTTGGTGGGAGTTTAGCTAAACTTATCATTGAAAAATTAGAATCTAGCACACTAACACTACCTCTGCATATTGTTGATATTGGCGGGAATAATGCTAATTTGTTAAGTGATATTATCGATTTTTTAGAGAGCATTAGTGAGGGTGTGGTGGAGCATTGTAAATTCATTTTAATTGAGACAAACGCCACACATTGCACAGATAATAGAATCTTACAGATTAAACATCTTTCATCTTTCACTTTGGAAAATAATGCTATTTTTATTGCAAATGAGCTTTTTGATGCTCTGCCTTGTGAAATATATAGCAATGGTAAGATTTTATATTTAGATTCAAACTTTAAATATGATTTTCTCCCATCTTCACAGCGAATAAATTTAGTAGCAAAATTTGCAAATATCACTAGAGGAGAGATTCCGCTTAGTTATTTTGACCTTTGTGTTGAATTAATAAAATCGAATCCAAAAAATTATAAATGGTTGTTTTTGGCTTTTGATTATGGCGATAAAATTCCGCAAAATAGTATTACAATGAGAATCTTTCACAATCATAAAGTAGAATCTTTAAGTAAAATAATTTCTAATTTAAATTTATATTTTAAAAAAAGTGATATTACTTACAATGTCCCATTTAGCATTTTGCAGAAAGCTTTTAGCGAGATTGGTGCAAAAGAAATTCTATTTAAACGGCAAGATTTAGCATTGATAGAGGATTTTAAAATTTTTGATTTAGTGCAAGATTTTTATAATAGCGTTCCAAAAGCATTATATGTTAGAGAAAGCAATAAAATAAAAACTCTACTTTCGATAAGTTCTAAATTTAAATTAGCAATTTATAGCAATTTTTAAAAGAAATTTATAATATAATATTAACCTCATTTTTACTAAATCAATATTAGGGGGTTAAATGGAAGAAAATGTTAATAGACGTGACTTTCTAGGAATGAGCTTAGCTGCAATAGCTGCTGTTGGTGCAGCTGCCTCATTGGTTGCTATGAAAAAAAGCTGGGATCCACTTCCTAGCGTTGTGGCTGGTGGCTTTACTAGCGTTGATATATCCCAATTAGCTGCAGGAGAATTAAAAACCTTTGAGTGGCGAGGACAGCCTGTTTATGTTATTAAAAAGGCTAGTGATGACCCAAAAGTTGAAGGAAGAGATTTTGAGATAAATGGTGAAGTTTATAGCGTAGGTTTACAGGTTTGCACACATCTAGGCTGTATCCCTCAATATTTTGCAGATAAAAAAGAATTTGTTTGTGCTTGTCATGGCGGTGTATTTAGCTCATCTGGTAAGAATATGTCTGGTCCACCACCACGACCCATGGATATTCCACCATTTAATATTGATGGGACAAAATTAGTTTTTGGCGAAGAAGGCGAAGTTTATAAGCAGTTAATTGCTAAAGCATAAAGGAGAGGTTATGGCAGAATTTAAAAAAGCAGATGGTTTTATTGATTGGTTAGACCAACGACTAGCTGTTAGAACACTTACAAAAGTGTTGATGACGGAATATTGGATTCCAAAAAATATAAATTGGCTATGGGCGATGGGTGTTGTTTTAGTAATACTTTTTACTTTACTTGTGGTATCTGGAATTTTCTTGTTAATGTATTATAAACCAGATATAAAGCTCGCATTTGATAGTGTGAATCTAACTATTATGAACGAAGTTGAGTTTGGTTGGTTATGGAGGCATATACACGCAGTTAGTGCTTCTTTGGTATTTTTGATTATTTATATCCATATGCTTGTGGCAATCTATTATGGCTCTTATAAGCGAGGGCGAGAGATGATTTGGATAACAGGAATGCTACTTTTTGTGTTATTTTCTGCAGAAGCATTTAGTGGATATATGCTACCTTGGGGGCAAATGAGCTTTTGGGCTGCAAAGGTTATAACAGATTTATTTAGCAAGATCCCATTTATTGGACCGGATTTGGTTGTTTGGATTCGAGGTAATTTTATCCCAGCTGACGCAACTTTAACAAGATTCTTTATGCTTCATGTATTTTTACTTCCACTAATTATTATGATTATGATTGTAGTGCATTTCTATTCACTTAGAATCCCTCATGTTAATAATCAAGATGGTGAGGATTTGGATTTTGATAGAGAAGTAGAAAAATATAAAAATGGTAAAAAAGCAGAATCTAAAATTGTAGCATTTTGGCCTGATTTCCTATCAAAAGATATTTTTGTAATATGTGTATTTATGATACTTGTATTTTATCTAGTATGTTTTAATTATAATTTTGCAATGGACCCTATTAACTTTGACCCAGCAGATACGCTAAAAACCCCTGCACATATTTACCCAGAATGGTATTTCTTATGGAGTTATGAGATTTTAAGAGGATTTTATATGAGCGAATCTTTAGGTTTGATATTTTTTGGAATTGCTCAAGTAATATTCTTCTTAATGCCACTTTTAGATAGAAGTCCTGTTGTTGCTCCAGCACATAAACGCCCTATGTTTTTAGTATGGTTTTTTATCTTAATAGCTGATTTAATAGTGCTAACAATATTTGGTAAGTTACCACCAGAAGGAATAAATAACTATGTTGGTTTTGTCGCTGCTATTGTTTTTATAATTTTAATTGTAGTTTTGCCTATTATTACAAAAATAGAGAAAAATTATTATTGTAATGGAGGTATAAAATGAGTGCATTAAGAGAATTAAAGATTTTAGCATTTGTAGTTGTAGTAGTTGGGATTTTATATTGGGGTGTTGAGCCTCTAGCACACTCAGTATTTCACCCAAAGACAGCTCCAGCTGATTTTGCATTTAGTGATTTAGAAAAACTTCCTACAACAGGGAATATGGAAAATGGTAAAGTTCTAGTAAATACTTATTGTATAGCTTGTCACAATATAGAGAAAGAAGGTGTTGTAAATAATGATGTTGCACCTAGTGATTTGATAGCTGCTTATGGTGTTCTTCCGCCTGATTTATCAAATATTGGTGCGATTTATGAATCTAACTTCTTGGCAAATTTGATTAAAAAACCTACAAAAACTTTAAAAATGACTCATAAATTTGAAAATGAAAAGAATCCTATGCCATTTCCTATGACCCCAACTCCTGTTAGTGATGCAGAAATCGGCGATATGGTAGCTTATTTTGTAAGTATTGGTGATAAAAATTTAGCTTCTAGTGTTGAAAATAATAAGGAATACACTACTAAATTAGACGCTATAAATAAAAGTGATATTAGTGAAGAAAACAAGAAAAAGCAAGCACTTGCTCTAAAATATCATATAGAAAATAAAGAGATTTTTATTTCTGCTTGCACAAGATGCCATAGTATGAAATATGATAATATTACTTCATCTACACCGAGTAAGGATATACAAAACTATCTTGGTGCAAAAGCCCCAGATTTATCTATGATGATAAGAAGTAAGGGTGAGGAAACTTTAAGTAAATTTATAAATGACCCACAAAAAACATTGGAAAATGCAGCTATGCCTAGAGTGGGGTTAAATGAATATAGTCAAGAAAAAGTTATAAAATACCTTGAAAGTATAGGTGATAGCAAGAAAGAACAGAGAATTTTTGTTGGTAAGATTCTAATTGGCTTTATGATTATAATGTCAATTTTTGCATACCTATGGAAAAGAAAAATTTGGAGAGATTTGCATTAATTTGTCCTTCTACTTTTTTAACAATCTCTTGCTTTTATAAGTAAGAGAGTGTCTTCATTTAAGAAAATCAAAATATATTAAGTTTAGCTTGTTTGAATATGAATTAAAAAGATTCTATTTTTTTAGTTTTGATATTTTATTATTTGGCAAGAAAGTTTTTATAAGAAATTAAGGAATAATTATGGATATAAAGATAGGGTGAAATACAACTCACTAAGGAAAAAAATAATAATATAATCTATCATCTAAATCCTTTGAGTTAGATTTTTAGAGATTCTAAAATTTTTTAAAGGAAAAAATAGCATCTTTTTTCTATCACACAAAGTTTAATCTCATATTAATATTATATTGAGGCGAATAATTAGCTTTTATTTATTAGCATTCCACGCAAAATACAGCAAATATTACTATGCAAAGTTATTGGTAATGCAAATTTTTAATCCAACAGGTAGACGAAACTTCCTGCTATCTGAAGAAAAATATTATCATATGAAATAATCATCTGTTTTATACAATATAGTCTTTAGAGTGGCTGACCAACATTTGATTTTATAATATAGATTCAAATAAAAGGCTAAATTATTCTAAAAGCATTTATACCAAGGATTTGTATGGTGCAGATAAGATGTGCTATTTTAAAAGGTGTTTTTATAGCCTCTGAAGCATTATATTCGCTAAAGCTTTAGTAAATAAGTAGTATAAATGCTATCAATGGTATGTCTTGCAAGGAGTTAAGAAAAATATTTTTTGGTCTGGCAAATGCGTGTATGGCTGGATTTAAAAGCAAGCCAAAGAATATGAAGTGACGAAAATAAAGATATGGCTAAATTTTATTTCAACGAGAGTTAATTTTTAAACTGAACAAAGCTAAATTTAGAGCTAGAATCTCTAAAGGTTGCGGATAAAAGTTAGAATTTATCTATAATTTTTGTATCTAAATAGTAATAAAAATCTCTTTACTTTACACAAAGATATCAATATAAAGGAATCTGCGGAATCTAAAAATATATTTGTAAGCTAAATTGAAGCACTATAATTTTGCTTGATTTAGTAGAGTGAATCTAATTATTTTTTGTGTTAAATTTTATTTCTTTAGATTCTGAATATTAATATAACCAGAATCATAAATATAAAACATTATAATCAAGCCTCTAAAGTATATTTAAGCAATATTAGAAACCAAAAATAGTAAGAAGCAAAAACTTCTCAAACTAAAACAATATTCATCTAACAAAATTTTTATTCAGAATCTAGCAAACTAATTTCAAATGATTTGGAGATTAAAAACTACCATAGATATTCATTAAACATTCAAGGAACAATCTCCTGCTTTTTAAGTAGGAGATTGTAAATTTGATTTAAAAGGAGATTATACTATTTTGCAACAGGGAAGAAAACCTTTGGCTCTTGTCCTACTCTAGCTTCTCCGTGAAACATTCCTAGCTTATCTTTTGTCCAGGCATAACCAGGATTCCCATTTTTATCGACAGAGACAATACCACCTGTCCCACCAAGTGCAGCTACTTGTTTGATAGCTTCTTCAGCTGCTTTTGTAGCGGAGAGCTTTTTATATTTATAGAGTGCAGAAGCCTCGTGTCCTGTGGCAACTCTAATGAAAATATCTCCTGTTCCTGTGCAAGAAAGTGCTAAAGAATCATTATCAGCATAATTTCCAGCCCCAATAATAGGAGAATCTCCAATGCGTCCTGTCATTTTATTTGTCATACCGCCTGTGCTTGTTCCAGCTGCTAGATTCCCCTTACTATCAAGTGCAGCTGCTCCGACTGTTCCAAGATAAGGCTCTGTGTAAAGTCCTAAATGTGCTCGCTGTTTATCGCTATCTAATAATAATTCCTCTTTCTTTTTAGCTTCTTCTAGCTGTTCCCAGCGATGCTGTGTGAAATAATATTTTTGATCTACCATTTCAAGTCCATTTTCTCTAGCAAGTTTATCAGCACCCTCACCAGCAATCAAAGTATGCTTTGTCTTGTCCATAACAAGCCTTGCACCCTCAATAGGATTCTTAATCGCCCTGCTCATAGCAACCGCTCCTGCTCTTTTTGTTGCTCCATCCATAATAGAAGCATCAAGCTCATTAAAACCATCAGCGGTAAATACTGCACCTTTTCCAGCATTAAAAATCGGGCTATCCTCCATTATTTTTATCGCTGCAATCACTGCATCAATAGCACTTCCGCCTCCAGCTAGGATTTTTTGCCCAGCTTTTAGAGATTCTTCCATAACTTTTTTTTCTCTGTTCAAATTCCTCTTGTGTTAGCCCCAAACCACTTGTCCCGCCGTGAATAACGATAATAGGCTTTGGATTTGCTTTCTTTGCAGGAGCTGCCTCTAGCAAACTAGAGCTAAGCGCCACTCCACCAGCAACTAAAGCTACATTTTGAATAAACTTTCTTCTTTCCATCATAAACCCCTTTAAAATAATTTTTGAGTTATAAAACTCAAATAAAATTGTAGCACAAGCCTTAATTAATTTATTTGTGTATTATGATGCTAAATTATCTATATTTCTTTAGAATTTTTAAAAGGTTTTTCGCTACAAATCTAGCATCTTTTAAACTCATCTTTTGGTGGCAGGGAATTGAAATCTCAGCATTATAAAAACATTCAGCACTCTGCAATTTAGCGTGATTTTTGTATAAATTATATTGATATAGTGGTTTGTAATGCACTTGGATTCCGATGCCTTTGTCTAACAAATCCTTAAAAATAGCTTTTTTATGCTTCCAAAGTTTTTGATTTAGTAAGATTGGGTATAGATGGTGGCTTGATTTGATATGCTTTGGAATCTCTAATGTGCTAAAAAATGGATTATCTTTGAAAGCTAGATTATAGAAATTTGCAATTTTTGCTCTTTTTTCTATGAAGCCTTCTAGCCTCTTTAATTGTGAGATTCCTAATGCAGATGCTACATCACTTAATCTAAAATTAAATCCTGTGAAATCTAGCTGACTATCCCAAAGCTCATTTTTTATGATCCCGTGTGAGCGAATTAGTAAAGCTTTTTTATAAAAATCTTTATTATTTGTTACAATCGCACCGCCCTCAATCGTAGTAATAGGCTTTAAGGCGTGAAAGCTAAAAATACTCATATCAGCAAATTGCCCTATTTTTCTTCCTTTATATTCCCCACCAAAAGAATGTGAACTATCAGAGATAAAAGAAAGGTTATACCTCTTGCAAATCTCTATGATTTTATACACATCAACGCTAATTCCTGCATAATCTACACTCACAATTGCTCTAGTATTTTTATTAATTAGTTTTTCTATTTTAAATGTATCGATATTCCCCAAATTATCAATCTCACAAAAAATAGGCTTAATACCTAGATTTAACATCATATTTGAAGTAGCACAAAAAGTCAGCGGAGTAGTGATAAATTCAAAGCCTTTGTAATCTAATATTTTATAAGCTGTGTATAATGCAGAAGTAGCAGAGTTAAAAGTGATTACATATTTTATTCCTAAATATTTAGCGATCTCTTTTTCAAATTCCTCTACAACATTGCCTTGCGTTATGATATCACTTTTTAAGACTGCTAAAACTGCACTTAAATCATCTTTATTAATAGACTGCCTACTATAAGGTATCATTTTTGTTAAGCAAGGAGTGAATCTAACCTCAATGCTAAACCTTCAGTATTATGAGCTTTTGAGAATAGATTTGCATTTGAAGTGAGGTAAGAATTCATATCTAGATATGGCTCATTTTGAATTTGAATCTTATTTTGAATAGAATCTAGGCTATTTTTTATTAGATTTTGCTCTAGCTTTAAAGCCTTTTTGAAAGAATAAATATCTCTATTATCACTAGGGATAATAGTTAAAATCCTATTTGCATCAAAGAGCAAACCTCCATAAGAATCCTTTAAAATCACATTATTTGCAAATATTTTGGCACCAAAGAAATTTGCTTGAGACAGAATCTCTTTTGCTTCATCTAGGTTTATATTACTATTATTTAGGATTTTTTCAATACTAGTATTTGCAAGCTGTAAGATTCCAATAGCATTATTTAGCTCCTTATGTTCTAGCGATGAATAACCATTATTAACAAAAGATCTATCATTTAGAATCTGATTATTTTCTAGGGCTTTTTTTGCTAGATTATTTGGCTTTGTAGCTTGATTTTGAACTTTGTCTTTATTTAAAAAATTATTAGAATCTATTTTCATTTTAAGCCTTAAACTTTATTTCATAAAGTTTAAAGCATTTTTTGTTCCAAGTATTTAGTGTGAATCCTTGAATTTATAAAATCTTCATTTTCCATCATTTTTATATGAAATGGAATTGTAGTTTTAATCCCGCTTACTTTAAATTCTTTTAATGCTCTCTTCATTCTAGCAATAGCTTTAGGTCTAGTAGGTGCCCAAACTATTAGCTTTCCTATCATTGAATCGTAAAACATAGGCACACTATATCCAGCATAAACGTGTGTATCAATCCTAACATTTCCTCCACCTGGTGCAATCCACTCTGTAATTTTGCCTGGACAAGGATAAAATTTCTCTGGGTCTTCAGCTGTGATTCGGCATTCTATTGAATGTCCGCTAAATTTTATCTCATTTTGATTTGGAAGCTTCTCACCTTCTGCAACTCTTATCATAAGCTCAATTAAATCAAGATTACTAACCATCTCACTAACCGTGTGCTCTACTTGAAGTCTTGTATTCATCTCCATAAAATAAAAGTCTTTTTTATTTTCATCTAGCAAGAATTCAAAAGTTCCAGCACCCTCGTATTTAATGTATTTTGCAGCCTTTACCGCTGTCTTTAACAACTCTTCTCTAACTTCTTTGCTTAAAACTACTGCTGGAGATTCTTCTATTAATTTTTGCTGTCTTCTTTGAGCAGAGCAGTCTCTTTCGCCTATATGCAAGACATTTCCATATTTATCAGCCATAACTTGAACTTCAATATGCTTTGGATTTTTAATAAATTTCTCCATATAAATTGAACCATCTCCAAATGCATTAACTGCTTCAGATTCTGCTGCTAAAAGTGAATTTTTAAGATTGTCTTCGCTTTCAACTATCCTCATTCCTCTACCACCACCACCTGCTGCAGCTTTTATAATCACAGGGTAGCCAATTTTTTTAGCAATCTTTTGTGCCTCTTTATAATCTTTCAAAGCTCCATCACTCCCTTGTATAACAGGGATCCCAGCCTCTTTCATTACATCTTTAGCTTTGCTTTTATCGCTCATTAATGCCATTACTGCTTGGCTTGGTCCTATAAAAGTGATATTATGGTTTTCACAAATTTCTACAAAATTTTGATTTTCACTTAAAAAACCATAGCCTGGGAATATTGCATCGATTTTAAAAAGCTCAACGACGGTTATAATCGCAGGTATATTTAAATAGCTTTCACTTGACTTTGCCCCGCCTATACAGATTTTTAAATCTGCTACATCTAAATAATGTATGTCTTTATCCGCAGTAGAGTAGATTACGACCGCCTCTTTTCCCATATCTTGGATAGTCCTAATAGCTCTTAAGGCTATCTCACCCCTATTTGCTATTAAGATTCTCTTTATTTCTTTCTTTTTCATTTATTTGCCTATATTTTTTCTACGATAAATAACGGGGTGCTAAACTCTACACTTTGCGCATCAGAAGCCACTATCTCTACTATCTTACAATCAAATTCCGCCTCAATCTCATTCATTATTTTCATAGCCTCAATTATTGCGATAGTCTGCCCTTTTTTAACTTTATCACCAACATTCACATAAGGAGCAGAATCTGGCGATGGAGCACGATAAAATGTACCTACAATTGGTGAAGTGATTGTATCTGTATTGCTTGGCTTATTTTGTGCAATGCTAGAATTAGCTTGCTCGTTTGGAACGGCAGTTTGAGCTACTGCAACTTCATTTGGAATCATACTATTTGAAATTACATTTGGGGCTAATATCTGTGCTTGCTTTGGAATTTTATTACCACTTTTTTCTAATGAGATTTCAAAATTATCATTAGTAATTTTTAATTTTACAGAACTTGAATTGTCAAATATCTCTAATAATTTCTTTATATCTTGTATATTCATTGAATAAGCCTTTAATATCAAATTTTAAAAATCAATTTTGTTATAATAGCACAAAAACTTATCAAAAAGGTTAATAATGGGTTTAAAATCTGATAAATGGATAAAGGAAATGTCTTTAAAGCGCGATATGATAGCACCTTTTGTGAATAATCAAATTAAAAAAGGAACTATTAGCTATGGCGTTAGCAGTTATGGCTATGATATACGCGTGGCGGATGAATATCAAATCTTTACTAATGTGAATTCTACGATAGTCGATCCGAAGGATTTTGATGTTTGCAATGTAGTGAAGCACACAGGCGATATTTGTATTGTCCCACCAAATTCTTTCGCGCTTGCCAGAACCATTGAGTATTTTAAGATTCCTAGGAATGTATTAGCAATCTGTCTTGGGAAAAGCACTTATGCAAGATGTGGGATAATTGTGAATGTAACGCCATTTGAGCCAGAATTTGAAGGGCATATTACAATAGAAATATCAAATACTACGCCACTTCCAGCCAAAATTTACTCAAATGAGGGGATAGCACAAGTGCTGTTTTTTGAGGGTGATGAACCTTGTGAAATAAGTTATAAAGATAGAAATGGCAAGTATCAAAAGCAAACAGGAATAACCCTACCAAAAGTGCTTTAGAAATTTTTTGCTTTTTATATTTATGCCTTATAATTTTAATTATTTAGATTTTGCAATTTAAGATTCCATTTTAAAATAGCTTTTTATAAAGATAAATTAAGGAAATATTCATATACAAATTATAAAACTAGCAAATATAAACTTTTCTTATATCATTAAAAATTATTAGATAAATAGATTTTGAAAGCCTAAAAAGTAGATTTTACTTCATCCAATGAAATTATAACTTAATCTAGTTTTTAAATCACATTTTGCAAACTTTAAAATGAAAGTATATAGCTTAAAGTTATATTATCAGTTTTTAGTTTGTATTGCGTAGTTGCAGAGCCTGCAATCTCTGGGCGAGATTCTGAATAGTTATAGATTGAGGCATAAATATAAGAGTAGCGGTATGATAGCTCAAAGCTATGTGTATTTTCTAATACAAATCTAAATCCACCACCAAGCCAACCGATAGGGCTAAATGGCACTTTCCCACTATTTTTCAAACTATCATCATCAAATAAAACCATATACATTCCTCCACCAATACCAAAAAATCCACCTATACCCCAAGTTTTTGTATTATAGAAATTGAGCAATAAATCAATATTCACACCAAGATTTAAAATATGAAATTTTGGAATCTTTATATACGAGCCCTCCCCATAGAATCTCCCACCTATATATTTATCAATATTTGAAACCCCTACTTTAAACCCAGAATTTAAAGAATATGATTTTGATGATGTGCTTGTCTCTTTCATTTCCGTCAATGAATATAAAATATTAGCCATACTAATGCCAACATCGATACCAAAAAAGAATTGAGTTAGATCATTCTCTTGTTTTTTATAGACATTTATTACAGATAGATTGCGGTAGTTTGGCCTTTTTTGATTTGTTATACTATTTGGTGTCTCAGCATTTTTGGCTCTTTTCATTATTCTGCTAGATTGAGATTTTTCTGTAGAATCTTTATAAATATTATCTTGTTTATTTTGCGGAATGTTTATGGAATCCTGTCTTATTTGTTGCGTAGAATCTCTAGGAATTTGTGCTAAATCTTGTATATTTTGAGCATTTGTAACAATATCAGCTATAAATTCTATTCTATAAAAAAGCATTAACATTAATAAATCCGCTCCGATAGTATTTAGCATTTATCACTACATCCATTGCAATAGTTTTGTAACATCACTTGCTTCAAAAATCTTTAAATTATGAGTAGATTTTGGCTTTTTGGGGACCACCACATTAAGAAAGCCATAGGATTGAAGCTCCTTTAGTCTTAAGTCAATATTGCCAACCTCTCTAATATCACCCACAAGGCTAACTTCGCCAATAAATGCGCTTTTATTATTAAGCGGACGATTTCTATATGATGAGATTATTGCAGCAATCAAGGCTAAATCAAGTGCTGTTTCTGTAATTTTCATTCCACCTACGATATTTACAAATACATCATATCTAGCAAATGGAAAGTCTAATTTTCGCTCTAGCAGAGCTAAAAGCATATTTAATCTATTTAATTCAAAGCCTGTAGCAGAGCGTCTAGGAAAGCTACTTTCACTAACCAAAGCTTGAACTTCAAGCACAATAGGACGACTTCCCTCTAGCAAAACACTTATTGCACTACCAGACATAGAATCTTTTTGACTAAAAAACATTTTTGAAGCATTTTTTGCACTAATCAAACCACTACTTCCCATTTCAAAGATCCCAACTTCATTTGTAGCACCAAAGCGATTCTTAAAGCTCCTTAAAATTCGCATATCACGGGATGGATCACCTTCAAAATAAAGCACACAATCAACCATATGCTCCAAAATCCTAGGTCCAGCAATAGAGCCTTCCTTTGTGATATGCCCAATTATAAAAATACTAATTTGAAGCTCCTTTGCAAGACGAAGCAATAAAAATGTGCATTCTCTAACCTGCGATACACTACCAGGTGCAGAGGAAATGGAACTACTAAACATAGTTTGAATACTATCAATGACACAAACTTGATAGTTTCTACTTCTCAAATTCTCCTCAATGCTCTCCAAATCAATAGAATTAAGCAAAAATAAATTATCCTCTATTTTTCCAAGCCTCCCAGCCCTCAATCTAATCTGTGAAGCACTCTCCTCACCGCTTACATAAAGGATATTTTTTTCTTTTGAGAGATTTAGAGAAGTTTTTAGAAGCAAGGTTGATTTCCCAACACCAGGGCTTCCACCTATTAGATATAATCCACCTGGCACAATTCCTCCACCAAGCACTATATCAAACTCACTTTCTTTCGAGCTAAAGCGAGTAACTACATCTATTTCTACATCTTTGATATTTAGAGCCTCTACCTTTTGGCTAGTGCTTTGCTCTTTCATTGTCCTTAATATTTCTAAATCTTTGGGCTTAATTTCTACCATACTGTCCCAAGAGCCACAATTAGAGCACTTACCAGCCCATTTTGTGCTTTGAGCACCACAATGCTGACACTCAAAAATATTTACTTGTTTTTTTGCCACTATAAAAGCCCTATTTTAAGAAAATGCATAATCAACTAAGTTTTTTAAATACCAATCCAATTCAAAAGCTTTAAAATCGTCTTCCCCCTCACCAATACCAACATATAAAATAGGAAGTCTTAAAAGCGACATTATGCTAATCAAACTCCCGCCTTTGCTCGTGCCATCAAGCTTTGTAATAATCACTCCATCAAGATTTAGTGCTTCATTAAAAATTTTAGCTTGATTAAGTGCTTGCGTGCCTTGCGTGCCATCAAGAACTAGAATTTTATAAAAATCCAAATCCCCTAAAGCCTTTTTACAGGTATTTGAAATTTTTATTAATTCATTTTTTAGATTTACCTTGTTATCAAGCCTACCTGCTGTATCAATTAACGCAATATCAATGTTACGACTTTTTGCTGCATTAATTGTATCAAATGCTACAGATGAAGGGTCTGCACCAAATTTCGAGCTAATAACATTAATATCTAATCTCTCACCCCACGCACAAAGCTGTTCTACTGCTGCCGCTCTAAAAGTATCTCCAGCGCCAAAAATAATTCTTTTGCCTTTATTTTTATAAATTTTACCTAGTTTTGCTATTGTGGTAGTTTTTCCTGCGCCATTTACCCCAATAATTAAAAACACTAACGGCTTTGCATTAATTTCTCTTAATTCTAATTTATCATAATAGCTTTCCTTGATAAACCTTGATATATTAGATTCTAGCTCATTTCTGCCTATTTTATTAGAGGTGGATTGTAGAATTTTTTCTATAATTTCATACTCAATATCGCACTCTAGTAACTTTTCTTCTAAAATATCTTTTGTTATACTCTCTTTATTTGACTTAAAACTTTTAAAAAAAGAAAACATTTTAACCCCTTATCCCACAATCTTTTTTATATCAAAACTTATCATTTCTTCAGGTGTTAGCCCATCATAGCTCATTATTAATTTTCCATCTTTATCATAAAGTAGCATAAAAGGAAAAGTGCTAATAGAATAGGATTCCACCAATTTTGAAATATCACCTTTATAGAACCAGCTAAACTTTGTATTTGACTTTTCTACAAATTCTCTTAACCGCGATAAATCTTCATCTTTATCAACAAAGATTCCATAAATATTTAATTTTTCACCAAATTCATCATTAATATTTGCAATATGCTGCGCCTGTCCCAAGCAATAATTACACCAAGTGCTTAAAAATACGAGTAAATATGGTTTATTAGAATTGATCAGATTTTCTTCTTTTTTATTAAAAATTATTTTTTTAGAATCTAGGCTAATTAGTGAATAAGTCTCTTTGGAAACTCGTTTTTCTACATTGTTTATAGCAGTGCCATTATCACAAGCCACAAATAAAAATAAAAATAAAAATAAGATATTTTTCATAATTTTCTCACTTTTTTAATCTATTTATAAACCACATAACAGCAAATCCAAGCGCAGGAGTAATATTTGGCTTTTGTAAAATAGTTTCTATTTGCATTAGTGGAATTTCAACAATCTCAATGGCTTCATCATCAATTCCTCCACCACTTGCAATCTTATCGCTATTTTTTACTTGTGCGAAAAATAAATTTTGTTTATTTCCATTAGTGCCAACCGATGAGTAAAATTCTGCGATTTGCTCTAAAGATTTCACTTTATAGCCGCATTCTTCATACACTTCTTCTATGGCAATTTGCTCCAGTGTTTTTCCTTTTTTATCTACCAAACCAGCGCAAAGCTCATACATATAGCCATCATTATTTCTTAAATACACTGCTGGACGAAATTGTTTAACTAGAATGATTGAATTATTATCAATATTTTGTATTAGAATAGATACGCTATCAAGCCCCTGCGCAATGTCCCAAGTTTTTTGCTTTCCATTTTCTATATAGCTCATTTGAGATATTTTTATATATTTGGAATCCTTGCATTCGCTTAATTTTATACTTTTTAAATCTATCATTTTTGAGCAAAATAACTAGGTGTATATCCGCTAAAATTATCCATAATAGCGACTTTTAGCTTATCTTCATAAACTTTTGCAATTTCTAAAAACTCATTTTTCTGCTCCTTTGAAAGGACGCTTGTTGTGGATTTGATGTTTGATAGAGGATTGATTGGCTTATTATTTTTATATAAAGCAAAGTGTAAATGTGCTCCTGTGCTTAATCCGCTATTGCCTGATTGTGCAATAATCTGTCCAGCTTTAACACTCTGCCCTTTTTTAACACTAAAGCTATTTAAGTGTGCATAGAGTGTTTTTAGTCCATTATTATGCTGTATTTCTACAACTTTTCCAAAACCATTTTTTACCCCCGCGAATACAACTCTTCCATTTGAAGCTGCTTTTACTTTAGTGCCTTTTGGAGCTGCATAATCCACTCCATAATGCGGACGACGAACTTTTAGAATAGGATGCATTCTATTTAGTGAGAATCTTGATGAAATTCTAGCTTTTACAGGGCTTTGAAAAAATAACCCTGTTACTTCATTACCTTTTTCATTGTAATATTTGCCATCATTGTAGGCAAAGAGAAAGTTTGGATTTCTATTTGTTTCTACTAATGCAGCTTTAATTTCTGGATTCCCAAAGTTTCGTCCTAGTCGATATTTATAATAATAGATTAAGGCTAACTTATCATTTTTCAGCACACTTTTTTGAAAATCAATAGCATTTTTATAGATGTTTATAAATTCGTTTGCTAGATTTGTATCATTTGTAAGCTCTACAATATCTTGATATGGAGATTTTTGAATAGCAATAGCAATTGAGACATTAGATTTAAAATATTTTACTGGAATGAAATCTACTTTATAAGTATCAGAATCTTTATATAAATGAATTTGTACTTCATCATTTAGTGGAATTAATGCTTGAAGCAAGGAATTATCACTATCAATTAATGTGTAGTATCTAACACCAGCATAAATTTCTGCAGTTAGCTCCTTATCTTCATCATACAAAGACCAATATACATTTGCAGGAATATTGTAAGTTTCCAAAAATTTCAAAAATGTATAACCTTTATCCCACACTTTACTACTAGAAGTTGCCCCAAATGAGGCACTAAAAAGCAATAATAATAAAAACAAGATTCTAAAAACAGAGTTCATTTTATAACCTTTTTAGTAGATAAAATTTATATAATTTTGAATTATACAATAAAAAAAATGATGATATATTTAATATAATTTCAAAAATTTATTGTTTAATTTTACTATATGGAGTTTTATAAATAATGAAAGATTGGATTTTCCCAACTTGTGCGTTTTTAGTATTTGCTTATGGAATGTTTTTCTTAAATCTTTATATCTATAGATATACAAATTCTGATACAAATATATTTTCAGAGCCTACACAAGTAATACAATATGATGATATTGGTAATTTTTTAAAAGAAATATCTGAATCTTTTAAATAAAGTTAATTTATGTCGATTTTTACAGACAATAAAATTATTTAGGAGATTTTAAGGAATGATAGTTAGAAGCGGTCCTTTCCCTAGCAGCTCTATTAATACACAGCAAAACCAAAAGGCTGATAAGAAAGATGTTCAAAATATCAAGGAAGATAAAGTAAATGAAACTTCCAGTTCAACTGATAATGTAAATTATGCAGATGAAATTGATAATTCACAAAAAGTGCAAAATATCAAAGAACAAATTGATAATGGGACATATAAAATTGATATAAATAAAAGTGCAGACAAAATGGCACAAGATTTGCTTTTAGAGGTTAAAGTATATAAATAAAAGTGCTAGATGTGCTTAAATAGGTGTGCTATGATACTACATAAATTTTTAAATGACGCAGTGTGTGATTTACAATCATTAATAGATATAAATAACCTTGATTTACAAGATATTAAAGAGGCAAATCACGATGCGATTTTTTCTAGGCTCGAATCCAAAAATAACTTAATCACTTCATTTGAAAATAATAAGCACAATGCAGATAATGAAATGGTAAAGCTAACTAAAAGATTCCCAAGTAAAAGCATAGAGGAGCTTTTAGATGACAGGGCAATGGAATTGATAGATTTGATGAGAACAAATCTAAAAACATTACGTGAATTAAATAAAAATTATGCAAAAAGCGTGGTTGCTGTGTATGAGTTTTATAATTCACTTGTAGAATCCATTCTGCCAAGCGAGAAAGTCGGGTATTCAAATAAATCATTTTCTAAAGTAGATTTAGTAAATATAGAAGCTTAAAAAAGGGCAATAATGGGCGGAATCTTATCATCTCTTCATACTTCACAATCGGGACTCAATGCACATCAGTTAATGGTTGATGTAACAGGCAATAATATTGCTAATGCGAGTGATGAATTCTACTCAAGGCAGAGAGTTTTAGTCTCTCCAGAAAAGCCACTTTATTTTCAAAAATACAATCTAGGACGCGGTGCAGATATAGAGACAATCCAGCGAATTCACGATGAATTCACATTTTCTAGGTATAGAAAAGCGGCAAGTGATGCACAATTTTATGATACAGAATTTACCACATTACGTGAGGCTTCGGCGTTTTTCCCAGAAGTAGATGGTGTTGGAATCTATAATGATATTGAGCAGTATTTCAATGCGTGGAAAGATGTTGAGAAGAATCCAGCTAATTCTGCTCAAAAGCAGGTTTTAGCACAAAATACACAAACTCTAATCACAAATATAAAAGATACAAGACAAAGACTGCTTGATTTGCAAATAAAACAAAGCGATGAGCTAAAAGTAACTATCGATGAGGTAAATTCTATCGCCAAGCAAATCGCAGAAATTAATAAAAAATTATTTGAAATGGAAGATGCAAGAGAACTAAAACAGGCAAATGAGCTTAGAGATAGGAGAGATGAGCTAGAGTTTAATCTCTCCAAACTAATAAATAGTAATGTTTTTAAAGATAAACTCAAGAGTAATTCAAAAAATAATACTGAAGTGGCAGATTTTAACTACGGCTATACTCTAAATATCGCAGGTGGTTTTAATATCGTAGATGGTGTGATACATCACCCAATAATTATAAACAACGAAGATAATGAAAATGGGCTGTATAGTGTGTATTTTCAAGGTGATGATTTTAAGAAAGTAGATATTACAGATAAAATTGCGGGTGGAAAAAGCGGAGCATTAATCGACTTAGTAGCCTATGGAAAAAATGGTGGCAAAATAGGCAAAATCCAGGAATATATTAATAATCTTGATACTTTTGCAAAAGGATTTATCGAGGCGACAAATGGAATCTATGCCCAAAGTGCTACAAATGAAATAAAAAGCAATATTTTAGAAATTGATAATAATATCCCGCTTTCAGATTCTATGTATAACATTAAAAATGGTGGTTTTGATGTGATAATTTATGATGCCAAAGGCAATGAAATAGTAAGAAAAAGTGTAGAGATTAATGGCATTACAACTATGGAAGATGTGGTGGATTATCTAAATAAAAATACAGATGATACTAATGATAATAATCCTCTAAATGATTTTGATGACTATTTTACTGCATATTATGACAATGAAGCTAAACAATTTCAAATTTTGCCAAAAGATAGCTCTATGGGGCTTAATATCAGTATAGAAGATAAGGGTAGTAATTTTGTCGGAGCTATCGGAATAAATCGCTTTATTGAGGGAAGCAACGCTAATGATATTTCACTAAATTCTGCTTATATTAAAGACCCGACTTTGATTCGCCACTGGAAGGCACCTGTGAATGGGAATTTTGAGATTGCTACAATGATGAGGGAATTGCAGTATAAAGATAGTGAGTTTTATCCTGTGCGTGGGGCCAAGCAAGAGATGACTATTCCACAATATTTTCAATTTGTAACAAGCAAGGTAGCAACCGATACAAATGAAGTTCAAGTTTTAGGCGATACAAAGCAGTCGGTTTTAGCGGCTGTCAAAAAAGAATTTCTAGCAATTTCTCAAGTAAGTATTGATGAGGAAATGGTAAATCTAATTAAATTTCAAAGTGGATATGCTGCTAATGCAAAGGTTATCACAACGATTGATAGAATGATAGATACGCTTCTAACTATCAAACAATAATTTTTCTAGGAGTTTTTAAAGCAAGGTTTTAGAATTAACCAGTTTATATTTTTAAGAATGTAAGGTTTTTTATTAAGATTATAAACTTTGGCTTAAATATTTAGTTTTAATTTTTAAGCTAAACTCAATGTGATTGCTCTATAAAATTTTAGTTTATAATGTTTGCAATTAAACAAATATTTTTAATCAAATAAGATAAATAAAATATTAAGATTCCAATATTTGGCTTTAGTTTTAGACTCTAGAATCTAGCTTCCATCTTGGTTAAAGTCTTAAAATATTATGTTTATTTAGCTTTAGATACTAAACTTTTAAATTTAAAATCTCTAGTTGCGCTTACAAACTAGATTCTAAATATATGACTTATAGTAAACTACTTTTATAAATAAAAATTCAAGCAAAAACTCACAAAAATGTTCAATTATAAGATCGCAACTATTTATAAACCTAATAGCTTGAATCCATCACAAAGACAATTCTCTGTTTGCAATTTTTGCAAACATAGTTTTTACCTTCCATTACAGCTTGATGCAAACTATCTGGCACATTAAAAGAATCTCTGCATTCGCAGCGATAATAATGCTTCATAATAATATCACTTGCATTGTTAATATCAACTTCAAGCCCATTGTCTTTAGAAATATTCCATTTATAAATATCTAAATCTTCTTTCATTATATGTTCTACAAGCCATTCTTTTGTTTGGCTTGCAAGTTTATGCTTGAAATCATATTTTATATTTTTTATAAGTCCTGCTATTCGCCTAATTATCTATTTATGAATCTCTTTATGTTCTCTCAATTTCGAATAGCCAATAGATTCCATATAAAGTTCCTCATCGTGAAAATGAGTTTTCATATAATTAAATAATTCTAAAATCACTTTTTTTACTTCCTGAGAATCTATTTGCTCTTTTACCATATTATCCGCTCTTTTAGCTATTTCAAAAAGTTTTTTATGCTGATTGTCTAAATGCTCGTTGTGAATACTATACTCATCTTTCCATTCAAAAATATCCATTAATTTCCCCTCTTTTTAACCATAAGTAAAATTTAGATTGTAGCCAATTTTGGCACTTTTATATAGGTATATTTTGTATTTTTTTGGATTTTTGCTATTTTAATTTGATTTTTTAAGGAGAGTTTTTGCTTGAAATGTTAATAAATTTTATTAATAATATTAAAAAATTATTCCTCACAATGCTTATAGAAATATGAATATGATTTTGAAAAATACAAAAAGAAAGGCAAGCTAAGTAAAATTAATATTTTTTATAGTGGAATCTGGTGGTGTCCCCAATTGGATTCGAACCAATGACCTTACGATTAGGAATCGTATGCTCTATCCTGCTGAGCTATGAGGACAAAACGAAATGTGATTATTTAAATTTAGAGAGAAATTTGCGAGGAAAAATCTCGCAAATTTAAGGGAAAAGTTATTTTTTGCTTACTTTTAATTTAGCAACTTCATCTTTTAGTGCTTTGCCTGGTTTAAATTTAGGAACCATTTTTTCTTTAGTTTTATAAGTTTTATTACTTCCTGGAATCTTACCTTCTTTTGCTGCTTGAACAGCTGTTTCAAATTTACCAAATCCTACTAATTCAACAGTATCTTTTTTTGTTAAAACTTTTTTTACTGCATCTGTGAAAGCGCTTATTGCTTGTTCAGCAGCTTTTTTAGTATCATAGCCACCTACTTTTTTTACTTCTTCAATGAATTCTGATTTGTTCATTTTATCTCCTTATGTGTTGTAATTTTTGTTTTATGAACGCAGTATTATAATATATTTTTTACATTTTGTGATAGATTTTTGCCTAAATACAACATTTTTTTGAGATTATTGTTCTACCTCTCTCCTATTTACAAGTTTTTGAGAGTTATTTGTTGTTAAATTTTGCTTTTAGGGCAATTGCAAAAATATAAAAAAATGGCGTATCAATTAAACTTAAAATAATTTTTATACAAAAATCAAATAATGCCATCATAAATACTGTTTCAGAGCCTTTCTCTGCTAAAAATGCAATGTGAAAAAAAATCATAGTATCAAAAAATTGAGCAATAATTGTAGAAATATTATTTCGTAGCCACCAGAGCTTCGGAAGCACTTTTTTAAAGAAATAAAATATTATAACATCAAGCGGTTGAGATACTAAAAATGCGCTAATAGAAGCAATAGCAATCAAAGGCTCACTAATTAAAAGTGATGGAATAAAGGCAAATAAGATTCCATACCTTAAGGCTTTTAGCACATCTTTTTTATCATTTTTTTCGCTTAAAATATCAAGGAATAAAAAACTAAATGGATAAGTCAAAGCTCCATAAGTAAGGTAGCTAGAGCCAATATTAAACTGCACCGCATAATTTGAGGTAACGATAATGCAGGCAAAAATACAGCCATATAAAATTGTGTAAAATCGCGTCATTAACTAATATCTGCAAGTTTTAGCGTGAATTCTACTTCGCTTTTTGTTATCATTAATTCTTTTGCTATATTTTCAATGCTCCAGCCATCCTTAAACATAGAAATAATGCGTCTATCATCTATATTGCTGCTAGAGCTATTTGGGAAGAAGCTAATTTCTTTGATTTTATCTTCTAAAAGAGCTAATTTATTATCCACATAGTCTCTGTCTTTTTCGATTATCGCATAAACATCATCAATAGAGCTTCTAAAATCATCTTTCAAATTTCTAACAAAATTCTCGCTATCTCCATTGTGATTGCTTTTTAGGATTTTTTGGATTCTATAAATTTCTTTGTTCAAATCATCAAGCGATTTTTCGTATCTTGATAATCGCCTTTGGGACTCCCCATCTTTTATGTAAAAAAATATAAAAATTAGCACAAAAAGCACTAAAATCCCTATATTTATAATTAACATAGCATTCATTCCTTAAATACCTTTAGTAAATAAAATTAATTTTGTATTGTATCAAATCTAAACCTTTAATTTACTTTCTCTTATGATACTTCTTTCCCTCGCAGTAATGTAGCTATCAAAATCCGCTATATCGCGCTCGTGCATAAGATAGATTCTGGCATTTGTAGAATCTAGCGCTTCAAAAAATAGTGGCATTTTGCGCACAGGAAAGACTGCAATATCAATTCTTCCATAATATTTTTTACCTCCCTGCAGAATCTCATCTTCAAATATAATTAAATTGTGCCCAATGGAATCTAGCCTAATGCTATATTCTAATTTTAGAAAATCTTTCTTCTCATTCTTAATTTCTGCACTTAAAGTGTCTATTTTTCTATGTAATTCCACTAAAAGCTGAATGGTTGGCTCACTCTCATCTATCACTTTGCCTTTTGCACGCATAGACTTTAGCCACGCACTTATCGGGTCATCATTATTTTCTGAGAGCAAATCAAACTCTTTTTTAAAAACACTTTCATTATCATTTATTTGTGAAAATTCTATTCCTAGAGGGGCTTTGATAATCCTAGTATTCATAAGATTTTATCCAAGATAATAAATATTAAAAATACGAATCCTAAATATCCATTTGTTTGAAAAAAGGCTTTTGGAATGTTTAAAAAATCTTTATTTACCAAATAATGCTCATAAATTAGCATACATATTGCACCTACAAGTCCTATATACGCATAGATTCCACCATTGCTATAAATTACAAATAAAGTCCAAAAAATGCAAGTTATAATATGTGAGATGCGAGAAATTATCAAAGTATTTTTTGCTCCATAGATTGCAGGAATTGAGAAAAGTTTTTTTTCTTTATCAAAATCAATATCCTGCAAAGAATAAAGCAAGTCGAATCCAGCAACCCAAAACAGCACCCCAAACGATAAAAACACACTCCAAAGCGGAATCTCCCCACTAACTGCAATCACTCCAGCCATAGGTGCAAGTGAAAGCGAGATTCCAAGCACAAAATGTGCTAACGAGCTAAAGCGTTTAAAATAAGAGTAGATTCCAAGCACAAATAAAAATGGAAGAGACAAGCTAAAGGCAAGAGAATTAATTAAATATGAAATAAATATGAATAAAACTGCATTAAAAACTATAAACATTAAAATCATATTAGGCGAGATTCTACCATCTACACTAGGGCGATTTTTTGTCCTAGGATTATCTTTGTCAAATTTCATATCGCAGTAACGATTGAATGCCATTGCAAAATTTCTAGCACTAATTAGCGCCAAGGCACAAAGCAAAAGTAGTTTCAAACCCCACCAATCATAATTTTCAAATGCCCCAATAGCCACAATCATAGCAATTAGCATAAATGATGATGAAAAAATTGTATGCTCAAATGCAACTAATTCGCTAAAATCTTTAATTTTTTTAATCATCATTTTAATCCTAAAGACACGAGTTTTTTAAATCCATTTGCCACACTTAAATCACTTTTCTCAACGCTATCTTTTTTGGCATTGATTAAAAAGCCAGATGTCGGATTTGGTGTAGTTGGGACAAAAACCCAATAAGAATCTTCCAATTCCTTTGTAACAAAGCCCATAGTTTTATATTCACCAATTTTCACAAATACAACGCCAAGATAATTTTCTGTTTTTTTGCCTGAAAATAAATTGATAGCTTCTTTTATCGTTGAGTAAATTGGTGATAGAAGTGGGATCTTACCTATTAGCATTTCTGCTAATTTTAGGAAAATCGCTTCTTTGTTTTTATCCACAATATAGCCAAGTGCAAGTAAAAAAATTATCATCAAAGTAAAGATTACGATCGTTGAGATTATATTTTGTTGTGTTATTGAAAAAATCGAAAATGTGATAGATGAAATTGCCTGATATATTATGCTTACAATCCAAATTAAAACAATTATAGGCAATATAGCTAATAATCCCTTTAATATATACGATACGAATGATTTCATAAGATTCCCCTTGAGATTCCATATAAAAAATATAAAAATGATAAAAAGACAATGAAATAATAAGCAAATTTATTAAAAATTGCCATAAATGAAATGCAAATAAAAATAACTAAAAGCCAAAATGGAGTTTTAATCTCTACAATAGCAAAGTCATAATTTGCAACAAAAAATATAAAACTATCAAATATCCCGCCAAATCCAATGATATGCAGGACTAAAACTAATGGATAAAAAATTACAAAAGCAAGGGTGATTAGTGGAGAAAGCACCGCCCACAAGCTAAAACTATAAAAAGTATAATGCGAGATTAAAAACATATTTAGAAAAATTATTATGTTTAAAAGCAGAATGTAGGCAAGTTTATTTTTAATATGAATATATTTTAAAAATAAATAAATATAGAAGATTCCGCTAACTGAAAGCCAAAATCCAATCGAGAAAAACACCCTAGGAAAAAGTGAAAGTATAAGCAAAATACAAGCAAATAATAACTTAAAACTAAGCAGTTTTAGCCCACGATATAGCACAAAAAAAGAAAATGCAAACATTACAAATGAACGCAAAAAACTAGGAGAGAATGAAATCACATTCAAATATACAAAACTAAAACTTAAGATTATAAATTGTAAGTCGTAAAACTCATTGCGATAGGTGAAATATCGCCTTTGAAAATATTTATAAAATGGTGAGAGTATAAAATATATTACAAACGCTAAGATTCCAAGGTGGAATCCGCTTATTGCAAAAATATGTGCGATATTTAGTGCATTTGCGGAATCTCGTAGACTTTGAGGCATAGGAGTGGCTAGAAAAAGCCCTTGATACATTTTAGAGGCAAGATTTGAACTAAATTCATCAAATTTATCACTAAATTCATTGCTGTGTTGGGAATCTATATAATCAATAATTCCACCTCTAAAATCTTTTTTATTTAAAAGTGAAATAGCATAACTTACAACAAAACAGCTTTTTAGATATTCCTTAAAGCCACAATCCTTTCCCAAAGTTCCATAAATATTAATATATCTGCCTCGTAAATCTTTCAAATCATCTTTTGAAGTAGTGTAGAAAGTCCCTCCATTCTCACCTTTTAGCTTTAGGACATAGTAATTTTTATCTATCTTTTTGTATTGAAGTAATACCTTTGCATTGAGGCTAATTGTTTTATTTTCCTTAATCTCCTTGTAATTTGAGTATTCCATAAATAATGAAATACAAAATATAAGCCAACAAATAGCAATAAAAATAACCCAATCGCTTTTCTTATCAAATAATTCCACTTCAAAATGCGATTGAATAGTTTTCATAAAATATGCTTAAATGGGGATTTATAAAATTCTAGGCTTTTAGAATCCGCATAGAATTAAATAAAGCTATCAAAGCCACGCCTATATCGCCAAAAACAGCTTCCCACATACTAGCTATACCAAATAATCCAAGGATTATAAATAGCACTTTCACGCCCAAAGCAAAAATAATATTTTGCCAAATAATATTTTTAGTCTTTTTGGCAATTTTAATCGTCTTGCAAAGCGATTTAATTGAATCATTTATAATTAAAACATCAGCGCTTTCTTTGCTAACATCACTTCCTAGACTTCCCATACTAACTCCCACATCAGCTAAGGCAATACTAGGAGCATCATTTATTCCATCACCCACAAATACACTTTTCCCACTAGAATTATTTTTTATCTCTCTAAAATGCTCTACTTTTTCCTCTGGTAAAAGATTATATTTTACACTATCAAGTCCAAGTTCTTTTGCGATGTTAGAGGCGGCAAATTCATTATCGCCTGTTAGCATTACTAGATTCTTCACTCCAAGATTTCTTAAGCCCTCTATTGCCTCTAATGTATCATCTTTTAGCTCATCAGCAATTATAATATATCCTGCATATTTGCCATTTACAGCAATATGTGCGACAGTTCCATTCACACTGCAAGTATTATGCTCTATATCATATTTATGTAGAATCTTATCATTCCCAACGATTATATTTTCAAAATTACAAGTCGTTTTTATCCCAAGTCCACTTAAAGATTCAAAATTTTTAGCATTGCATTTATGCTCAAAATTTAACTTTTTATATTCTTCTTTTATCGCAGAGGCTATTGGGTGATTTGAAAAAACTTCCGCGCAATGTGCGTATTGTAACACTTCCTCTTTGCTAAAGCCATTTTGTGGCACAATCTCAACTACCTTAAAAACCCCTTTAGTTAGCGTCCCTGTTTTATCAAATGCGATGCTTTCTACATCACTTAATGCTTCCAAAAATGACGCACCTTTAATCAAAATATAATTTTTAGACGCACTTCCAATCCCACCAAAATACGCAAGCGGCACAGAAATCACCAAAGCACAAGGACAACTAACCATTAGCATAACCAAAGCCCGATAAATCCACTCGCTAAACTCACCAAATCCAAGTGCTGGAGGAATAATTGCGATACAAAGTGCTATGAAAAACACAATAGGAGTGTAGATTTTAGCAAACTTAGTGATAAAACTCTCTGTATTTGCTTTATTTGCAGTCGCATTCTGCACTAAATCTATAACTTTTGCAATGCTAGAATCTTCATATAATTTAGTCGTTTTTACCTCTAAGATTCCATTTAGATTAAGACTTCCGCCTAGAACTTTGGAATGCAGTTTTGAATTTTTTGGGATAGATTCGCCTGTTAGCGATTTTGTATCAATTAAGCTCTCTCCCTCCACCACCACGCCATCTATTGGAATCTTCTCACCTGGCTTTACTAGCACAATATCATCTATTTTTAAATCTTGCGGGGCAATATCAATAATCTTAGAATCTTTTTTTAGATGTGCAATATTTGGGGCAATTTGCAGCAATGATTTGATAGAGCGTTTGGAATTATTAAGTGCTAATTCTTGAAAAAACTCACCTGTTTTGAAAAACAACATAACAGCAACAGCTTCTTCATATGAGCCTATTAGAAATGCCGCAATTGTAGCCATACTCATTAAAGAATTTTCATTAAAAAAATCCTTTTTTGTAATACTTTCTAGTGCAGAGCATATTATCTCTCTTCCACTTATTGCATAGATTATAATTAGAGTAAAAATGGCAATATTTTGCATAATAATATTTTCGCTCAAATGGATTATTGCTATGCAAATTAGAAAAATCACAATCAAGATTGATAGAATTGAAAGCTCTTTTTTTACACTAAAATTGCTTTCCTCTTTATCTTCTTTTTTAGATAGCTTTGCTTTAGGCTCAATGCTTTCAACTTTCTTTTTAATAATGCTAAAAATATCATCTCCAAAATCTCCTGAAATCTCAAGCAAACCTGTAGCAAAGGATAAAGACACATTTCTAATATTTGGAATCTTTTTAATAGAATCTTCTATTTTAGAAGCACAAGAGGCACAACTAATACCTTTGATATAAAATCTTTCTTTCATTATTATTCCTTTAATAGATTCGCAATTATTGCGATAAATTTATTTTATAAAACATTTTGATTTATAAATTTTTAATACTATACTAGAGTATATATTAAATGAAAATTAAGTGATAAAAATTTTATCAAATTTGATAAAATTAAAAAATTATTTTTAGTATTTAAGGGGGGGGGTAGAATGGCTCACATTATCGCCAACAAAGACAAGGTTTTGCTTCGTATTAAAAAAATCAAAGGGCAGTTAAGCAGTGTAGAAAAAGCTTTAGAAAAAGAGGTTGATTGCTTTAAAATTTTGCAGCAAATTAGCGCTTCAAGAGGTGCTATACAATCTTTGATGAATGAGATTTTGCAAGTGCATATCAAAGAACATCTAGGAAATGAAATGAGTAGCACCCAGAGGGAGCAAGAAATCAATAATCTAATAGCTATTTTAAAAACATATCTAAAATGAAATTATAAATTCATTTTTAGCCCTGATAATTTGAATTAATAGAAATATTTTTTTACTTTAAGATTAAAATCAAATTCTAAAAAATGTATTTATGTTTTTTAGAATCTAGAATCAATTTAGTAATAAAAATTAGGTAAAAAGTATTTTAGTGAGATTAGCTCATTATTCGTATATGTTGCGCTGTGCTGCAAGTTAGCTTAAAAAACAATCCTAGCAATTAGAAATGAGATTAATGCTAAAGTGGCACTTTTAAAAGCAGACTTGATATTTTTATTTAAAATTTCTCTAAAGCACAAAAAATTGTAAGCATAAGAAGCAAGCAAAGGATAGAAATTATCACAAACACACACTCTTTTAGTCACAAAAATAAAAATAGAAAAAATAGATACAAAAACGCTTAAAATGGAACATCAAATTTGTATGAGAGTTTTTATAGATAATATAGGCTTAAACCAATCTCAATGCTATGCAAAAGCAAAAGTTTAGAATTTAGCAAGTCTTTTAATAATTTTTTACTAGCGTTAAATAAGATAAAGATAGAAGAAAAGTGCGATAAATAGGCTACAAGGAAAGATATTTAGCAAAATTCACTATATAAATAAACTATAAAATAAAAAATTTATTTTTAAAATATTTTTTGCCACAAAGTAAAGCAAATCTCTTTTTGTCAATCTAACCTAATCCCTTATAAATCTATTTTAATTAACCCCCCCCCATATTCCTTTTAGTTGCTAAAAATTTGAATTATAACAATTTGATTTTAGCCATTAAAAGGATTCTAAAGAGATTCCAAAAAAGCCTTTTAAATGCGCTAGATTCTATTTATCTGGATTTATTTTTAGATTCTCCTTTTTATTAAATTTGTTTTTTAGCTTATTTGAATTCACTATATATCCCAAAACTAGGCTTTAGAGTAATTTTGTAGCATGTATTTACATTATCATTTATTCGCTCAATTTTATGATAATAATTATCCACCAATAAGCTTACTTTCGCTCCATTTTGCACTAATTTAGCACAATTATTTTTATTCATATCTGAGAAGATTCCATATTTTGCTAGTAGATATCGCTCAATATAGTTTGTTTGACTAAAACTATTTGGAATTATTCTCTCAATTAGCGGATAGTGTTTTCTTGAATTTATGATAAATGGGCTTAAACCGCTATTATCATAAATTGGTATATTAAATTTGGAATCTAAATTTAAATCATTGCTCCTTAAAACATTTGCCAAGTCGTTTGCTACAATTTTTACCCTAAAGCTTTCATATTCATTGTGGTTAATTAAGCTAGTCCCATAGAAATTTGCAAAGACAAATATATGCTCGACTAAAATGAGACTTAAGAAATATGATAGGATTTTTGCCCTCTTTGGCTTTAATGTGATTGAATTAAGCGCTAAAATCGTAATCAAAATGCCAAAGCCAATAAATGCCCTAGAAAAAAATAAAGGCATAATCAAAAAAATATATATCCCAAAGGCAAAGATTAACATTAAAGCTAGTGAAAGGATATTTAGGCTAAAAGAGGCAAAAGTGTTCAATTTAGAATCTAGCGTATTTTTTATCACAAAAATTAAGCCAAAGGCAAGCATTAGTTGGAAAAGTGCTGTTGGATAAAAATCCAAAAATATAATTTCATAATATTTATAAAGATGCTTTGCAGTGCCAATGATTAGATATTGTATTGGCAACATCTCATTGCTCGCATAAGTATGGATATTCTTATAAACGCTAAAAATAAAGATAATGCAAGCAGAAATATAAGACAATGCAGTGCTATAAAATAGGCTAAAGGCACTAAAACATCCCATCTTTGCCTTTGATTGTAGAATCTTATTTATTAGAAATATGCTTAAGATTATGTAAATTCCATTGCTGGCTTGATATGTAGTAAGGACACAAAATAGGCAAATAATAGAAATTGCAAAAAAGCTAATTTTGCTTAAGCGTAAAAAGGCAAATGGCAAAATCGCACACAATACGCTCAAAGCCATAAATGGGCTATCAAATTTATATGAAAGGTTTTCTAAAAAATATGGGAATAGCCCTACACAAGAGCTTGTAATGATTGCGACTTTGGAATCTAGCAGTCTTTTATCAATTATTTTAAGCAAAATAAGCGAAGAGAGACTTAAAAATAAAAAGCTAACTAAAAGGCTATAAGGAAAAATAGGCACTAAAAAGTTTGTATTTACTTGCAAAATCCCGCTAAATGCTCCTGCTAAATATCTACTCCAAACATCAAAGCCAAAGATTCCACTAAAAGTTCTATCGTTATCATCAATAAAATTAAAATTAGCAAGTAGGAGTGACCCCCCCCCAATGATGTAAATTATAAAAATAAAGCCAAGATTCCCCTTATTCTTGCGATAAAAATATCTAACTATGGCTAGAAATTTTAAATAATCGCATTTTATTTGCTTCTCAAAATAGTAATTTAAATGGAATCTAAAGTTCTTAAGTGCTGTTTTAATCATATTAATCTCAATTTTTTTGTATGCAAATTTGCAATCTTAATTCTAGTATTGCTAATGTGTTTTAAATTTAGCATTTTAGTCCTCATATTCAATGAAGTAATGAGGGCGATTTTTTCCCTGCTCGTAGATTCTAGCGATGTATTCGCCAATAATTCCTAGCATAATAATCTGCAATCCGCCAAAAAATGAAATAAGCACGATTGTGCTAGGATAGCCTTTCACAGGATTACCAAAAATTAACGTTGATATAATGATATAAAAACCATAAATGCTAGAAATTAGAAAAATTAAAAAGCCAATTATAGTGATGATTTTTAGTGGAGCAGTTGAAAAGCTAATAATTCCTTCAATCCCATAAGAAAATAAATTCATAAAACTCCATTTAGAAACTCCCTGTGTACGGCTTATATACTCGTATTCTAAATATCGTTTTTCGTATCCTACAAATTCAAAAATAGCTTTTGAAAAGCGATGATATTCATTCATTTGGATAATAGATTCCACTACTTCCCTACTCATAAGGCGAAAATCCCTCACTCCAGAGACAAGCCTCACTTTTGAAATAGCATTATTTAGCCTATAAAAAAGATTTGAAAGATACGCCCGAATCTTGCTTTCTCCAGCTCTATTTTTTCTCTTTGCAATTATCATTTTGATTTTGCCATTATTTTCTTCATAGATTTTTAGCATTTCAAATAACAGGCTAGGTGGGTCTTGTAAATCGCAGTCCATAATCGTAACTAGATTTTTTTTGGAAGCTTTTAGTCCAGCTAGCATAGCAGATTCCTTCCCAAAATTACGTGAAAATTTAATTAGCCTAACCTTACTATCTATTTTTTGAAGTTTCTTTACTTCTAAAATGCTAGAATCTTTGCTTCCATCATCTACAAAAATTATTTCATAATCAAGCTTTTTTATATCATCATTTTGATTGATTAGAGTTTCGTAGAATTTTTGAATATTCTCCTCTTCATTGTAGCAAGGCACTATTATACTTAAAGATTCTGCTTTAGATTCCATTTAGATTCCTAATTTTCCAAATTTTAGATAACCTAAAATGACTAGTATTATAAAAATTAGCAAGGATATTAGCCATTATGAAAGTTTCCAATTTATTTCTTTTATATTATTATTTTTTAGATAATTGTTGCATTTGCTAAAATGAGAGCAGCCCACAAAACCTTTAGCTAAAGGCGATGGGTGTGGAGCTTCTAAAATAAGATGTTTATTTGAATCTATTAAATTTTTCTTATTTCTTGCGTAATTTCCCCAAAGCATAAAAACAAGATTTTTCTTTTTGTTTGAAAGCAAATTTATCACATTATCGCTAAAAATCTCCCAGCCAAAGTCTTTGTGTGAAAGTGGTTTTTTAAACTCTACACTAAGAAGTGAATTTAAAAGTAGCACTCCCTCTATCGCCCAAGAGCTTAAATCACCATTATTTGGAATCTCTATCCCTAAATCTCTATTTAATTCTTTAAAAATATTTTTTAGGGATGGCGGAGGATTGACTCCTTTTGGCACACTAAAAGATAGCCCCATTGCCTGCGGGATATTATTTTCAATATTATGATATGGGTCTTGTCCTAAAATCACAACTTTTATGTTATGAAAACTTGTTAGATTAAATGCATTAAAAAGTAGTTTTGGCGGGGGCAGGACTTTTGAGCTTCTAAAGGCTGTATAATATTTCTCTCTTAAATTGACAAAATAATCTTTGCTAAACTCCTCACTTAAGGCTTCTTTCCAAGAAGATTCAATCTTTACATCAATCATTTTTACTAACTTTGTTTAGTTTATTTTTAATATTTTTATTATTTCATCTAATTTCTTTTCTAGCAATTTATTATTTTCTGCTAGTAGTCTTATTGCATCGTTTAATCTGTGTTCAAGTTTATTTTCTAATACTTTATTATTTGTTTCTAGCAATTTTATCATCTTGTTCAATCTTACGCTCAATACTATAAAATCCAATTATTATAAACAATAATACTAAAAATCCCACAATACACTCCTTGATTCCTGTTAATGCACTTTTAAGAAATATTTTATTCCACAATTTTTGGCACGATAAAGAATCTATCCTCACTTTTTGGAGCGTTTTTTAGAATGAAATCCACTACATTGCTATTTTCTACAATATCCTCTCTTAATTGCGTAGGGGAGTTTTTATGAGGAATATTTGCAGGTAAATCTAAGCTATTTAGATTCTCAACAAAATTTAGTATCTCACTTATTTGCCCTTTTATACTCTCTTTATTTTCATCTTTAATTTTAATTGCACTTAAATTCTCTAGCTTGTTTAGCAAGGTATCATCTATTTGCATTTTATTTTCCTTATTTTTAGTTGCAAGATTTTAAAATTAGTATTTTACTTTAAAAAACTTTAATAAAACAAAATAATTTACTATAAGCCAATTATTGCTTTCAAAACTAGCTACATTCTGCTTTATAACCAGAATGTAGCTATTAGATTCTAGAAATTTATTCAATCATAGTGGAATCTATAAAGCTAGATTCTATGAATTTAGATAAATATAATGATTTAAATAAGATTTTATGTCCCAAGCAAAGCTTTAAAAATATTCTTATTCTTAAATTAATTTTTTATCTGCTTCTATAATTATCAACTTCTTTTACTGGTTTAATTATATGGTTTTTCTTGATTTATTTTTTTGCTAATGCTAATTCTATTGCAAACTAAAGCTATTTTAATTAACTTTCTCTAAGTTTGTAGCTCTTTTGAGGCTTCTATATATTTATTTCATTTTGAGTGTAGATTCTATATTCACAAAATTTTGTTTATAATAAATCAATATTATATAAATGGAATATTTGCTACCTCACTTATCTTTACTTCAAAAGTAGATTTACAAACACTATTTGTATTTATGATTATGATGTGAGAATGTGTTAATAATCTTCGTCTTTTTACCAAATCTCTAATTATCACACTTTTATCTAATTTATCATCAAAATTTATAAGATAGTATTTACCATCTAATTTATGTAGAATATCACAATCTTTTGAAATATCTCTGTTTGCATATATTGCATAATACCTTGCTTTTAATAAGTTGATTCTGGGGTCGTGCTTTTTAATAGAATCTAATATTTCATCATAACCTAGATTTTTTGTTATAGCTGTCATTCTATTCCTCTAATAAAAAGCAAAAATTAAGCAAAATATAACTTAAAATAGTTTTATTAGTAGAAGTTCAAAGTTTTTAGTGGAATTGTGTGGTTTTAATGTTTGGATTCTAGTTTATATAAAACAATTTTTAGCATTTAGATTTTAAATTTCTTTTCCTCCTTTTTAAAATCTTCTTAACAATATAAACTTATATTTGCTAATAGTTTTTACATTTCGCCGCACAAATGCTTCCTTAATTTGCTTTTGTAAAAAGATTTTAAGAAATTAATGGCTTTAGATTAAGTAAGCAAAATAGAACAAAGAAAGAGAAAAAGAGTGTGGAATCTCAAAATAAAATCTCAATTTGAGATTTTATTTTGAGGGCTTATAATTTTAATAACAAAAAATATGGATTATTTAGCTTTATATATATGCATTTAAGAAGCTGAAAAGTTAGATTCGCCGTAATAAAAAAGATTTAGAATCTCAAAGAAGTGGAAGGCTGCCTTTAGGGCTTTATTAGCTCCTTTGTAATCATACTTGCTTCTAGCTATTATCTGATAGTTTTGCCTTTTGTGATTGATGTGCTTATGCTACTTTTGATAAAACACAAAGAAAAAAGCCTTAGTTATAGCTATAAATAATAGTTAAGATTTTGCAAGTAAGGTAAAATGAAATTAATTGATTTTTGGGGATTATTTATTTTTGTAGCTTTGAGTATTTTATATGCAAAATCTTAACTTTTTTTCTTTGCAGAAAGCTTGCTACTAGGAAATGTCAATAGTGCTTTATCGCTTTTTGACTTATAGTATGTAGGCAATGCTAGAGGATATCATCTATGCTACTACTTTTAGCAACAATGGCATTGCTAGTTTTGTGAGTGATTTTTTTCATTGATTATAGTAAAAGATTGTCTTGCTTTTGGTCGTGTTTTTCATCACACTTTGGGTAAATCTATTGCTTAATGTGTTTTTGATTACCTAAAATCTACAATGTTGAAGATACTATTCCACCATACCCTCTAACTTAAATAATAATAATTAAAATGAAAATAGTATAATTTAATTTTTCATTCAAATTTTGAAATGGAGGTATGAAAATGAAAAAATTGGTTTTTGGAGTTTTAGTTATGTTGGTTTCTAGTGTAATGGCTTTTGCAAAGCCAAATATTGTGATCCTAGCGACAGGTGGAACAATCGCAGGTGAGGCTAAAAGCGATTTAGCAACCACAGGTTACAAAGCAGGAAGCGTGGGTATTGAAGTGCTAATCAATGCAGTGCCAGAACTAAAAAATCTAGCAAATATTAGCGGAGAGCAAATCGCAAATATTGATAGCTCAAATATGAGTGATGAGGTATGGCTAACACTTGCAAATAGAATAAACGAGCTTTTAGATAGAGGTGATGTCGATGGAATAGTGATTACTCACGGCACAGATACAATGGAAGAGACTGCGTATTTTCTAAACCTAGTTGTTAGTAGTGCTAAACCAGTGGTGCTTACAGGTGCTATGCGTCCAGCTACTGCAATGAGCGCAGATGGTCCTAAAAATCTATACAATGCAGTGGCTCTAGCAAGCGATAAAAATGCTAAAAATAAAGGTGTAATGGTTGCGATTAATGACAAAATTTATCCAGCTAGAGAAGTTAGCAAAACTCACACTCTAAATGTAGAAACTTTTAAAGCTCCAAATAGCGGAGAAATGGGATATATTATCGATGGAAAAGTATTTTTCTACAATGTTAGTTTAAAGCTAAATAGTAAGGATTCTCCTTTTAGCGTTAAAGGTCTAAAATCTTTACCAAAAGTAGATATTTTATATACTTATTCTCAAGATGGCTCAAAAGTTGCAGCAGAGGCTTTTGTCAAAGCTGGAGCAAAAGGCTTGGTAGTTGCTGGAAGCGGTGCGGGAAGTATTCATCAAAATCAAAAAGAATATTTAATAGAACTTTTAAAATCTAAAAAAGTTGCAGTTGTTAAAAGCTCTCGTGTAGGTGCTGGACTAGTGCCATTAAGTGATGAGGAAATAAAGCAAGGCTTTATTAGTGCAAACAATCTAAATCCTCAAAAAGCTCGTGTGCTTTTAATGTTAGCTCTAACAAAAACAAGCGACCCTAAAAAAATTGCAGAATATTTTGATAAATATTAATTTTTAAATAAAGTTAAGATTAAAGACTGCAATTTCACAAGTCTTTAATCTTGCTTAAAAATTACAAGATTCTAAATTATAAAGTTTGGAATCTAATTTAAATTTAAAATCTAAAATGAAGTTAAATTCCACCCCCTCATATTCCTTATAAGATTACAAAATTCAATCTTAAATCTGCAAAGCATTTGGAATTAGAGTGTAATTGTATTTAGAGCCTATGGCTTATGCGATTAATGGCAGAGATTATAAGTCTGCAAAAATGCTACAATAAAAGAAACCTTAATAGATTTCTACTATCACAAAATACAAAGATAAAGAAAATGGCTAAGTGTGCTATATTATCATATATAAGGACAATAGAGCATAATAAATATGCAAATTAGTAAAATTTGGCTAACAAATTTTTGTTTTAAAAAGCCAAATTTTAAAAATAAAGTTTTATAAAATTAATCCACTAGCTAATAGTTTATTTCAACCAAAAATATCAATACTTTTTATTTATAAATTAAGAAACTATTTTAACTAAAATTTTCTTATAAGTCTTATTCAAAAAATTCCTAAAAATCGCACTATGATAAAGATTTAGCCTCTACTTTATTCCACATTGTCCTACTTGTAATACCTTTACTTTACTTGCCTCATATTGCCTTATTGTGCTCCATTGCTACCTTGTTTTAATTTTACTATGTTTTACCATTTTTTATTACAAATTCAAAAATTATATTGTCATCATTTTTCTACCTTCACTTCTACCATCCTTAGATTGCTCTTGCTTTGCTAATGCTAATCTAATAATCTCACTAGGTATCACCTTCTCATTCAATACTATTAGTAAAAAATGTGAATTGTATTTTATTATATATTATCATTTGATTATCCTTGTTTTTTCTTACTAATCTACTTTTATAGATTCTGCTTCACTTATATCTAAACTATGTATCTGCTAGAAACTTAATCTAGTCTTATGCTTTTAACCTAAAGCCAATTAACACAACCAGCCTTGATATTAAAAAATTATAGTTGCTAAACCTTCCTTAATCATTTAACTTAAATGGCGTTTCTTGATACACATAGAAATTTAGCCAATTAGCAAAAAGCACACTAGCAGAAGAACGCCACGAGAAAATAGGCTCATTATTGGAATCTAAATAATCCTTTGGCAAATCTATCTTAAATCCTTTATCTAAATCCCTTTGATATTCGTTTAAAAGCGTGTATTTAGCATATTCAGGGTGTCCCAGTATAAAAATATCTTTAGAATCTTTTAGCACGCTTGCCCCGCTAATCTCTCCATTTAAAAGCACTTTTAAATCTTTATTTTGCCTAATTGCAATCTCATCTACCCCAGAATGTCTTGAATGTGGAATCTTCACAATCTCATCAATCCCGCTTAACAACAAATCATCATTTATGCTTTTATGATTAAAAACCCCAAAAAGTTTTTTATCCAAACTTATTTTATTAATTTTATGAAAATGATATAGCCCAGCCATTGCACCCCAACACAGATACATCGTGCTAGTGCAATTAACCCTCAAATAATCCATTATGTTAATTAGCTCATCAAAATAAGTTACATCTTCATAATTCAAATGCTCTATCGGCGCACCTGTCACTATTGCACCATCAAATTTTTTATTAGAGACTTCAGCAAAATTTATATAAAATCGCTCCAAATGGCTCTGCAATGTATTTTTACCAATATAGCTTTTGGTTGAAATAAGTGTGATATTTACCTGCAAAGGCGAATTTGCAAGCAAAGAGAATATTTGATTTTCTGTCTCTATTTTTAATGGCATAAGATTTAGCACCAAAACTTCTAGTGGGCGAATATCTTGATGAAATGCTTTCTCTTTGCTTATTACAAAAGCATTTTTACCTAGAATCTTGTATGCTGGGATTTCTTTTGGGATAATTAAAGGCATAATTGCTCCTTAAAAATTTTTATATTTAAAGTTTAGTTTCTATTCTTGAAACTAGAATCTAGATATAATTTCTATATTCTAGTTTGTGGTAACTTTTAAACTCTAAGTTTCTTTAAAAAGATTCCATTAAAACATAAAAATATTAGTTTTGATATTCCACTTCTATAAAAATTAATTCAAAATAGTAGAATCTATTAGTTTCCAGTCTTCTAGCTTAAGATCCCAATGCTTGTTTTAAATCAGCTATCAAATCACTCGCATTTTCTAATCCTATACTTAAGCGAATAGTTCCTTGTTTAATGCCTGCAGATTCTAACTCTTTGCTGCTTAATTGCGAATGCGTAGTGGAAGCTGGATGAATGACTAACGATTTGCTATCACCAATATTTGCGGTGATTGAGAAAATCTCCAAACCATCACAGACCTTAATTGCCTTCTCATAGCTCTCCACTTCAAAGCTAATTAGCCCACTAGCATTACCATCTTTATAATATTTCTTGAGTAAAGAATTATACTTATCACCCTCTAGCATTGGATAACTAACTGCTTTTACATTAGAACTTGATCGCAAGAATTTTGCCACTTCAAATGCATTAGAGCTATGTTTCTTAATGCGAAGTTCTAGTGTCTCCAATCCTTGCAATATGATCCACGCATTTTGTGGGCTAATCGTCGCTCCTGTATTTCTTAACCATTCTGTAATTATCCTAATACAGAAATTTGGCAGAGGCAGATTTGCATAAATTAGCCCGTGATAACTTTCATCTGGGGTATTAAATGGAGTATATCTAGGATTATCTTTTATTAGTGAATTTAGATTCTCTCGCTCGATTATCGCCCCACCAAGCGCACTTCCCTGTCCATTTATATACTTACTAAGGCTATAAACTACAATATCCACGCCATATTCAAATGGCTTATGTAGAAATGCTGTAGCCACGGTGTTATCACATATTGTAATGATATTGTGTTTTTTTGCAATTTCTGTGATTTTTAATGTGTCTGCTATTGAAATTTGCGGATTTGAAATGCTCTCAAAAAAAATAGCCTTTGTATTGCTATCAATTAGCTTTGGCAATGAATTTTCTATATCATCAATGTCAAAAACCCTACTATTTATTCCAAATCGCTTCAAATTATGTGCAATTAGCGTCTGCGTTCCGCCATAGATTTTATTTGAATAAATGATATTATCGCCGCAGCTAGCACAATTCACCAACGCATAAAAAACTGCACTAGCACCACTTGCGCTAACAACGCCAAATGCTCCACCTTCGATTGCTGCAAGCCTAGCAGACAAAACATCACTAGTTGGATTAGTAAGACGAGTGTAGATGTTTCCTAGCTCTTTTAGAGCGAATCTATTTGCAGCTTGAGTTAGATTCTCAAAATTATAAGCTGTATTTTGATAGATTGGCACACTCAAAGTCCGCTCATTGCCATAATTATAACCAGAATGAAGTGCTAGTGTGTCTTGCTTGAAATTATTATGTTTTAAATTTGCCATTATTTTTCCTTTTTTTTATTTTAAATTTTGTGAAAAAGAAATATAACATAAAATTAAAAATATATATTGTATTTATCTTAAAATGTTAGAAATATTACTAGTTTATGTTACATTTTTCTACAAATATATATAAATACGATATGTATTAATTATATTTAATATTATTTTTGATTTGAGGTAGTTTAAAATATGGTATTAAGAAAAATATGAAATTTTTCTTAATACTTAATGGTTTTAGTAAATATAGTTATCAAAACAAAATACAGCAAAGAGATTAAGATTCTATTAAAGATAGAATCTAATTAAAAAATACCTAATAATTTTTAATGTCAAATATTACTGGTCTATTGATTTATAATATTGCTTTAGATTCTCATTTTGCGTGCTTTGTATGCTTGAGATTGCATTAATGCTACTTGAAAATAGCAATGCGACCCCTGTTGTAATATTTATCCCATGTTTATTTGAGCCGTGAATCTTAGCAAATCTAGTGGAAATAAATGGAGAAAATGCCAACCCTTTATAAATCTCTACATCCGCTCGAACACTAAAATTCAAATTATAAGCCAAATCCCTATCTCTATACAAAATATAACCTATATACTGCCTCCAAAATGCCTGAAAAACAATATTAGCATTATCAAAAATAGGGGCTTTTACTCTAATACCAGTTTCAATCGCACCTCTAATATTACTTGGTTTATAGCTTAAATCTATTTCACCAACGCCAGAGAGATAAACTTCCTCAATATATTTACCATCAAGCATTCTAATACCAGCCTTATAACGCAAAATATTATTCCTAAAGCCTTCTTTTCTAGTAAATTCTGTTTGATATTCGCCATCGATAAATGGTCCTAGAAAACCATTTTCTAATAAAAATGCTTTTTTAGTGTAACCTGAGGTAAAAACGATATTATCTGCAGTCTCTGTATTTGTTGATGGTTTGCCTTTAGGTCGTAGTAAAATTAAGCCATACTCCATAAATAGCCTATTTGAAAGCCTACTATTTTCAAAGTTGTAATCTAGGGCTAAGTCTGCATTAAAATTTACTATCATTGAATTATCAGCATTAAATTGATTAATATTCTCTGTCCTATAAATCTCTGGAGCATTTATGCTTGTATTAGAAAAATTAAGCGAAATTTGTCTAATATCAACCTTTAGCAAAACATTTTCTATTGTCTCAATAAAGCCTTTCATAACACCTTCAATATACTCATTTGGAAATATTTTTTTTAAAGTTTTATATGGAGAATCTGCATTAGAATTCAAAATTTTATTCTGTACTAATGGGGCTGCTTGAGATTGTGCATCGTTTTCATCAGCTTTAAAATCTATTGGATTTGGGTTTGGTGGGACTTGAGGATTTGGCGGAAGCACAGGGTCTTTTGACTCTTCTACCGGAATAGAAATTATAGGTTGTGCAACTTTAGCATTAGATTCTGCATCGGACGCAAAAATACAAGATAGACTAATAAAAAAACATATTAGTATCTTGTCCTTAAACTTCATTAATTACCATTAAAATAAAGCAAACTAGAACCCCATGTAAGCCCACCACCGAAAGCATCTAGTAATAGCAAATCACCATTTTTCAACCTTTTATCGTTATAAATTTCATCAATAGCCATAGGAATACTAGCTGCCGAAGTATTACCATATTTCTGCACAGTTAGAACAATCTTGCTTGGCTCAATATCAATAATTTCACCAACCGCATTAATTATTCTAAGATTTGCTTGATGAGGGATAAAAAAGCTAATATCCTTGCTACTTAAATTATTTTTAGAAAGAATCTCCCCCACATCACTTGCTAAAGTTTTAATTGCAAGTTTAAAAATCTCATTCCCTTTCATTTGTAATTTATTGGTAGTCCTAGGAGTGCCTAAAAGCTCGCTATACTTACCATTTGCACTAATATTTACATCCAGTATAGATTTATTTTTATCATTAGTTTGAGAGATTACAGCTGCACCTGCACCATCACCAAATAAAACACAAGTTCCTCTGTCGCTAAAATCAAGCACAGAGCTTGCCTTCTCCGCACCAACAATTAAAATATTTTTATACATTTTAGATTCTATATACGCCTTTGCAAGAGATAAAAGATAGATAAAACCACTACAAGCACTAGATATATCAAATGCTGGTTTATTGTGGATTCCGAGTTTGTGTGAAATAATTACAGCATTTGAGGGCATAGTTAGATAATCAGGTGATAATGTCGCACAAATAAGCATATCAATATCATCAATATTTAGATTAGCCCTCTCTATCGCAAGTTTTGCTGATTCATAGCCAAGTGAGCTAGAAGTTTCATTATCACTTGCAAAATATCTAGTTTTAATGCCTGTTCGCCTAACAATCCACTCATCACTTGTATCTAGTGTCTTTTCAAAATCAGTATTACTAACACAATTTTTTGGCACATAAGAGGCTATCGATTTAATTGAAGCATATACTTTTTCTTTCACTTTAATAGCCTCCTTTTAAAAATTATTTATTAAATTCGTTTGCAATTTTTTCAATCACTCTTGTTTCTACTGCACTTATCCCTTGATATATTGCGCACTCAATTGCCCTTGCATTACTCTTGCCGTGGCAAATAATAAGATTCTTTTTTACACCAAGCAAAGGCGCTCCACCATATTCTGCATAATGGGTTCGTTTTTTTAGCATTTTAAAAGCATTTCTCATCAGCATTGCACCAATTTTTGAAAGAAAAGATTTATAAATTTCTTCTTTTAGAATCTTACCTATCGCATCAGCCACGCCCTCACTTGCCTTAAGCACTAAATTTCCACTAAAGCCATCGCATACTATGACTTCAATACTTCCATTAAAAATATCATTGCCCTCGACATTACCCTTGAAATATGGAAATTTCTTTAATGTTTTGAATACTTCTTTTGTAAGCTCATTGCCCTTATTATCTTCTTCTCCATTAGCAAGCAAACCAACTCGTGGATTCTCATATAAAAGCACATTTTTAGCATACTCATAGCCCATTCTAGCGAACTCCACTAAATGTTCTGGCTTACAATCGACATTAGCCCCAGCATCTAAAATAATGCTAACTTTACCATCAATTCGTGGCATAGTTGTGCAAATTGCAGGACGGCTAACACCATCAATGCGTCCAAATCTAAGAGTAGCCAAACTCATACTAGCACCACTATGCCCTGCAGAAATTACTACATCCGCTTCATTATTGCGGACAATTTCAACTGCTTGATAAATCGAGCTATTTTTATTTTTAAGCGCATTTGTAGCCATATCTTCCATTTTTATAAAATCATCGCAATGAATAACTTTGATTTTATCTTGCACATTAGAATCTAAATACTTTTTAATAAGATTCTCATCACCTACGATTATGGCTTCAAAATCTTTAGTCTTTAGTGCATCTTGCACACCATCGACTATAGGTTTAATACCATTATCACCACCCATTGCATCAACAACGACTTTTAGCATGAAACGCCTTTAATTATTTATAATTACCTGTCTCTTTAGAAATCGTATGTGGTAGTTTCCAGTTTCCATTTTTATCTTTTATAGGGGTTGAAAGTTTCACTTTATAATGTGTCCTTCGTTTTAATCCTCTAGTTTTACTTACTCGTCTTTTTGGAACAACTGCCATTTTATTCTCCTTTTATGTGATATTCAAGCTTTATAGATTCAACTTCTCCTAAAAATACGGAAATTAAATCTATAAAACTATCAAAAAATTCTATTACATCAAAATCGCTATCTTCGTGATTATTATTCCAAATGCCATCTTTGGCAAATAGAATTATATCCCTATTTAATTCTTCTACAAACTCCTCGCCACTTCTATCACAAATTAAATTAATATTACCAACAATCTTAGAATCTATTTTCAATAAACCATTAGAAAGTCTGCAAATAGAGCCATTTACTCTAATATCAAAATCATTTTCTTTTAATTTTAAACTAAAATTCTTTGGTTCAGATGAAAACTTCCTAACTTCTATTTTCAAGATTCCACTTTTTAGATGTTACTTAATTTCTGTTTGTGAAAAGAAAAATGCAATTTCATTTTTTGCATTTTCCAAGCTATCGCTTCCATGCACTGCGTTTGCATCAATACTTTCTGCGAAATCCGCTCTAATAGTGCCTTTGGTAGCTTTCTTTGGGTCTGTATCTCCCATTAATTCGCGATTTTTCTTAACCGCATTCTTGCCCTCTAGCACCATAACCACAACAGGACCACTTATCATAAACTCGACTAAATCGTTAAAAAATGGTCTATCTTTGTGTATAGCATAAAAATTTCCTGCGGTAGCTTTATCCAATGCAAGTTTTTTCATAGCAACAATTTTCAAACCATTGCTTTCAAATCTATCTATAATTTTGCCAATCACATTCTTCTTGACTGCGTCTGGCTTGATTATTGAAAGTGTTTGCTCCACAATAAACTCCTAAAATAAAATGAAACTAAAAGTCTATCATAAATAGCTAAAATTATTATAAAATGTTAGATTTTTCTAAAGCAATAAAATAAGAAATTTCAATATCATACAATTCATATCGAATATACTTGAATCTGCTATATGGAGTGGCTATATCAAAATTTTTTATTTCATTTTTAGATTCTATATTTTGAATACAAATAGCATTATTTTTAAATTGCAAAATATTAGCCACCTCATCTAGCTTTAAAATTTCCTCTACCACCCTTGCGCTTTCTTGTGTGCGTTTGAAATTAGCAATAACTATACCTTTTAGATTCTCTCTTTTTATCTCACTTTGAATGGAATCTTTGGCAATATCACACTTGATATTTCTATTTAAAAGCAAGTTATTTAATAGACTAGAATTCTGAGTCTGCGTGAGATGGCGAATATATTTTAATCGTAAGGTTAGAATTTTATCATCTAGGGCATAACGCGAAATATCCTCTATAACGCGAATACCCTCTCTTAAACGATTAAGATTAGCATCTATTATACGAAGTGTTTTCAATCTCTATTTGCATAACCAAGTATGTTTAAAAGGCTTACAAATATATTATAAACATCTAAATATAATGCAATGGCTGCCATAATTGGGCTGTCATAATTTCCTCTAATAATATTTTGCGTATCATAAGCAATATATAAACTAAAAAGAATTATAGAAATTCCAGAGATAACAACACTAACCAACCCAGCTTGTGCAAATCCAAAGAAAGCTCCAGCAACGAAATTTATTAGACTTGAAATCACAACGCCAATTAATGCGATAAATAGAATCTTACCCCACGAAGATAAATCTCTTCTAGTTTTAACTGCATAAAACGACATAATGCCAAATACTATTGTAGTGCCAAGAAGTGCTTGTGCTACGATACTAACTCCAGCAGGAAGTGCCAAAACACTATACAAAAGTGGCACTAAAGCCACACCTGTCATAAATGTAAAACCAAATAAAAGAATTAGATTCACAATTGGCTTATCTCGTAGAAAAATCAATCCTATTAAAAGAGCAATCTCTAAAACGAAGATTCCAAGCATCATTCCGCCTGTTATACTTGGTGCAAAAGGAAGCGCTATATAAGCTCCTATTGTGCCAAATAGTAATGAACCTGCAAAAAATTTATAAGTTTGTTTTATAAAAGCAATTAATGTGCTTTCACTTTGCTCTGCCGCAAAGCTCCTATCCTGTGCATAATTTCTATCATATAAAGACATTTAATCTCCTTAAATTAACTACCAAAAATAGATTTTGGAAGTGCGATTATAACGACAAAAAATAAATTTTGCAAATAGTTTATATATAAAGTAGAACTACAAACTATATTCACAAGCCAGATGAAAAGAAATTTAGTTTTTGTAATTATTATTTTAATTACCAATAAATATCTATAGTTTCCCATAAATTCTGTTACTTTATTTTTCTTGTAGGCATAAATCATCTTTAACAATAATTTATGAATTGATCAAAACGAGCATTAGCAAGTATCTACATTTATATTCTTTGAAGCTAGCTAGTTTATTTGCCTATAATCAAGATTGAGATAATTTTTCTCTCCTATTGATTTTATGTAGAATCTAAATATTATATTGTTTAGATTTATATTTGGCTAACTTTCTTAATCTTTGCTATCTAAATTTATTTACTTAAAACTAGCATATATAAATATTTTCTATGACATTTTTAATTTATTAAAAAATTAAACAAGAAGAGGTGTAGCAAGCAAACTATTTAATAATTAATTTTTGCTACATTTATTACTTCTTTCTGCAATAATTATTATATTTTTATATGGTGTTTAATAATAATTTCAATTCGCCACTTAATCTTAATTACATTCTATTATGTTTTATATTTTTATTAATTTGATTATTATTTTTTCTTTTGTTATTGCTTTAAGATTCCAATGATTTTTCTTTACTATTAGATTTTCTGTAAGTTTTTGGTTGTATGGAGCTTTATTTGTAGTTTTTCTTTTTTTAAATATTTATTCTTTGCTTTATTTTAATCATTATCACATTGCTATTTTATCAATATTTTGTCTTCTTAAATCCTCTTTATGATAAAATCTAATATTAATAATTTATTTTGAAATGTAAAAAAAGAGGGGGTAGGAAATAATGGATGATAGTGCCAAATAGAAGGAGGAAAAAAGAATGCAATATCCAAATATCAAGATTGAATATCAAGATACACCTGAAAAATTTTATCAAGTTGCTGATGAAATCATTTCTTTTTTGGTCGAAAACTTACTAAAATTAAATACAATTGAAGAAGAATATTGTGCGCTGAATGAGAAGTTCAAAAATTATCAAAAACGTGGTATTCGTGTGAAAGGAATACCCAAAAATAAAGATGAAATATGGTCTCAGTATAAAACACGTTATGGTGAAGTTGCCACAACCTTTTGTGCCAAGCAATTGTTAGAGCGAGGATATGCCAATAGAATGCACCTCTATAGTGTTGGAAATGTATTGAAATCAGATGGAACTGTAGTTGAAGAAAAAATTCTATGGACGATATGCATATTTGATATATGGTTGTGAACTCGCGATTACAATGAAAAGCAATAAACGTGCTATAATTGAAATATACAATCCAAACAGGTTCAAGAAATGGCTACAATTTACACTTGTCAATGATAACCGTTGGTTGCTCACCGACATTAAGTATAAATATCATAAAGAAGATAGGTGGAGAAAGTGTGGTATTTGATAATCACAAGCAGTATATAAAATAAAAAACATTCTTTGTTATAGAATGTTTTCCTAAATTAAAATTTAAAGTGCACCACCAAAGGCGTGCTTTTTAGCACAATAAAGGATAAAAATTCTACTTGTATTCTAAGAAGCATTTTACCACTTCTTAAACACTTTATGGTAGAATAAGCTGTATATCACTTAGTAGAGTAAGCGCAAGTCAGCGTGAGTTTGTCTATTACGCTCGGTTGCAAAACATACTCAACTATCTTGTCAAATACTAAATATTCTAACTTATCTTTGGTAATACTACTTTTTTGTTATATTGCTCCTTGTGGAGTTTATGGTTAAAGCATTGATAGTAGTGGACATTTATCGTATGGTTCATTCTGTCATTTGCAATCATAAGTGTACCGCAGTTACCGCAAAACATTTGTCACTAAGTTGTATTCACTGTGTCTTTGCATCGTATTTTGCTTAATAAAGTGCGTCCTTAATCAACTAACTTTAGGAAATACCATCAATTTCATCTTCTAATGGGAATGATAAATAGCGCAATAAGTCAAAGACCTGTAAATAATTATCGGAGGTATACCTGTCCTCTGAGTGAACCCGTCGGGCGGGGCATGGCTCTGCGGGACGCCAACCCTTTTGCTTATGACGGCGCGCCATATACTCCTCCCAACGTGCCTGCGATTCGACGACGTTGAAGTCGGCAGAGAGATACTGCGCCAAAATTTTCGGGTTTGTTTTCGGGAACGCCCGAGAAAAAGCGTCTGCGTCTGCAATCAGACGGGGCTTTTCATTTTATTATCGTCGGGATTTCTTTTGGGGCTGACGGGAAATTTTTGATACAGCATATGACTCCAATGCCCCACCCGTTCGGTGGTCGGCAGAGAGATACATAAATACAATGCCCATTCCGATTTAAAAGAAATCAAATTGCACAATGAAATAAGCTCGCTGTCCCTGCTCTCTATAATAACGCTTCCGTCGGGATAATCCAGAAAATACCCCCTTGTTAAAATATCGGATTTTATTGCAGTCAGTGCTTGCTTTAACTGAGAAATGGAGAAGCTAGGAAAAATTCCTATATTCAATATTTTGGGACGCTTTTTCATTTCGGAAAAATTTATAAAGCTGTCGTTGGTAACATAGTAATTCAAGGCTTGAAGAAGCTCGCGGGCGGTTGCGTAAGGGTGTTGCTTGACTGCGGAAGAAACCACATCGACCAAATACCACCCATAACAATAAAGCCTCAGCCTTGAAGCTTCAATCTCAGACGGAAGATGCTCAACATCGTTCTCATCGACAATGGTGGTTGCACCGATACGGCAACGGTCGGAAAGCTTATATCTGCTGTTTGGACAAAGTTCTTTCTCAGCATAAAGGCACTTTTCATCCCAATCGTCGATCGTTCTGCCTGTGTTAAGAGTATTTCGTAGCTGTAACAAAATTTCTTCTAGTGTTGTAAAGGTATCCATAATGAATATCTCCTATCTCATGTGTGATTTATGCCTGCTCTATACCCCCATTTTAACATATGAGCACAAGTTTTTTCTACTGGTTTTTGAATTTTGGAATAGTGGAGCTGTCTATTCAACAAAGTTTTTTGTAACACTCTATCACACTTGAGCATTTGCGTAAACCTTTTTTATATCTTTAATCAATAAGTAGTTTCCACAACTTTTTATAGCCTGCTACTATACCAAAATATCTTACTCTTTTATTGGATATTCACATTATATCACACCTAAAGAAAAACCGCAAAATATTCTCTAAATTTAAGTGCTAATTTACAATAGGTTTGTTAAAAAACAAGCCTATTTTTGTTTTATGTAGGATTTAGTTTTAGTCACTTCTTAAATCACTTTATGGTAAAATATTAAGCCAAAAAATAACAATCTATCAGTAATCAATTTGTTTTTATTTATTCTTTGTTTAATAAATTTATTTCTAGTTATTAGAGGTTTTTAAATGCCAAATAGATTAGATTTTGCTAAAATTTTGAAAGATGAATTAGATAAAAAGGAGCAAAAAAATGACAATGCAATCATCAATACCTCAAATATCAAACAGAATGAGATTAGAGGGGATAGAGAGATTGATAGAGGCACTCCCAACAGCTACATTGGAGAGCTTGGCAGAGGTTCCACTCTGGCTTCTATACGATATGGAGATAGTGGCTCTAAATCAAAACAACAAAGAAGCTTTGAAAACAATCAGAGAGGAGATAGTGAGGAATCTAGAAGCACAGCAATGGGCGAAGGAAGTAAAGAAATGGGCGAAGGAAGTAAAAGAGTTTCAAGATTCGATGGTAGCCAAATATGGAGATATAATCTTAAAGAAGCAGAACGATTAATAGCAAATATTTTAGTTAGAAATAATTATGAAGATAGCCTAGAATCTGCAATATCTAAAAATGCTATCCCAGCTTATAGAGAAATTGATAATAAATATTTACCAAGAAGAAAAATACTTTATACAGAATTACAAAAAGAGGAAAACTATTTAAAACAAAGAGAAGAACTTTTAACTCAACAAAAAGAAAGAGAAATAAGGGTAAAAGAATTGTTTAAAAGTGTTCTAGATAGAGCAGAGAATTTTAGGAAAATGTTAAATGATTTAGAGCCAAAAGCTATAAGTTTAACAAAACAAACTAGATTTGAAAAGATTAGATTAATAAAATCCAAGAGCACAGATGAATTAATCCAATCTTTTAGAAGGAGAAGGAGATGATAACTTATAATCCAAGATTTTTAGATAAAACTACTTTTTTAAGTGATTATGAAACAGAGATTCTAAATAATATGTCCAAAAATCTTAAATTTAAAGAATTACTAAAAAACAATAAAGAGCAATCAGCTTTACAAAAGCTCTACTTTGATTTTATTTATACTTCTGCAAAAATTGAAGGAAACAGCTATACAAGAGGTGAGGCACAAACTCTCTTTGAAACTAAAAAGCCAATAGGTAGTAAAAATATAAATGAAGCTATTATGCTTTTAAATATTAAAGAAGCTTTAGAATATGTTTTAGAAAAGCAACCAGAGATTAATAAACATTCTATAAGAGAGATTCATCAAATCCTTTCCCAAAATCTTTTAACTAAAGAGGCTCAAGGTGGAGTTAGAAAAATAGCAGTTTATATTAGCAATAGTGATTATATGCCACTAGATAATCCGCACGAATTAGAAAATCAAATGGATAAAATGCTTGATATTTATCATACAATTAAAAATCCTTATGATAAAGCTATATATATTCATAATAATTTAGCTTATTTGCAATATTTTCAAGATTGTAATAAAAGATTGGCAAGATTAATTCAGAATCTTAGTTTGCTTAATAGCAATCTTGCATTTTTATCTTATAATGCAGCAAGAGCAGAGGGTGAAATTATAGCAAAGTATAAAGAGGGATTAATCGCTTATTATGAGAGTGGAAATACTACATTATATACAGATTTTTTTGTTTCAGAATATGAAAAGACATTAGAATTTTTAAATATTGTAAAGCAAAAATCTGCTTTCGTTTTAGTCACTTCTTAAATCACTTTATGGTAAAATCAGCTATTTCATCAGTGTTTGAGAACGCAAGTTTTAGTCACTTCTTAAATCACTTTATGGTAAAATAAAAAAGCAACAATTTCAGAACTAGGACTTGTTTTAGTCACTTCTTAAATCACTTTATGGTAAAATTTCTTTTATCAGAATCGCGATACGCCAAATGTTTTAGTCACTTCTTAAATCACTTTATGGTAAAATACCGGAAAAAAGGGTGACAAGGTCAGTAGTGTTTTAGTCACTTCTTAAATCACTTTATGGTAAAATGCTTTCAGAGGAAGTAGAACCGGAAAAAAGGTTTTAGTCACTTCTTAAATCACTTTATGGTAAAATTTTATTTTTTTTCGACATTTTGGTGTCACTGTTTTAGTCACTTCTTAAATCACTTTATGGTAAAATTTATCCTCGATGACATCAAAATCGTTTGCGGTTTTAGTCACTTCTTAAATCACTTTATGGTAAAATTTCTTTTATTTGAATCGCGATATGCCACATGTTTTAGTCACTTCTTAAATCACTTTATGGTAAAATAGGTATTTGTGTCGCCGCCTGTTATTAAATGTTTTAGTCACTTCTTAAATCACTTTATGGTAAAATAAAATTTCCATAACATTAATTGGAAAAAGTGTTTTAGTCACTTCTTAAATCACTTTATGGTAAAATAAAATTTCCATAACATTA
>CAMWQM010000003.1 GCA_947176375.1 uncultured Helicobacteraceae bacterium
CCAATTTATAACTATCGAATAAATCCTAATTCCACAATGCATAGTAAAATAACTAAACCTAAACTAAAAAAAGCTACACATAGTAGATTTATTGTAGCTTCTTGGTTTGAGAATATGAGGCAGAAATATAAAGATAATGATGTGTTAGAGCAGTATTTTGCTCATAATAGAGATATTTTTTTAGTAAGAATTATGAATAATTTGCAAACTATTGGTTATTCCAAAGATTTGGGTTTTAGCAAAAGTGAGCTTCAGAGATTTTTACCATATTTAATTCAAATTAGAAAAAGAAATAAATTCTGCTTCCACTTTCCTAGAATCTATGGATTCCCAAAAAGAGTGAGGCTCTTTATCACTTCATTATTTAAGAGAGAAAAAATAGATATTATTCATCAAATATGAATAATATTTATAAGAATGAATAAGTGGCAAGTTTTATACAAAGTTAATCATAGTATTTAAAAATGATTAAAATTATGCCCATAATAAATAAATTTATCAAAACTAAATAGCTTATTTTAATTTTCTATTATAAAATATGCTTTTTAAAATCTCAAACTAGGAAAATAAATGCTGCGATATTTTTTGATAATATCTATTTTGCTATCTTTGCAATTGAGTGCAGAGGAGGGCAAATCCACTTTATTGAGTCAAAATGATAGCCCACCACAAAGGATAGAGTTTTTAACACAGAGGGAATATGGCAAAGCATTATATAGCAATCCTCGTGGTATAGGCTGCATACAATGTCATGGGCAAGATGGCAATGGTGGAATTATAGGTTACACCAAACAAAAAGGTAAGCAAAAGCCAATATTAGCGCCAAAAATCACTAATATAAAATTTATTCGCTTTGAAAATGCACTCAAAAATGGAAAAGGTTTTATGCCAAAGTATAATTTAAGCGCTTCAGAAATGGTGGCATTATATAGTTATTTAAATCCGAATCAAATCAAAAGCAAGTGATGAATTATCAAATTATCCGCAAAAATATAAAATCAATAATAATTAGGGTTGATAAAAATGGTGTTGTCAAGGTCTCTGCGCCAAAATGGCAAAATATTGAAGTAATCGATAGCTTTGTTCATTCTCAAAGTGAGTGGATAGAATCTCGCCTTAAAAATATTTTAAAATTTTCCCACAATGCTATAATCCCATATTTTGAGCAAAATTACACACTTTTATTGTCAAAAAGTCCTCGCACTAAAATAATAGAGCAGGGAAATACACTGCAAATCTACCTGCCAAACGAGGAAAATGCCAAAAAAGTAGTTTCAAAATGGTATGAGAAAAAGTCAAAGGATTTGATAGATTCGATTGTAGAATCTTATAAATATATAATAAATAGGGAAGTTAAAAGTATAAGGTTTAGGGAAATGACTACGCGCTGGGGGAGTTGTAATTATAAAAGGGCTACAATCACACTAAATACGCAGCTTTTTTCTAAACCTAAAATTTGTCTTGAATATATTTTGCTACACGAATTAATACATTTACTTCATCCAAATCATCAAAAAGAATTCTACGCTATGCAGGATTCCCTTATGCCAAATTGGCGTGAAGTTAAGAAAATTTTAGAGAGCTCTAGTATATAATTTTAAAAAATTAAGGAGAGAATATGGTGGTTTTAGTTACAGGTGCTTCTGTCGGTTTTGGGAGAGCGATAGCAGAGAAATTTGTCAAAGAAAATCACAAAGTCATAGCTCTTGCAAGGCGAGAAAATAAATTGCTAGAGCTTCAAAAGGAGCTAGGAGAGGAAAATTGCAAGATTGTAGCTACAGATATTTGCGATATAGAAGCTATAAAAACGCGTTTAAATAATCTAGATTCAACTTTTAAAAATATTGATGTTTTGGTTAATAATGCTGGACTTGCGCTTGGTTTGAATTCCGCGAATGAGGCTGATATTAGTGATTGGGAGCAAATGATTGAAGTAAATATCTTAAGCCTGGTTAGGCTAACTCACCTGCTTTTGCCCCAAATGGTGGCACAAAAGAAAGGACATATTATAAATATCGGCTCTATTGCCGGAAACTATCCATATCCTGGTAGCAATGTCTATGGTGCGACCAAAGCCTTTGTAAAGCAGTTTAGTCTAAATCTTAGGGCAGATTTGTTTGATAAATGTATTAGAGTGAGCAATATTGAACCGGGGCTTAGCGGTGGGAGCGAGTTTTCATTAGTTAGGTTTAAAGGTGATGGAAATTTAGCAAATAAAGTGTATGAAAACACCGAGCCACTTTTACCAGAAGATATAGCAGAGGCTACTTTTTGGGTGGCAAGCCAACCTAATAGAGTAAATATTAATAGAATTGAGCTAATGCCGACAATTCAAGCCCCGAGTGCATTGAATGTGTTTAAAAATAAATAAAATTATTTAAGAATATAAGTAATAAATTTAATAGGCAGTGCATTTGTGATGGATATTTTTCTAAAAATTAGCTAAATATATAATTAATAGTTTTTTGGTTTTAGTGTTTTAAATTTTTAATAAAGATAGGGTTTGATATGTATGTTTTATTATGGAAAAGTAAAAAGAGGAATAGGCTGTCAAATCTTGATAGCTAAGGATGTATATTTCCAATGTATTGGTTTTAAAATAAAAAGATAGATGAAATGAAAGACAAAATAATAAAGATAATGACGAAATAATTAATTTATTAATGATACAGGTTGGTTTAGAGTAAGCAAATGGTATAAGCAGAGACTTAAATTAGTTGTAGGAATATAGGAAAGAACTTCTGATTTCGCTATTTATTAAAATAAATAGATTCTTCGTAAATGGGGTTATTTTATAATCTACCAATAAAAAAAGAGTTTAGTAACATTCAATGGGATTTGTCCATAGAAATTAGCAATAAGATATATATAACTATTGCAAAAAATACGCTCAACAAAGTTATCACTCAATCCACAAAAAAAGATTCCGCATTTTTTAATATATTTTGCCTATAAAATAATTTAGATAATTTTCAATCTTGTAAGCTTATATTTTAGCACTTCGATGTTCATTCCTAGAGAATCTGCAGTGCTTTGCAAGTCATTATTATTTTGTTTAAATACCTCTAGCATATAATCTTTTTCTAATTCATCTAATTTTTTGCTTTTTTTCTCAATACGTGGCTCTAGAAATAAATCATCTTTAGTTATATTCTCGTTCTCGCTAAGAATAGTTGCCCTTTCGATTATCCCCAAAAGCTCCCTAATATTGCCATACCATTTGTATTTTAGTAGCATTTCTATTGCTTCAGGAGAGAGCTTTTTAGCACCACAATTATAGAGCTTTGTAATATTTTTTAAGTGTGTATTTGCAATCGCTATAATCTCATCTTTCCGTTCTCTTAAGGGAGGAATCCTAATTGGAATGGTTTGCAAGCGATAATATAAATCTTCTCTAAAGCTGTGATTTGCAATTTTTTCCTCTATATTTGCATTTGTTGCAGAGATAAATCTAACATCAATTTTTATGCTTTTTGTTCCACCTAACCTCGTGATTTCTTTTTCTTGTAATGCACGAAGTAACTTTGCTTGAAGCGAGAGTGGCATTTCGCCGATTTCATCTAAAAATACACTACCTTTATTTGCAGCTTCAAAAAGCCCAATTTTTGCTTGACTTGCATCTGTAAAAGCTCCCTTTTCATAGCCAAATAATTCAGATTCTAAAAGATTTTCTGGCAAAGCAGCCATATTGATCGCGATAAATGGATAATCTTTTCGCATAGAATTATTATGGATAAATTTTGCAAATACCTCTTTGCCAACTCCACTTTCGCCTAGAAGCAAGATATTTGCATTGCTTTTTGCACTTCTTAATGCAATATTTTTTATGGATTCTATATTTTTGCCCTCTAGCTTGATTTCACTTTCAACATCGCTTTTTTTGGCATTGATTTTGGATTTTATTATCTTTTCTTTTTGAGAACGTTTGATTGCTTGCACTAATAAATCAATATCAAGTTCTGTTTTTATAAAAAAATCTTTTACACCAAGCCTAAGTGCCTCGATAGCGACATTTAGTGAAGCATATCCCGTGATGATTATCGCCTCATATTTAAAATCTAGCTTTTTTAGAAACTCAATGCCATTAATATCTGGCATATTTATATCAGTGATTATTAAATCACAGGTCTCATTTATATTTTTCAACGCATCTTTTGCGTTTTTATAACTTTTTATGTTAAATTCATTATAATTTTTTAGCGACAGCTCAAGACTTTTTCGCATATTTATATCATCATCGACAATAACTATATTCATTTTATTTGCTCTAAAAATCTAATATTTATTTTATTGTCATCATATTTAACTTTGATTCTTTGGGGTTTGTATTCAAAATTAGTTTTAGAGTTTAGTGCGTTATTGATTGATTTTATATCATCTCTTATATATGCGTCTATTTCCCTATGTAAGCACTCTAAGACATTATCTTTATTTGCCTCTAGAATCTTTTTTAATAAAGTGGCACTTGGTTTATCATTAAACAAATCACCTTGTTCTACATCATTTTCATCTAAAATATTAGTATTGCTAGAATCTATAAATTCACACTCGCCAATAACCTGCCAACCATCGCTTTTTGACAAAGCTTTGGATATATAATACTGCTCATTAGTTAGAATCTGGTTTTTTACCACAGCTTTATAAGATACGAAAAATTCATCATTTGCACTTAAAATATTTGCACTAACTAATGTTAAAAGAAAAAGGATTTTATATTTCATTATCTTGTGTTAAATCATCTAAATCTTTTTCTTCTTTGGTGCATTGCGATATATGAACGACTTTATCTTTTCTGTCAAGTGATATTATTTTTACACCGCTTGTATTTTTGCTAGTGATTCTAATTGCGTCAGTTTCAACTCTAATCATCTTGCCAGAGCTTGTAAGCACCATTAAATCTAAATTATCATTATTGAAATTTAGTATATTTACTAGATTACCAGTTTTTTCAGTTAGCTTCATTGTGATGATTCCTTTGCCACCACGTTTTTGTAATCTGTATTCTTTTGCAAAGGTTTGCTTGCCTATTCCTAGTTCACTTACACTAAAGATTTTATCCTCATCATTTTCTATCATAATTGCACCAACGACAAAATCATCTTTTAGTTTGAATTTAATTCCTGTTACGCCTCTGCTAACCCTACCAATCTCTCTTATGTCACTAAGCGGGAATCTGATAGAAATGCCCTTGTATGTAGCTATGAATACACTTTGAGTTTGCGGAGTAGCGATATGTGCCGTAACTAGCTCATCGTCATCATCAAGATTAATTGCCCGCACACCATTACTTCGAATATTTTTATATTCACTAAGTTTTGTTCGTTTGATTATTCCCTTTTTTGTAAAGAAAACTAGTGATTTATCATCATTAAAGTCTGTTGTAGTGATTGTTGCCATAATTTTTTCATCTTGTGATTTATTTATTAGATTTACAACCGCTTTGCCTATCGCAGTTCTGCTTGCCTCTGGAATCTTATAGACTTTTAGCCAATATAGCTGTCCTTTATTCGTGATAAACATTATTGTGTCGTGCGTATTTGCGATGAAAAAGGATTCTATAAAATCATCATCGTGTGTATTTCCGCTAATCTTTCCTTTGCCACCACGATTTTGCTTTTCATAAACTTTTAGCTGCACTCGCTTTACATAGCCTCTATGGCTCATTGTAACGACTACACTTTCATTTGGAATCAAATCCTCTATATCAATTGCTTCATAATCATCTTCAATTTCTGTTTTTCGCTCTGTGCTAAACTTCGATTTTATTTCTTTTAGCTCCTCTTTGATAATCGAATTTAGCTTCTCTTGACTTTTTAAAATAGCACTTAATCGCTCAATTTCCTCTAGTAACATTTTGTATTCAGATTCAATTTTATCTCGTTCTAGCCCTGTTAGTCTTTGCAATCTCATCTCTAAAATTGCTTTTGCTTGTGTTTCGCTTAAAGAAAAGTTTTCAATTAGCCCTGTTTTTGCTACTTGTGCATCACTAGAACCTCTAATTAGCTTAATTACTGCATCAATATTATCTAGTGCGATTTTTAGTCCCTCTAAAATATGCGCTCTAGCTTTAGCTTTTTCTAGTTCAAAAAGGCTTCGTCTAATTACAATCGTTCGTCTATGATTTAAAAATAGATTTAATAGCTCAAGTAATGTAAAGATTTTTGGCTCTTTATTGTTGATTGCAAGTAAGATTATCCCAAAAGTAATTTCCATTGTTGTGGTTTTAAATAAATGATTTAGCATAATTTCGTGCATAGCATCTTTTTTAAGCTCAATTACTACTCTTATGCCGTCTCTATCGCTCTCATCTCTAACTTCATAGATTCCATCAATTACTTTTTCTTTCGCAAGGTCGCTAATCTGTTCCACCAGCTTTGCCTTATTCACTTGATATGGAAGTTCATCAATTACGATAATATCTCTTTGCTTAGTTTTTTCTATATGCGTTTTTGCTCGAATCTTAATCTTGCCTTTGCCAGTATTGTAAGCCTCTTTGATTCCATTTTTGCCAAAGATTATTCCACCTGTTGGGAAGTCCGGACCTACTATAAAATCCATTATAGATTCCAAAGTCGCATTTGGATAATCTATTAGATAAAGCAATGCATCAATTACCTCATCAATCCTGTGTGTTGGGATATTTGTAGCCATGCCTACTGCAATTCCACTTGAGCCATTTATTAAAAGATTTGGAATCCTAGTTGGCATAATATCTGGCTCTTTTAGACTATCATCGTAATTTGGGACAAAATCAACCGTATCTTTATCAATATCTCTTAAAATTTCTTCACTTGCCTTTGTCATTCTAGCTTCAGTGTAACGCATAGCTGCAGCACTATCACCATCAATTGAGCCAAAATTCCCTTGTCCATCAACTAGTTCTAAACGCATTGAAAAATCTTGAGCCATTCTAACAAGTGCATCATATACTGCTGTATCCCCGTGTGGATGGTATTTACCTATTACATCACCAACTATTCTTGCAGATTTTTTATAAGCGGAGTTTGAGGTTACACCAAGTTCGTGCATTGCAAAGAGGATTCTCCTGTGCACAGGTTTTAGTCCATCTTTTGCATCTGGCAAAGCTCTTCCTGCAATAACGCTCATAGAATAATCAAGATAACTATTAGTTATAGAATCTTCAATTTTTACATCAATAATATCAGTATTGTTTAGCAAGTCTTCCATGTCTAAAAATAAAAACCCTTTCAAAAAGTGAAATTAAAATGGTGATTCTATATTAAAAATACTTAAAAATTCAAAGATATTTTGAAATATTAATTTTAATTTTACAATGGAATTTAAGGGCTTGGAAACTAAAATTAATAGCGGATTCTAAAAGTTTGAATTCCACTATTTCTTCAGATTTATAAAATATTAAAACATTTTAAACTACAAATTATTTAATTTAACTCTGTAAAACTAAAGATTAAAATCTACAAATATATAGAATCTAAAATAAAACTAGATTCCATCCTAACATCAATGTTTAAGGTTTAGATTAAAATAGATTTTGTAAATTTAATTCCATTTAAACTATAAAGCTTTCACATTTTTAGATTCCAAATAATGCAGAATCTAAAAAAGCAGATAATTTAAACTTAAATATAATTTAAGAAATTAAAGTATAACAAGTCCAAACAAAAAACTATCAATTCAAATTATTTGAAATGTTTTGAGATTTTATTGCATTTTCCAGCAATTTATCATTTTGGCTTGTTTTGGTTTTTTTAGATTTGAAGATATTTATAGTTTATGGTAATTAAGATTCTTTAGTTATTATCTGCTATACTTTTTGCTAGATTTGATTTTAGGTGTTAAAATATGCAAATACGAATATATTATGAAGATACTGATTGTGGCGGGATAGTATATCATACGAATTATATAAAATACTGCGAGAGGGCAAGAAGTGATATATTTTTTAGCTCTAATGTTATGCCAAATACAGAATCTATAGGGCTTGTGGTGCGTTCTATGGAAATTAACTTTTTAGATAGTGCAAAATTGGGAGATTTATTAGAAATAAAAACTAAGATTCTAAAGTTAGGAAGAAGTAGTGTTATATTAAAGCAAGAGATTTTTTTGAAAGAGAAACTTATTTTTGATTGCATTGTGAAACTTGCTTCAATAGATATAAAAAGTAAGAAAATAGTAAAAATTCCAGATGAGATTCTAACCATATTAAAGGAGCATTATGACAAAGAAAAATGAGATTAAATATCCGCTTTTATGGGAATATTTAATAATTACTACAAATAAAGATAGCCTAGATTCTGAATTAAGAGATAAATTTGGCACACTAGAGTATAAATTAGAAGATTCTAAGAAAAGTAAAAATAATAAATTTAGTAGCTATAATTTTACGATACGCGTCTTTAGCAAAGAGCAGAGAGATGAAATTTTTCAGTTTTTAAGTAAAATTGATGGAGTGAAATTTATTATATAAATTTTTAAATTTTAGATTATTTTAATGTAATTTAAGTAGAATTGCGGTTTTTAAATAACTTTTTTGCGGGAATGGCGAAATTGGCAGACGCACCAGACTTAGGATCTGGCGCCGCAAGGCATGGAGGTTCAAGTCCTCTTTCCCGCACCACTCCATTAAACTTTTATTAATCAATTTTTTAAATTTTGAATACAAAATTAGGAATTATAAATTATGGAAATATCAAATAGGGCGAATCTTCCTACAAAGTTTGGTAATTTTATCATTCAATCTTTTAGAGAAATAAAACAAAATACAGATTCTTTGCATTTAAATAATACTTATTCAAAAGCTGCCAACTTACAAGAATTTAATCTACAAAAATCTTTGCAAAATCATATTTGCTATTTAGAGCATTTGGTTATAATGACGCAGGATTTAGGTGAGATTCCATTAGTTAGGGTGCATTCAGAATGCTTAACAGGTGATGTTTTGGGAAGTATGAAATGTGATTGCGGCGATGAGCTAGAAATTGCGATGAAAAAGATTGCTAAAGAAAAAGGTATGATTATTTATTTAAGGCAAGAGGGTAGGGGAATAGGGCTTTTTAACAAAGTAAATGCTTATAATTTGCAAGATAATGGTTATGATACGATAGAGGCTAATGAGGCACTAGGCTTTGAAAATGACAATAGAGATTATGATATAGTTGGAGAGATTTTATCTTATTTTAATGTAAAAAAGATTCGGCTTCTAACAAATAATCCAAAGAAAGTTGAGTTAATCTCAAAATTCGTAGAAGTACAACGAGATAGTATTCTGGCTACCCCAAATGAGCATAATAAAGACTATTTAAGAGTTAAAAAGCAAAAATTGGGACATCTTTTGTAAATTTGATAGAATTTATTAGTATCTAATTGCATCTTTATTGCAATAAGTGGCAAAAGTCTGTGATTTTTATTTTAAGATTGATTGTGGTGGAAACTTAGAATCTTATTTAAAATTTTAATATTTAGATTTTAATTATTTTGCAGAATCTTGCTTTAAAGAAATTAATGTTTAGAAAATTTATAATATTTAAGGAATCTATTAGTTGCAAGATTGCTATTTTAGATAAATTGTAGGCATTTTGATTTATAGTATTTGCTAGATTTATAAAATTTATGTCTAGTGACTTCTCTTTCAAAAAAATCTCTTGCTTTAATATAACACTACTTCTTCCTAACTTTAGAATCTTAGTTTTTATTTCTAATAAATCTCCCAATTTTGCACTATCTAAAAAGTTAATTTCCATAGAACGCACCACAAGCCCTATAGATTCTGTATTTGGCATAACATTAGAGCTAAAAAATATATCACTTCTTGCCCTCTCGCAGTATGACTTAGATTTATAAAACAAGTAAGTTTATTTTTTAGCAAGTTTTGTTTAAAATCTTAAATATAAATAGAGTGGCTTTGTGTTATAATTTGCTCCTGCTTTTAAAGTTTAGATTTTTAAAAATCACTTTAAAAAGGCGGAGTATAGCGCAGCCTGATTAGCGCACACCCTTGGGGTGGGTGAGGTCGTGGGTTTGAATCCCGCTACTCCGACCATTATAAAATCCTGCTTTTTTTAATTTTCATTTACAATCATTTATAAAAACTAAAAAATCACACAAAATAAATTTTTAGAGGGGCAGATTTGGGATGAGATAAAACTTAAAGCCTTATTTAAGGAGGTTGTGGGTGTAGATATAAAATCCCTCTCTCCCAGCCACACAAATTTAATCCAAATCTTAACTTTCATTTATAATTCAATTAATTTAAAAATTATTTTTACCATTAAATAATTGCAGATTTCATCTCTTTTACATATGATCCTATATGCTTTACACACTCATTGCCATATTTTTCACAAAGTTTTACAATAGCACTACCCACAATCACGCCATCAGCATAGTTAGATATTTGCTTTGCTTGATGTGGTGTTTTAATTCCAAACCCTACTGCTATTGGAATTTTACTCACTACTTTAGCAGTATTTATCATTTCTACAATATCTGTGCTTATATTATCTCTCATTCCTGTTACACCAAGAGATGAAATACAATATAAAAATCCACTTGCATTCTGTGCAATAGTATATATGCGACTTTTAGAAGTAGGAGCAATAAATGAGATAATATCCATATTGTATTTTTTACAAAATGGTTCAAATTCATTTTTCTCTTCATAAGGCACATCAGATAAAATGACGCCATCGATTAAGAGGTTATTTGCATTTTTCATAAAACTTTCCTTACCATAAGAGAAAATAACATTTGCATAAGTCATAAATACTATTGGAATAGAAGTATGTTTTCTCACATTCTCAAGCATACAAAATATTTTATCAATAGTTGTTCCATTATTCAATGCCCTCGCATTTGCACCTTGTATAATAATCCCCTCTGCAGTAGGGTCAGAAAATGGAATCCCTAACTCTATTAAATCTGCACCATTTTCTACCATTGTATAAATTATCTTTTCTGTTACTTCTAAAGCAGGATCTCCACAGGTTATAAATGGTATAAAAGCTTTACCATTATTAAATGCTTTATATATATTACTCATAAATATTTTCTCCCCTATATCTTGCTATTGCAGCACAATCCTTATCTCCCCTGCCTGAAAGATTGATAACTATAATCTTATCCTTATGTAATTTTGGAGCTAAATTTATAGCATAAGCTATTGCATGAGCACTTTCAATAGCAGGGATTATACCTTCAATTTTTGATAAATATTCAAACGCATATACTGCTTCATTATCACAAATAGAAACATATCTTGCTCTTTTTATATCGTTTAAATATGCGTGTTCTGGACCAATTCCAGGATAATCAAGTCCTGCTGATATTGAATAAACAGGTGCTATTTGTCCATATTCATTTTGACAAAAATATGATTTCATTCCATGAAAAATACCTACCTTACCTGTTGTAATACTTGCTGCAGTATCTAGTGTATCAACACCTCTTCCGCCAGCCTCACAGCCTACTAGTTCAACTTCTTTATTTTCTATAAAATGATAAAAAGCACCAATTGCATTTGAGCCTCCACCAACGCATGCTATAACAAAATTTGGAAGTTTATTTTCAATATCTAAAATTTGCTGTTTAATTTCTCTTGAAATAACAGATTGAAAATCTCTAACAATCATAGGGAATGGATGAGGACCCATAACTGAACCTATAACATAGTGAGTATCATCAATCCTTGCACTCCATTCTCTTATTGTCTGTGATACAGCATCTTTAAGTGTAGCTGTCCCACTATCTACACAATGCACTTTTGAACCTAATAATTTCATTTTATATACATTTAAAGCTTGTCTATCTATATCTTCTTTACCCATAAATATTTCACATTCCATATTTAGAAGTGCTGATGCTGTTGCTGTAGCCACTCCATGTTGCCCAGCCCCCGTCTCTGCTATAATTCTAGTTTTACCCATTTTTTTAGCAAGCAAAACTTGTCCTAATACATTATTAATTTTATGTGAACCTGTATGATTTAAATCTTCCCTTTTAAGATAAATTTTAGCTCCTTTTAAATCATCACTCATACGAGAGGCAAAATAAAGTGGTGAGGGTCTGTTAGCATAATTATTCAATAAATTTTGCAATTCTTTATTAAAAATATCATCATTTTTATAATAATTAAATGCACTCTCTAGCTCTAATATTGCACTCATTAGAGTTTCTGATATAAACATACCACCATATTTTCCAAAATATCCTTTATTTATCATATAATCCTCTTGCTTTGTGTATAAAAGACTTCATTTTATTAAAATCTTTTATTCCATTTGTCTCTAATCCACCAGATATATCAATGCCATAAGGCTTAAATTCTAATGCCTCTTTAATATTATCTATATCTAATCCGCCTGCTAAAAAATAATCTCTTTTAAAACCACTTTTTTGTGCCTGTGATAAATAATCCCAATTAAAACTTTCTCCACTTCCACCTTTTAAATTATCAAATAATAAAAAATCTGCTAAAGAAGTGCTACTTTTAATAATAGATTCTACACTATCAACTTTTATAGCTTTAATAATTGTAATATTTCTTTTAGATTTTAAATTTTCTATAAAATTATCATCTTCATTGCCATGAAACTGAATTACATCAATAATATTAGAATCTATTAGATGTAATATAAATTCCATATTGCTATTTAAAAAAACTCCAACAGCTTTGATAGAGGCTTTTAACCTTGATTTAAGAGTTTTAGCAAAATTTGGACTTATTTCTCTTTTACTTTTAGCAAAAACAAAACCTACGAAATCTGGTTTAAGAATATTTACATATTCTATATCTTGCTCTCTAAATAATCCACATACTTTGATTTTCATAATACTTTAAGAATTTGCAATGCTTTTTGTTTATCTCTCTGTCTCATAAGCCACTCACCAATTAACACAGCATTTGTGTTAATTTTTTCTAGCTCTAGAATATCTTTTCTTGTTGTTATACCACTCTCAGATACAAAAAGTATGCTATTAGGTAATATTTTTTTAAGTTTTAGGCTTGTTTGTATATCTACTTTAAAAGTTTTTAAATCTCTATTATTTACACCTATAATATTAGCATTTGCAAAAAGTGCATTATCAATTTCAGCTTCATTATGAACTTCAACAAGCACACAAAGACCAAGATTATTAGCTAGAAAAAGATAATCTTTTAATTTATTTTTTCTAATATTGATGATATAAGTAAAATTGCATCTGAGCCAATAGCTTTTGCTTGATATATCATATATTCATCAATAATAAAATCTTTTCGTAAAATAGGAATATTAACACATTCTTTAATATCTCTTAAATATTCATCTTTCCCCATAAAATAGTCAGGCTCTGTTAGACAAGAAATTGCATCTGCTCCTGCTTTTTGATACTCTAATGCAATATTTTTTGGAGAGAATTCATCTACAATTACACCTTTGGATGGAGAAGCCTTTTTTACCTCACAAATAAAATTTAATCCTTTTTTGCTTATGGCTTTTTGAAATAAAAAAGAAGAGTCTTTTTTAGATTCTGCAATTTCTCTTATTTGATTTAAACTAATATTTCTTTTATCTTTACTAATTCTTTGTCTTGTAGATTCTAGTATACTATCTAATAGATTCATAATTTATTACTCTCTTTTATAAAGGTTTCAAGCTTTTTAAAAGCTAATTTATCATCAATAATATTTTCAGCCATAATTACTCCAGATTTAATATCAGGGACTTTTCTTGCTATATATAAGGCTGCACCAGCATTTAAGCAAACTGCCTGTCTTTTTGCACCTCTTTCTTTTCCTAATAAAATATCTTTTATAATTTTTGCATTCTCTTTAGCACTGCCACCTACTAAATTGCTTTTATCATAAATTTTATATCCAAAATCTTTAGGGGTTATGGTATAAGTTTTAAATGTATCATTAGAAATTTCACATATTTTTGTTTTACTACTTGTAGAAATTTCATCTAAGCCATCTAAACCATATACAACCATTCCATATTTTACGCCAAGATTACTTAGCACTTTTGCAAGAGGTTCAACTAAAGATTCTTCATATACACCCATTAATTGCATATTTGCTCCCGCAGGGTTTGATAAAGGTCCAAGAATATTAAAAATAGTCTTAATACCTAATTCTTTGCGAATAGGTGCAACATATTTCATAGCAGTATGATAGTTTTGTGCAAAAAGAAAACAAATATTAATTTGTTCTAAAAGTTTTTGGCTTTGCTCTTTAGATAACATAATATTTACTCCTAACTCCTCTAATACATCTGCTGCACCACATTTTGAAGAATATGCTCTATTTCCATGTTTTGCAATAGAAATACCTGCTGCTGAAACCACAATAGAAGCAGTTGTAGAAATATTAAAAGAATTTGACCCATCTCCTCCTGTGCCAACTATCTCTAAAACATCTTTATTACAAACAAATCTTATGCAATGGGAACGCAAACTAGAAGCACAAGCTGTAATTTCATCTATACTCTCACCCTTCATACTTAAGGCTGTAAGATATGATGCTATTTGTGCAATACTTACTTTCTGCTCCATAATCTTATCCATTATAAGTTTTGCCTCATTAAAACTAAGATTTTGTTTTTTACAAGCTTAGAAATTGCTTCTTTAATCATTTTATATCCTTTAAAATGTTTGCTAATATATCTTTTCCAAGAGGCGTCATTATAGATTCTGGATGAAATTGCACTCCATAAATTGGATATTGAGTATGCTCTAATGCCATAATCTCTCCACTAGAACTCATTGCAGTTATTTTTAGACATTTTGGAAAATTATCTCTCAAAGCACAAAGTGAATGATAACGTGCTACTTGTATTTGCTTTGGAAAATTATAAAACATACAAGATGAAGTATCAACATCAATAATTGAAGTTTTACCATGCATTAGTTCTTTAGCATAAGTAACTTTAGCACCAAAGGCTTCACTTATAGCCTGATGTCCAAGACATACTCCAAAGATAGGGACTTTTGAAGCAAAATGTAAAATTGCCTCAATGCAGATTCCAGCATCCTTAGGTTTGCCAGGTCCAGGAGAGATAATAATAAGACTAGGGGAAAGAGATTCTAGTTTTGATAAAGTGTATTCATCATTACGAACAACTTTAATATCTTGCTTAAATGAACCAACAAGCTGATATAGGTTATATGAAAAACTATCATAATTATCAATTAATACTATCACTCTAATCCACCTTGTGCTAAATTTAGTGCATCAAGCATAGCTTTTGCTTTATTGCTACATTCTAAAAACTCACTTTTTGGCTTACTATCATAGACAATCCCTGCTCCTGAACGCACACAAATATCCGCATCTTTTTTATAAACTAATCTTATAGCTATACACATATCCATATTCCCTGAAAAATCAAGATACCCAATCGAGCCTCCATATATTCCCCTAGAATTACCTTCTAATTCATTAATAATCTCACAAGCCCTAATTTTTGGAGCACCACAGAGTGTTCCTGCAGGGAGAATTGCATCAAGTGCATCAAGTGCATCTTTATCCTCCATAATATCCCCACAAATTGTTGAACTAATGTGCATAATATGTGAATATAACTCTACATTCATATATTTTTCAACCTCAACACTACCGATTTTAGCAATCTTACCAATATCATTTCTACCTAAATCTACTAGCATATTATGCTCTGAGAGCTCTTTTGTATCATTTAATAACTCTTGCTTCAATAATTCATCTTCTTTTGCATTTTGCCCTCTTTTACGACTTCCAGCTAGAGGATATGTATAAAGTTTTGAATCTTGAAGTCTAACAAGCGTTTCAGGAGAGGCTCCAGCAATCTCAATATTATTACTTGAGAAATAAAACATATATGGAGAAGGATTAATCGTCCTTAACACCCTATACACATCAAAAAGACTCCCTCTAGCCTTACCTCTCATAGCATTAGATAATACAACTTGAAAAATATCGCCTTCATAAATATATTGTTTTGCTTTTTGAACCATTTGACAATATTCACTTTCAGAAAAATCTGCTTTGAGGGTAGAATCTAAATAAAAAGATTCTATGTTTTTATCACAAGGTTTTTTTAATAATATCTCTATACTCTCAAGCTTATTTTTTGCACTTTTGTATGAATTCTCTAAATCTTCAAGCATTATTCCTGTAATAAGTATTATTTTTTGCTTAAAGTTATCAAATACAATTAAATCATTAAATAACATTAAATCAACATCTAAAAAATCTTTATCATATAAATCAAAATCAAGCCTAGATTCATTATATCTAATATAATCATAAGCAAAAAAGCCAACCAATCCACCTGTAAAAATTGGTAAGTCTTCTGTTTTTGGGGTTTTATATTTAGATAAAATTTCTCTTATAGACTTTTTAATATCACTGCTTTCTTTTATATTATCACTTTCTTGTATGCTTACTTTACCCCTTAGGGCAGTAATTTGGAGTGTTGGATTAAAGCCTAAAAAAGTATATCTCCCCCAATGTTTTTTTTGCTCCACACTCTCAAGTAAAAAGCAATGAGTGCTATTTGCTTTTAATACTCTCATAGCCTCAATTGGAGTAATAAAATCTGCATATATTTCCTTTATTAGAGGAAATCGTTTATAATCTTTAAGATTCATATTTTTTATCATTTCAATATTAGGATACATCATTTTTCCCTTATAATTAATATATTTTGTATTTGTTTAAGTGGTTTATAGGCGGTTTATAGGCGTTAGAAACGCCAAGATAGAGAGTCTAAAATAAAAAAGTAAGATATAATATGAGACAATGTATAAGATAAAGTAATTTTAGTTTCCATAAGCAAATCATACCAATAAAGATATTTTATTGTCAAGTTTTAAATTAAAGTAAAAAATTACAAAATTAGAAGCATTTATTTAAACAAAATATGATTTTTAAAAATTAAATATTCTTAATTAAGCTTTTATAAAATCATCAATTTTAAAGTCTCTAAATCTCTCAAAAAGATTTTTGAGCTTATAAATAATATTTTGTCTTTTCTTTTCATTTGCTACTTGCTCCTCTCCTGTAGAAAAAAGTGGGATATGTGTAATTATATTATCTATATCTTTTCCTACCTCTTGAAATCTATTATTCTTAAAAGAAGTTTGCATAAATTCATTAACAACCTCTCTATCAAGTTTCTCTTCTTCTGTAATTTTATTAAACTCATTGATATATTTTTCTTGTATGAAATCTTTAAATAATTTATCAAAATTCTTATTATTTTTTGTAGCCTCTATTAACTCTAAAAATCCCCTTAATAAATCAATTTTATTGCGCAAACTTATGCTTGATTCTATACTTTTTAGAACCTTAGTTTTATATTCTTGGTTTTGTTTATTTTGATATTGTTTTAATAAAAATAAAATATGCTCTACATTAACTTCTACTTGCTTAATAAGCTCTATTTCAAAGATTAAATCATCATTTATTGGAGTTTTTTCATTATCTGGACGAAACTTATTATAAAGCGTGATATATTGACCTTGATAATCCTGCTTAAGGGCTTCATCTAAACTATTATTTGTATCAAACTCATCAAATGCACTTAATATATTTTGTAATTTCATAATCTCATTAAATAACCTAATAAATTCCTTCTCCTTCTCATCTGTATTAAGTGGAAAATTTGATAAATCAAATTTTTCTTTTAGCTCTTCTACTAACTCATTATAGCCTCTATTATACTTTCCATCTTTATCTTTGTAACCCTCTAAATACTCTCTAAAAGTCCTAAGCAAAATGATATTTTTTGCCTCTTTATCACCAAATAGTTTCAAACTCTCATTTGTGGCTTCTTCTAAATCTCTAAAACATACGATATTCCCAAATTTTTTTACATCATTTAAGATTCTATTTGTCCTTGAAAAGCTCTGTAAAAGTCCGTGATATTCTAGATTCTTATCAACCCAAAGCGTGTTAATATATTTAGAATCAAAACCAGTAAGAAACATATTTACCACAATTAATATATCAATCTCTTGTTCTTTTAGCTTGTTTGAAACATCCTTATAATATGCATCAAAATTTGATAAACTAAAATTTGTCTTAAACATTGCATTATAATCTTTTAGAGCATTTTCTAAAAACTCTTTAGAAACTAAACTATTATCCCCATAATCTACCTCATCATCTTCATTAATGGCATAATCTTCATTAGCAACATGGCTATAAATAATGCCAACCTTTAATGGATTAGCCACTTTTTCAAGCTGTTTTTTAAACTCTTTATAATATAGTTTTGCAGCCTCTTTACTATCTGTTGCAAAGATAGAATTAAATCCCTTATTAGAACTATTTCGCTTTGTTTTTTGATTAAAATGTTCCAAAACATAACTAACTATTTTTGAAATGCGTTTATTATCCATTAAGGCATTTTTTCTATCTATATCACTTATTGCTTCATCCTGTATATTTTCTTTTTCTTTCATTGTAGAGCAATACTCAAGCTTAAAAGGCAAAACATTTTTATCTTTTATAGCATTTAAGATAGTATAAGAGTGCAATTCTTTACCAAAAATATTCTCTGTTGTTACCCGCACAGCTCTTTTTTCGTCATTTCCTAGACTATTTTTAGTATTTATAGCAGTAATTTTATTTGGGGCATTTTCATTAAAAATAGGCGTGCCAGTAAAACCAAAAATATAATATTTTTTAAAATTTTTAATTATGCTTTTGTGCATATCTCCAAATTGACTTCTATGACATTCATCAAATATAATTACTACTTCTTCATTATATATGCTTAATTGAGGATTTTTAGATATGAGATTATTTAGCTTTTGAATTGTTGTGATAATGATCTTATTCTCACTATCTTTTAGAGCTTTTTTAAGCTCATCTGTATTCTTTGTTGAGTTTGCTGCACCTTTTTGAAACTTATCATATTCATTCATTGTTTGACAATCTAAATCTTTTCTATCCACGACAAAAAGCACTTTTGCAATAAATGGAAGTTTTGTAGCAAGGAGGGCTGTTTTAAAGCTAGTTAGAGTCTTGCCACTACCTGTGGAATGCCAGATATACCCACCAGAATCTCTACTTCCATAGAGTTTATGATTATGTGATAAAGTGATTTTATTAATTATCCTCTCAGTCGCTGCGATTTGATAAGGGCGCATTACAAGGAGTTGTTTGTCTGCATTAAACACACAATATCTACATAAAATATTAAGCAAAGTTCGCTTTGCAAAAAAAGTCTGAGTAAAATCCTCCAAATCCAATATAGCCTTATTATTTGCATCACTAAAGCCTATACAAAAAGTAAAATGATTATTTGATTTATATAATTTATCAAGTGAGGTATTACTATAATATTTTGTATGTGTGCCATTACTAATAACAAAAATTTGCACAAATTCAAAAAGCCCATCTCCCGCCCAAAAGCTATCTTTCTTATATCTTGCTATTTGGTTAAATGCTTCTTTTAAATCAACTCCTCTTTTTTTAAGCTCTATATGCACTAGCGGCAATCCATTAACTAAAATACTAACATCATAGCGATTCTTATAACACCCATCTTCATTTCTAAGCTGTGAGATAACTTGCAAAAAATTATTATGGATATTTATTTTATCAATAAGCTTTATATTTATATAGCTCCCATCATCTCTCTTTAAAAGCTCTGTGTGGAGGTCTTCTTGTATCATTGCTATTTTATCAATCTTACTTTTATACTTAAGAAGCTCATAGAATCTAATCCATTCATCCTTGCTAAAAGTGATAGAATTTAGCTTTTGTAGATTTTCTTTGAAATTAGATTCTAATTCACTTGTAGAAGTGATTTTAAGATGCTCATATCCCATATTACATAAATCTTTTATAAACTTAGATTCTAGCTCTGTTTCACTCTGATAGCCTCTATATTCTCTCTTACTTGGGATAAAATTAGCAATAATAGTGCTATTTTCATTTAAAGCAATTAAATCATTTTCTTTCATATTATTCCTTATTAGTAATCTAGTTATTTTTGTGCTGCTTTAAAGTCTAGCAATCTATTTCTATAATATTCATATTGCTTATCTCTTGCCTTTATTTCTGCTGGTATGCCTTTGCTTAAATCATTTACAAGTGTATCAAATTTATCTAATATGCTTACTATTTCTTCTTGCACTTCTAAAGGTGGGAGGGAGATTTGGAAATCTTGTAAATTCTTTATATTAAGGCGAGTAACCTTTGTGCCATAAGCATACTTTTTTTGTATTTGCTAAAAGCATCAGTTTGCAAAGCATAACCGATAAATTTAGGATTTTGAGAGTGAGAAAAAGCAAAGCTATCGCCACTAATGCAAACATCATCATCACCCAAATAAACAATGCCTTTACAAACATCTTCTTTATTCTCACTTACACCAACAATAATTAAATCGCCTTTTTTTGCTTTTTTAAGTTTTTTAGCAGTTTCCTCACTTACAAAGCTTTTTGTTGTATATGTGAAATTATGATAAAAGGTATGAATCTGCCCATAATGAATAGCTGGTATTCCACAATCTTTTAAGTCTGCTTTTGTTAAGCCATTGCCACGTGTAAATATGCCAATTTCTTCTAATTTAACCATTTTTACAAGGGTTTGAGATTCTTTTTTAGAATCTTTAGCATTATTTAGAGATTCTTCATCATCTAAAGAGTGTTCAGAATAGTTGGCTTTATCACATTGGGTATTTAAAGAATATGAAATGTCTTTATTATTGGATTCTTCTATTAAAGCAGATTTACAATTATAATTTGAATGTGAAGTTTTTGTTTTGTTAGATTCTTTATTTTGCTCTAAAGCAAATAGCTTTCTTGCTCTCTTCTCTAATTCTTCTTTACTTAAAAGCTTATTTCTATAATATTCATATTGTTTTTTGCGTTTTTCTAATTCTTTTTCTAATTCTGTGAATTTGTCAAGAATCTCTACAATTTTGTTTTTAATCTCTAAAGGTGGTAGGGGGATTGGGATTTTATTAAATTTCTTTTTTGAAATATTAAACCTTGTAACACCACTAGCCGTTTTTATAATTTGTTTTCTTAAAAACTCACTTCTAAATAAATATTTACTAAAATCTGGGATAAATAAGTCTTTATTATTAAAACGGAATCCAAAACAAAAACTATTAAGATAAGTATCACTTAGCGGTTGTGTAGTAACCACGCAAGACATTCCTACTTCTTTATGAGTCTCGCTTGAATTTGTAAATAATATATCTCCAACTTTTATAATATTTTGCTTTTCATTTGATTCTATTCTTACAAAATCATTGGCTTCTAGGTTAGCTTTTATATTGGTAAAAACATTCATATAAGAAATAAATCTAGCATTACCATTTGTAAAATCGCTTTTATTTTTACCATTTAAACCATTGTAGAAACTTCCTAATTCCCCCAAAGGCTTATACTCTACACCATTTGGGCAAAGTTCTTTTAATAGTTTCTCGATTTTATTCATCATATATCTCCTAGCTCTGCTATGATAGAATCTATTTGCTCTCTTAAATTTGCCTCTCTTTTTACTATCTCTTTTAGTTCATTATTTAGTGCTTTAATATCTAGTTTATCGCTTGTATCTTCTGGCTCTACATAGCTATTTACACTTAGATTATAATCATTTGCTTTTACTTGCTCTAAAGTAGCTAGAGTGCTAAGATGTGGGATATTAGTGCGTTTAGAGTAGAGCTCTAATATTTTAGTAATATTTTCATTGCTTAATTTATTTTTATTTTTAGCTTTTACAAACTCTCTACTTGCATTTATAAAGAGGATAGAAGTATCGCTTTTATTTTTCTTTAAAGTCATTATACAAACAGAAATAGTTGGACCAAAAAATAGATTATCACTTAAAGAAATAATACAATCAATATTGTTATTATCTACTAGATATTCTCGAATCTTAGCCTCTGCCCCGCTTCGATATAAGATTCCAGGGAAGATTACTATCGCAGCACAGCCACTCTCACTTAGATATGAAAGAGAGTGCATTATAAAGGCAAAATCAGCTTTTGACTTTGGAGCTAGGACTCCTGCTGGTGAAAATCTATAATCATTAATTAAAAGTGGATTGCTACTACCCTCCCAACTCTTAGAATAAGGTGGATTAGATACGATAGCATCAAATGGTATTTCATCTTTATGAGCTTCATTAGGTGCAATCAAAGTATCACCAAGTGAAATATCAAATCTTTCATATCCTACATCGTGTAAAAACATATTCATTCGTGCTAGATTATAGGTAGTAATATTAATCTCTTGTCCAAAATAGCCTAATCTTGGGTCTTGCGTCGTGCAAGCTTTATATTGTAAAAGGAGGCTGCCAGAGCCACAAGCAGGGTCATAGACTTTATTTGGATTAGGATTATTAAGAAGAATTAGCTTTACAAGAAGCTTGCTTACTTCTTGAGGGGTGAAAAACTCTCCTCCGCTTTTCCCCGCATTACTTGCATACATAGTCATTAGGAATTCATATGCATCACCAAAGGCATCGATAGAATTATTTGCATAGTTAAGCTTTAACTCGCTAATTGTTTGCATAATCTTATAAAGCTTTTTATTTCGCTCTATTGTGCTGGCTCCAAGCTTAGAAGAATTAACTTCGATTATCTTAAAAAGCCCTTCAAATCTCTTGTAACTTTCTCTTCCTTTGGTGGAATCTTCTATATTATTAAAAATTTCTATTAATTTAATATTTAAATTTTGAAGATATGATTCATTATTTTTAGCATTTAATAAAACATTTTCAAAAAGCTCACTAGGAAGGATAAAAAATCCCTTAACATCTAAAATACGATTTTTACCACTAAGGGCTAAAGAATCTTTTAATTTAGCGTAATCCCCCCCCCATTTGCTTTTACATACTCTTTTAAATTCTCACAAATGAAGCGATAAAATAAAAATCCTAAAACATAGGATTTAAAATCCCAGCCATCTACACTTCCACGCAATTCATCAGCAATTTTCCAAATCTTATTGTGTAATTCTTCCCTTTCTTTACTTGAAACCATAATTAATCCTTATTTATGTATAAAAACGATTATTTTAATATTTTAAATATTAGGCATTTATTAAAATTACTTTTTAAAGGATGGTAAATTAAGAGGCTAGAAATTGCTTTGTAAGGTTTAAAATACTTGTTTTATTAGTCCATCGCATAATAGGCAACATCTCCATTGTTTAGCTCTTTACTTCTCATACCCTCATATTTTTTGCTTGTTTTATTTATACCAATTTTTAACCTCTTAATAATATATTCTTTTTTAGATTCTCATCCCCAATCTGTTCCCGCTAAAAATTTATTTTGTGTGATTTTTTAGTTTTTATAAATGATTGTAAATGAAAATCTATCTATTTATAAAAGTAGCCAATAATACCATAAATAGATTATTTAAAGCTTATTTGTGATTTGAAATTATTATAAATGAAAGTTTAAGATTTGTAGTAATTTATATGGCAGAGAGGAAGGGATTCGAACCCTCGAAAGCTTTCACTTTACACGCGTTCCAGGCGTGCTCCTTCAACCACTCGGACACCTCTCTAAAAATGCATTTATTTTAATTTTAAAAAACTGCAATAATAGCAAAAATTTTTAAAATTTTAATTTAAATGTTTATTAAAAATCACTCCATCAATGCCAAGTATTGCTGCATTTTCAATGCTTCCTTCATCATTTATTATATACAAAATCTTACTATCAAAAAAATATTCATTTGCAATCTTTTGGCTCTGTTCTGCTAGGTATTTTTCACTAATTAAAATATATTTTGCACAAAGATTAGAATATATCACGAGATCCTTAATATTTATGATTTTAACAGCATAAGGTATACTATTTTCCTTGCAGTGTAGGGCAAATTTTGTAGAATATTCTTTACTTTCAAACCACACGATTTCATTTGGATTTGTGTTTTTAATATCTTCTAAATTTTGTATTTTTACAAATTTTTCGCAAGGTAAGTCTTTGTAGCCAATTATTATCATATTTAATCCTAAAATATTTTTATTAAGTTAATCAAATTTTACAATATAATTTTAAAATTTTTTAAAAAATCTAGTATTAAAAATTAAAGGATTTGTTTTGCTTTGTGTGTTTGATTGCGAGAGTGTGCCAGATATTTGGCTGCTCAATGAGATTTATGGATATAGAGATGAAATTGATAGTGAAATTAAAGCAAATGGTGGAAATGATATTAATATAGATATTGAAGTTTGTGAGAGAGCATTTCAGGCTCAAGAAGCATTAAATGGAAGTAGTTTTCTTCCATTAACATTTCACAAAATCATATCTATTTCAGCGTTAATTTGTGATGATTTTGGGAATTTTATAAAGATAGGAAATTATGCACAAAGTGTAGAATCTAGAGGTGAGAGAGAGATTCTAAGTGAATTTATAAACTATTTGAATAAAAATAATCCAAAGTTAGTTAGTTTTAATGGCAGGGCATTTGATTTGCCTTTGATTATGCTTCGGGCAATGAAATATAATATTAGTGCGGAATCTTACTTTGAGAGCGATAATCCAAAGTTTAATAAAAATAAATGGGACAATTATCGCTCAAGATATAGTGAGAATTTTCATATCGATTTATTAGAATCTTTAGGTTCATTTGGAATGGCTAGAAATACGAGGCTTGATGTGGTCGCTAAAATGCTAGGATTCCCCGGGAAGTTTGATACAAAAGGTGATGAGGTGTATAAAATCTTTTATGAGGAAAAAAATCTCTCTAAAATTGATAGCTATTGCCAAAGCGATGTATTAAATACATATTTGGTATTTTTAAAATATCAAATATTGCAGGGCAAAATCAATACTAGTGATTATATTTCTTTGTTAGAAGTTTTTTTAGATAAGATTCCAAAGAATAAAGATTATAGTGAAGTTTTTACTACTGCGATTAAAGATGAGTTGCAGAAACTAAAAAATTCTTAAGAATACAATTTATATTAATTTAAAAAATAGAAACTAAGGAATATAAATGTTAGGTAGAGATATAGATAGATACTCAAAGCTTAGATATGAGATAAGAGCTTATATGTGCTTTATCCTTGAGCAAAATATTAAAAATTATATGCCAAATATTTCACTTGATATTGTAAAAAATAGCTTGCAAAGAATCTCAAATGAGATAAAGACTTTTAATGCACTTTATATTTTGGATAAAAATGGGATTCTGCTAGGAGATATTATTGGCTCTAAGGTTGTGGAGACTTTTTATGAAGATAAAGATTTTTCAAATAGGAGCTATTATTATGAAACTTTAAGGGAAAAAAAGTGTATTCTAACCGATCCTTACCCCTCTAAAATTGGTGGAAAACTTGTCGTAACCGCAACTTATCCTTGCTATAATGAAGATAATGAGATTATTTGTATAGCTTGTATTGATATATTGCTTGAAGATGCGCTAAATTTAGTCTCTCCTGCTTCGCTATATGGCTATTTTTCGGTAGCAAATACTATAATTTATAGTGTGCTTTCAATTGCATTATCTTTGATAGCAACTTTGCTTTTGATAAAAGGTTTAAGCAGTCTAATAACGGCTACTTGGAATTTCAAAAGCCTAGATATTAAAGAAATATTTGAATCCACGATACTCTTAACACTATCTCTTGCTATTTTTGACCTTGTGAAAGCAATTTTTGAAGAGGAGGTTTTAGGTAAAAACTCAAATGATAATAAAACAATACACAAGACTATGATGAGATTCCTGGGCTCAATAATTATTGCAATAGCCATTGAAGCCTTGATGCTTGTGTTTAAATTCACAATCACACAGCCTGATAAATTGATCTATGCGGTTTATTTAATGGGCGGCGTATTCTTGCTACTGCTTGGGCTCTCCGTCTATGTGAAATTTGCCTATGGCGCATTAAATCTACAAAAGAAAGCACGAAGAAAGTGAAAATAGCTATTTTAAACTATAATATTGGGAATCTCTCAAGTGTGCAAAATGCCCTTTTAAAGCTTGGGATAAAGAGTGAAGTCATATCTAATGCAAATTTGATAAAAAATTTTGATAAGGTGATTTTGCCGGGGGTTGGAGCATTTGGCGATGCGATAGAGTATTTAAAAGAGAGTGGAATGAATGAAGCGATCATCGAGTTTGCAAAAAGTGGAAAATATATATTTGGAATCTGCCTTGGAATGCAGCTTTTATTTGACAAAAGCTATGAATTCGGTGAGCACAATGGGCTTGGGCTCATTGGTGGAGAGGTTGTGAAATTTGAAGATTCCACTATTAAGATTCCGCATATGGGGTGGAATAAAATAAAAATTATCAAAGAGAATCCACTTTTGCAAAATATAAAAAATAATGATTTTTTATATTTTGTGCATAGTTTTTATGTTAAAAATAAAGATATGAGAGATGTTTTGGCATTATGTGAATATGATATTAATTTTAGTGCAATTGTTGCAAAAGACAATATTTTAGGAATCCAGCCACATCCAGAAAAAAGCTCTCTTTCTGGACTAAAAATTTTAGAAAATTTTGCTTTATTAAAATAAATATTGTTTAAAATATTTTTGCAGTAGATAAGCACTAAAATATATTTTGAAATTGCAATTTTAATAATATTTCAAAAGCTAGATTCTAATGAAATTTTTAAAAGTTTCATTAGAATTATTAGGAATCTTTATTTTGATGATATTATCTTATTCATCGCAGCAATTTCTTGTTCTTGTGTTTTTATGATATTGTTTGCTATTTCTTGTATTTGTGGATTTTGAGTAAATTTAAGAATGCTTTTAGAGCTATCTATTGCACCTTGATGATGTGCTATCATTGCTTTTGCAAAGTCTAAATCTATATTATCACTTATTTGCACTGCGTGCATTGTGCTCATCATTTTATCCATATCTTCTTTTACTTGCATTTGGTAATTTTGATAAGATAAATCTTCACAATTTATTTTCTCTTCTTGCGAAATAATTTCTAGCAATTCATTAAAATATTCTATTTCTTGCTCTTGAGACTTTATAATATCATTTGCTATCTTCTTTAGGTCTTTGTCTTTGCCAACTTGCAAATATAGTTTTGATGAATTTATTGCACCTTGATGATGTGGAATCATATCGCTCAAAAAGTCATTATTTATATTACAGCTCATTGAAGTTCCTTGCATAGGTGCGTTCATCGCATCTAATATTTGTTGATTTATGCTAATTTCCTCTGGCATTGTCATTTGTTCATTTTCATTAAAATATAAATTATTTTTTTGACTATTGTGTGGATTTGCTTGCAAGGTTAGTGCTAAAATTGGTATTAAAAATATGTATTTCATTTGAATCCTTTTTGTGAGAGTATTAAAATTTGTAATTATTTCTTAAAAAAGTTATTTTTATGTTAAAAATTGTTAAGCAATGTTCATAAATTTGATATGTGAAATATAGATTTTATCATTTAAATGATAAAAATAGTAAAAGAGGGAGGGGCTAGAATTTTAAGATTGAAATACCCAATAAATATATTTAATGAAGTATGTATTTTATAAAAATAAAAATTCGATAAGCTTATAATTAAGCTTTAACTGCTAGCTTTATTGACAATTAAAGCACTCAATGCTTCTATCTATAACATCATTTGTTTGTTTTTCGGCATCTGGACTTTGACTTCTTAAATAATAAGTTGATTTTAGCCCTAGTTTCCACGCTAGCATATAAATATCATTTAGATATTTTCCAGAGGCTTTAGCTAAATCTACAAAGATATTTACACTCTGTCCTTGGTCTATCCATTTCTGACGAATTGCCGCAGCCTTGATTATATCTAATTGTTCTATTTCGTAAGCATTTTTGTAGAAATTAAATGTATCAAGGGTTAGGTTTGGCACGACATTTGGAATCATTCCGCTTAGATTCTCCTCAAACCATTTCTTACGATATATAGGCTCAATAGTTTGTGTTGTGCCAACTAAAATAGAAATTGAGCTAGTAGGAGCTATCGCCATTAGATAACCATTTCTCATACCATTTTTCTTAACTTTTTCTTTCAATTTTTCCCAATTGCACACATCAAGTAAAGTTCGCTCTGTTAGCTTTAAAGCTTCATTATTTGCTAAATCTATTGGAAAGATTCCCTTACTCCAATTTGAGCCTTCAAACTCTTCATAAGAGCCTTTTTCAACCGCTAAATTACAGCTAGATTCTATTGCACTAAAACTTATTAATTCTAAGATTTTATCAATCTTTTCAAAATGCTCTTTACTGCCCCATTCTATCTGGTTGGTTGCAAGCATTTCCGCTTCACCCATTACACCAAGCCCTATTGCACGATTTTTTAGATTTGTTGCACGCACCTTTCTATTTGGATAGAAGTTTAAATCAATTACATTATCAAGCATTCTAATTGCTATGGGCACAACTCTAGCAATATCTTCTTTTGTGTTAATTTTACTTAAATTGATACTAGCAAGGTTACACACTGCAGTCTCGCCTCCCTCACCGATTCTCTCTGTTATAAAAATGGGCTTTGAATTTAGATTATCAAGTGAGGTTAATTTATTTGCTTTTTTTATCACATTAGAATCTAGTTTCACTTCATCACTTTCCCTAAAATACTCAATGCTTCCATCTTCAAACTCAACTTTTATTTTATAATGTGTTGGATTTGTGTTTTGAAAAATTTCTGTGCAAAGATTGCTACTTCTAATAAGTCCTTTATGTGCGTTTGGATTCGTCTTATTTGCATTATCTTTAAAGCATAAAAACGGCAATCCGCTCTCAAAATAGTTAGTTAGAATCTTTTTCCATAAATCCTTTGCATTTACTATTTCTTTTGTGATTCCATCTTTTTTTTCTAACTCAATATATTTTGCTTCAAAATCACCTCCATAGCATTCTGTTAGCTCACTACATTCATAAGGGTCAAAGAGCGTCCAAAGCTCATTATTCTCAACTCGTTTCATAAATAAATCACAAATCCAAAGTGCAGGGAACAAATCGTGTGTTCTTCTCCTCTCTTCACCGCTATTTTTACGTAAATCTATAAAATCATGTACATCTATATGCCATACTTCTAGATATGTAGCAATCGCCCCTTTCCTAGTGCCTAGTTGATCTACTGCTATTGCTACATCATTTGCTATTTTTAAGAATGGCACGACACCACCTGCTGCATTTTTATGTCCATCAATATAGCTTCCAAGTCCTCGAATCTTGCTAAAATCCCAGCCTATACCACCGCCATATTTGCTTAAAAGCGCCATTTCTTTATAGGAATCAAAGATACCCTCTATATTATCAGGCATACTTCCTACATAACAAGAGCTTAATTGATGTCTTGTGCTTCTAGCATTTGCTAAAGTTGGTGTTGCACTCATCACCTCAAACTTTGATAAAATATCATAAAACTTTACAGCCCACTCATTTGGTTCTTTTTCTCTATGTGCTAAAAACATTGCGATTGCCATAAACATATGCTGTGGCAATTCTATAGGTTTATTTTGTCTATCTTTAATTAAATATCTATCATATAGTGTTTTTATTCCTAGATAATTAAATTGTAAATCTCTCTCTGGCATAATCTTGCTATTTAGAAAATCAATATCAAATTTCTCACTAAAACCTTTTAGAATCTTGCCTTCGTTTTGTCCTTTTTGCAAATATTCTCTTAAATGTTTATAGCCTGTGAATCCACTAACTTTATGATATAAGTCATACAAAAACAGCCTTGCTGCAACATAAGTCCAATTTGGAGTATCCATATCAATCTTATCTACCGCTGTTTTTATTAAAGTGATTTGGATTTCCTCTGTGGTAATTTTGTCTCTAAAGTGAATCTTAGCATCAACTTCTAATTCACTTTGACTAACACCACTTAAGCCCTCAACTGCGGAGCTAGTGTATTTTTGAATCTTTGTAATATCTAAAATCTCAATTCTGCCATTTCTCTTAATAACTGTTAAATTACCCATAAATAAACCCTATAATTAAATTAAAATTAGTATTTTATTATTTTAATAAATATGAATTAAACTTAAGATCTTATCTATATTCCACTAATTCGTCTAAACTAAGTCTGTATCGTTTTTGTTGCTCTTTTATTCGGTAGCCAAAGCATAGAATTATACTAACACACTCTTTAAATGTATCAATTTGTAGAATCTCATCCACTTGTTTAGCCTCAAAACCCTCAATCGGACAAGAATCTATGCCAATAAAAGCCGCATAATTCATCATAGAACTAGCCGCTATATAGGCTTGCTTTTCAACCCAATTTCTAACGCTAATACCTCTTGCCTCATTACTTTTTAAAAATTTATTATAGTATCCAACCCATTTTTTTTGTTCCCCATCATTTTTTCCTCTTCTAAGTGATACTCTATCCATATAGCTTGATGGTGGAGTAACAGGCTGAATTAGCGACTTTAGCACTACTAGATGTGAGCAACTTGTAATTTGTATTTGATTCCAACAAGCCTCTCTTAATCTCTCTTTTAAGCCTTTATCTTGTATCACTAGGAATCTTGTAGGTTCTACTCCCATTGAGCTAGGTGACATCCTCCCACTTTCTAAAATCTCTAAAAATTGCTCATTGCTAATCTTTTTATTTTCATCAAAAATCTTACAAGCATGTCTAAAATGCATAGCTTTTAAAAAATCATTCATATTATATTCCTTAATAAATTTCTATTTTTTTGTGCTTCGTTTTCGCTGTGTTGGATCCAGGACTTTTTTTCTAATGCGGATTGAAAGTGGTGTAATCTCTAAAATTTCATCATCCTCTATCCACTCTAATGCCCTCTCTAAGCTTAATTCACGCGGCGGAGTAAGCTTTATAGCATCATCACTTCCGCTTGCTCGCATATTTGTTAAATGTTTAGATTTTATTGGATTGACATCTAAATCATTATCCCTGCTATGCTCACCTATAACCATTCCTATATATACTTTTGTCTGTGGTGGGATAAATAGCACACCTCTATCTTGCAAATTAAAGAGTGAAAAAGCTGTAGTCTCACCATTTTCCATACTAATTAAAGCACCATTTGCTCTACGCTCAATATTTCCACTAAATTCTCTAAATTCTAAAAATGAATGATTCATAATGCCTTCACCTTTAGTATCTGTTAAAAACTCACTTCTATATCCTATAAGCCCACGAGCTGGAATCTCAAATTCAAGTCTAGTATATCCATCACTCATAGGATTCATAGCTTTTAATTCAGCTTTTTTCTTCCCCAGTTTTTCTATTATAACACCGCTAAAATCCTGTGGGCTATCAATTACTAAATGTTCAAATGGCTCTAAATGCTTATCATTTTCATTTTTTACAATGACTTCAGGGCGAGATATGGAAAACTCAAATCCCTCTCTACGCAGATTTTCAGCTAAAATTGTAATTTGAAGCTCACCGCGTCCAGATATTTTGAATTTTCCCTCACCTACTTCTTCCATTTTCATAGCGATATTTGTCTGCATTTCTTTTAAAAGCCTATCTTTTAATTTATTTGCAGTTACATGTTTGCCCTCTAGTCCAGCAAGAGGAGAGTTGTTTACCGCGAAATAAACACTCATTGTAGGCTCTTCGAGGTGCATTGGGTCAAGTGGCATAGGCTTATTTATATCAACTATGCTATCACCCACATCAATAGCATTAAACCCAGCAATCGCTACAATATCGCCAACTTTTGCACTCTCTATCTCTGTCCTTGCAAGTCCTAGAAATCCTATTAGCTTTGTTATGCGTCCATTTTCTTTCTCACCATTGCTTTTTGCAAGCATTACATTCTGTCCTTTGGAGATTACTCCATTAAAGATTCTAGCAATCCCGATTTTTCCTACATAATTATCGTAATCAAGGGTAAAAACTTGTGCTTGCAATGGAGATTCCTCATTTCCACTAGGGCTTGGAACATTTTGCAAAATCGCCTCAAATAATGGCTCTAGATTCTTCTTTTCATCATTTAGATTCTTAATTGCATAGCCTTCCCTTGCGGCAGCATAAATCACAGGAAAATCAAGTTGATTATCATTTGCTCCCATACTTACAAATAAATCAAAGACTTCATCTACAACCTTGTCTGGAGTAGCAGCTGGTTTATCAATCTTATTTACTACTACAATAGGACAGATTCCAAAACTTAGTGCCTTTTTTACTACAAATTTAGTCTGTGGCATAACGCCTTCTTGTGCATCAACAAGGAGCAAAACACCATCTACCATTTTTAGCACTCTTTCTACTTCTCCGCCAAAGTCTGCGTGTCCAGGTGTGTCAATGATGTTTATTTTTGTATTTTTATAATTGATTGCTGTATTTTTAGAGAGTATTGTAATGCCTCTCTCTCTTTCTAAATCATTACTATCCATAACTCTTTCATCTATTACTTCGTGTTCACAAAATGTGCCACTTTGCCTTAAAAGTCCATCTACTAAAGTAGTTTTTCCATGATCGACATGTGCGATTACTGCGATATTTCGTATATTTTGCATATTTCTCTTTTATTTAAAATTATTTTTTGGATTTTTTGTGAAATTGGAATTATATAACTTAGAATCTTTTAAAATTCTTTAGAAAATAAAATATATAAATTTAATGGAATCTTATTTAAAAATATTTTTAGATTCCAATAAATAAAGTAGGTTATTTGCAAGCTTAACAAAGCTTTTTGCTTTTATAAATTTAAATAATTTGGATGGTATAAAATAATAATATTTTTTTAAATTTATATTTTTATGGAAAGTTAAGATAGTTATGAAGTATAAGATATTTAAAATAATTTAGTAGCTTTTATTTTTATAGATTCCACTAAAATTTTTATTTGAAAAATTTAGTATTAGAAGATTTAAAATATTTAGATCCCAATAAATTGTGGAATCTAAATTATTCTTTATCTTTTTGGATTTTATTTCCAACACTCTGTATTATAGATTCCAACATCTGCTGCTTTGAAAGTTGGGTTTTTACCCTCTTTAATTTGTTTGTCATAGTCTTTTAGCACTTTTAGGGCAATTTTTCCTAGCAATAAAATAGAAATTATATTAATTGTTGCCATAATTCCCATAATAACATCGGCAGTATCCCACGCTAATCCCATACTTATTTGTGCTCCAAGAAATACAATAAAAACAGCAGTTGCCCTAAAAATCTGTAAGGCAAGTTTATTTTTTGTGATGAATTTAAAATTTGCTTCTGCATAGAAATGATTTCCAATTAATGAAGTAAAGGCAAATAACACAACAGATATGCTTATAAAATACAATCCAAAATTTCCAAAATATCCTTCCATTACTTTTTGCATTAGTGGCATTCCTTGCATTCCATCTAGTCCTTCTGCATTTGAGCAAATAACCATTAATGCGCTAGCAGAGCAAATTATCAATGTATCTATGAAAACCGATAGAGTTTGCACCATTCCTTGTTTTGCAGGGTGGCTTGTGTGAGCTGCAGCAGCTGCATTCGGAGCAGAACCCATACCTGCTTCATTTGAAAACAATCCTCTCTTAATTCCAATAACCATAGCACTTCCGGCAAATCCTCCAAAGATTGCTTCGAAATCAAATGCTTTTGCAAAAATATCAGCAAAGGCATTTGGCAGGGCAGAGAAATTCATAATAATCACAATTATTGCAACAATCAAATAAGCAATAGCCATTATAGGCACTAAAATTGTGGCGATGATGGCACTTGCTTTATCACTACCAAAGAAGAATCCAGCGGTTAGTAAGCTTAAAATCAGCCCAATAAAAATTTTAATATGTCCATTATTAAAGACTTCGCTCCCCACATAATATTCAAAAGTAGAAGTTAGTGTAAAAGACTGCAATCCATTAAACCCATAGCTAAAACAAGCAATGAGCGAAATTGCAAAAACTATCCCAAGCGTCCTACTCCCTAGCGCACTCTGTATGTAATAGGCTGGACCACCTTTGTAGTTATGCTCACCATCTCTTATTTTATAAACTTGTGCTAGAGTGGATTCAATAAATGCACTTGCTCCTCCAACAATGGCTATAATCCACATCCAAAATAATGCACCAACGCCACCACTACTAATTGCAACTGCAACACCTACAATATTGCCAATACCAACTCTTGAGGCAGTAGAAATCATCAATGCTCCAAATGGCGAGATATGCTCTTTTTGGCTTTTTTCTTTGAGTATTTTATATACTTGTGGTAAAAATCGTATTTGAATAAAACTTGTGCGAAATGTAAAATAAAGCCCACAAATAATTAACAAAAATACCAAAAAATATGTGTATAAAAAATTGCTAGACATTGATATGAAATTGCTAAAATGCGTTATGAAATTATCAAAGATTGAATATCGTTCCATAATAAATCCTTGTGAAGTAAAGTTACTTTTTATTATACAATTTTTTATTTTTTAGAATCTAGTTTGAGCGATTTAAATGGCATTTTAGATTCTAATTTTGAGTAATTTAATGATAAATTAATTTTATAATTTTTAAAGATATGCAAAATATTTCAAAAATATTGCTTAAAAATTGCTATTTTTAAAAGATTAATCTAAAAAAATTAAATAATTATAGAAATTTAAGTAATGGCACATTATTTAAAATAATATAAGGGGCTAGAAGCTGGCGATATTAGAAATATTTATTTTATAAAATCTATAAAGACAGAATCTAGTGAAATCTAAAATTAGATTCCATAATGCTTAAAAAAAGATAAATTTATATAGGGTAAAAAAATAATAAATATGATGGGTTGTTAGCTTGTGAAATTGCTTAAATGTTTAGGATTAATTTATTACCAACTTTTATGACTTGACTAAATTTGATTTAAAAGTGGTTTTAAGGAGACCAAAAGCAAGATTTATGGAATGAATTTGGAAACTAAATCTTATAATCAGTAAAGTTACAAAAGCTCTAAAATTGATTATTTATGTTTATTGACTAAATCTAGCACATTATTAGTGATTAGATTATGTCCTTCTTTGTTTGGGTGAATTTGGTCTAGTTTTAAGCTTATATCTTTTAAAATTTTTGGCATTGAGCGAGATTCTACTAATATATTGTATTTTTTTGCTACTTCATTATAAATTGAAGAGATGCCTCCCGTAAGACCACCCAAGATTCCGCTAGGCACGCTAATAATTACTATGCAATTAGTGTGCTTTTTTGCCTTTGAAATGATAGCATCTAAATTTCTTTTTGTGGAATCTTCTGGTAACTTCCTTAAAAAATCATTTCCGCCTATCGAAATAATTATCATAGCAATGCTATTAATTTTATTTAGCTCATTATCTATTCTTGCTAAAAGTCCATTAGTTGTCTCACCATCAATGCCTAACTTTATAGGATTCTTACCTAAAGATTGTGGAATTTGTATAGCAAAGCTATCCTTTTCATTCACACCAAAACCATTTGCAATACTATCTCCAAGTGTAACTATATTTTCATTATTTAGCGGGCAGATATGTGAAACTTTTGGAGTTTTATTGTGTAGTAAATAAAATGCAATAGCCATAATAATGGCTAGTGGTAGAAAATATTTCAAGTATTAGTCTTGTTGATTTCTTAAAAATGTTGGGAGGTCGAGATTTAGGCTGTCATAGTAATTATCTTCAATTCCACTTACTTTTTTAAGTTTGATTTTTTGGATAGTTTTCACACTCTTTTCTAAATCTGTTATTTCATCTTGTTGGCTAGATTCATTTGTGATTTTATCTTTTTGCATGACTTCTTTTTCAAAACCTGTAACTACCAAAGTAACACGGACTTGTGTAGGAGCAAGATTATTGTTATAACTCCATCCTTGCTTTAGAGTTGCTGTTTTCTCTAGCTGTGGCTCAACTAGAGAGGCTGCCTCTGTGATTCTAAGTAATGGATAATTTTCATTTACTTCAAAATGCACTAATGCACCCATTGCCCCCTTTATGCTTACATTGTCAAAAAGTGGAGATTCTATTGCCTCTTTTACAGCCTCTATTGCAGAATCTTCACCTTCCTTATCACCAATACCAATTAGTCCAAGCCCTCTAAATGCCATTACAGCATTTAAATCTGCATAGTCAAGATTTAGTCCGCCATTGCTATCATTTAAAATAAATGAAGCAATACCTGTTACTGCTTGTGCAAGGACATTATCAACAATTTTCAAGCTATCTTTCATACCTAAATTTTTATCGATTATTGAGAGTAATTTTTCATTTGGGATGACGATGATAGTATCAACTTCATTTTTGAGTTCTTTTAAGCCTTCTTCTGCAACTTTTTCTCTATGGCTTCCTTCATATCTAAATGGTTTTGTAACAACTGCTACAACTAAAGCCCCGACTTCTTTAGCAGCTTTTGCGACTATAGGAGATGCGCCTGTTCCTGTTCCACCGCCAAGTCCTGTTGCAATGAATACAATTTTAGAATCCTCTAATTCTTGCTTTATGGTATCATAACTCTCTTCTGCACTTCTTTTGCCTATTTCTGGATTCATACCAGCCCCAAGCCCACAAGTAGTTTTTTCCCCTACTTGAATCTTGCTATGTGCTTCTATTGTTTTTAAGTGCTGAGAATCTGTATTAAGTGCGATTAGTTTAATGCTTTCTTCTACCCCATGTTTTATTATGTGATTAATTGTATTGCTGCCACCGCCACCAACACCAACTACACTAATTTTAATTTCATTTGTAGGTTGCAATTCTTCAATATTTATATCCATTTACTCTCCTTTAAAATATGTTTGTTAAAACAAGCTCTTAAAAAAATTGACAATTTTATCAACAACACCATTTTCATTTTTATCATTTTTTCTGCCTAATTTAATTGCATCTTCAGCATTTTTAGCCATTTGAAGGTCGGATAAATCATTTTCCTTGACTTCTATATCGGACAAACTCGTATTTGTAAGAATATTATTATTCTGTGTATGTTTTAATTTCTTTGTAGAATCTATTTCATAGTTCGTCCATTTGCCAGCACCATATAGTATTAATCCTGCAACTGTTGCATAAATAGGGTCTTTTAACATACTAAAAGAATCATTTATTTCTCTTGGTGTGGCGATTCTTATAGGAAGGTTTGGGAAAATTCCTTTTGCTAATTCTTTTAATCCATTCATATGAGCCATTCCACCGGTTATAACGATACCTGCACCAAGATTATTTTTTAGCCCACTTTTTTCTAGTGAATGTTCGATTATCTGCATAGTTTCTAAAGCTCTGGAAAATACTACACTATGCAAAACTTCAAGCTCTACTTTTCTAGCTTCTGTTGGGGAAGTATTTGATGGAATTTCAAGGTAAGAGCCTCTTTCTTCTTGTGTAAGCTCATTTAATGTAGCATATTTAATCTTTATTGTATCAGCTACTAGAGGTGGTATGGTGAGTGCCATAACAATATCATTTGTAATATGCCCAGAGCCAACCCCTAGAAAATCATCATATCGCATAGAATTTCCATAGTGAATCATAATATCACAGCTACTTGCACCCATATCAATACAGGCTGCCCCAAGCTCTTTTTCATCATTATTCAAAACTGCGATAGACGAGGCATAAGCACTTAATACTATGCCACTAATTTCAATGCCAGCATTTTTGACTGCTTTTTTTAGATTCTCTAATCCACTTTTTTGTGCTATAACTATATGCACAGATACTTCAATCCTAGTGCCACTCATACCAAATGGGTCATCTATATAATCTCTATCATCTACTTTGAATAGATATGGAAGCACATGGACTACTTCATAATTTTTAGGAATATTTGCATTATAAAGTGCTGCTTGCATAACTCTATTAATTTCTTGAATCCCTATATCATCGCGAGGATTGTTAATCACGCCAATACTATCAATACTCTTTGTATAAACGCCAGATAGGGAAATATATGCTTGAGAAATATCTACCCCAGCTATTCTTTTTGCTTGATTTACAGATTCACGAATGGCTCTGCTTGCTTGCTCTATATTTGTGATTGCACCTTTTCTAATGCCTTTAGAAGTCTGCATCCCGGTGCCTATTATATATGGAGAGCCGGATTTTATCTCAGCAATTATTGAACATGTCTTTGAAGAACCTATATCAATACCAAGAATTACTTGCTCCATTTTATGAATCCTTTTTTAGATTATTTATAATTTTATATTCTTTGGATAAGAAATCAAATAAACTCTGCTCCAAAATTATAGATTTAAAATCACGGAAAATATCTAAATTACTTGATTGGTTTGTTAGCACTTTTTGTTCCATAATATTATATAAGACTGCTTTATTGCCCAATATTGCGTAGCCAACTTTATCGTTGTTTTCAAAAATTTGTCTTAAGACTTCTCTGCTTTCTAGTGGAGAAAGTGATGGAATCTGTTTTACATCATTTAGGCTAAAATATCCTATATCTTTGCCATTAAATACATTTATTCTAGCTTTGGCTTCTTCTTGTAATGCCTCTCTTAAAGCTTGTGGGTAATAATTATTTTTAACCTTATCTTTTACTTCATCAAAGGTTCTTATAGTTTGTGGAATTCTTTTTATGAGCTTTAATGCTACAAATTCATCATCCACTTCTAATGGCTGGATAGTCTCTCCTTCATTGGCATTTTGCAGTGCTTCTACAATTTTTTTATTATCTCCCTCTAAAATTATTTTTCTCTCTCTATTATTTTGGTTTTTATTTTGTTTCATTTCTACATAGGCTTCTAGGGCATTTCGATTTGCTCGCCAAATTTTAAAATCATTTTCAACCTTATCTTTTATTTTTGTATAGTCTTGCAAGATTCCATTTTCTGTGTAGTTTTGTTTATTTTCATTGTAGTAGGTTTGCACATCGTTTTCATTTGGCTTTATATCTTTTGGATTAAAGTTTAGCATTTCTACTTCAAATTGCTTTGGGCTTTTATAAGATTCTTTATTTTTATTATAAAATTCCATCAATTTAGAATCTTCAATATTAACTTTCACTTGATTTGCATTGATAATCTGCACTGAAAGTTTATCTTGTAAATTTAAAGATAAATTTAGCACATCCCCTTCACTTGGTGTTACAATTGATGGAAACATTGATAGAATCTTTTTAATTAATAATTCTTTTCTTATCATTCTTTCATATTCAAGTGGTCGGATTCTATTTTGTGCTAATATTTCTTTATAAGTTTTTGGACTAAAGATACCATTTTGTCTAAATATTTCATCATTTTGAATTTCTTTTGTAACCTCTTCATCGCTAATTCTAATGCCAGAATCTATTGCAAAATTTTCCAACAATGCTTTATTTATAGCTCTTGTCATAGCGACATTTTCTAACCCTAGAGTCTTTGCTTGTTCATTATCAAGAGGCCTTCCTGTTAGCTCTTCAAGCTGTTTGCTATACTCTCTGAAAATATTGTTATATTCCATATTGAAATCTTCTACACTAATATCAATATTCCCTACGCTTGCAACTGAATTAGTAGAATGTGAGAAATTATAAGCACCCCAACCCACCATACCAGCGGCGATAAATGCTATCGTGCTTATCCAAATAGTTATTATTAGGTATTTTTTATGTTGCTGCATCCAAGTTATCATTATTAAAAAATAATCCTTTCAACATTGTGTTATAAGCCTAATTTGGCTTAATCTCTTAAAATTTTGGTTAAAAATAAGTATAATTGCGAATTATAACAAACAATTATTAAAATGTGGGAATTTTACAATGAATTTAGAAAATAAAATCAAACAATTAATATCTAAAGATTCTAAATATATTTGGCATCCTTGCACACAAATGAAAGATATGGAGAGCTTTAATATTATGCCTATTGCAAGGGGTGAAGGCGTGTATTTGTATGATTTTTATGGAAATAAATATATTGATTGCATTAGCTCGTGGTGGGTGAATTTATTTGGTCATAATAATGAATATATTAGTGCAAAACTAAAAGAGCAGATTGATAGATTAGAGCATGTGATTTTTGCAGGATATACGCACGAGGGCATTGTGAATCTATCAGAGAGATTAATTTCACTTCTTCCGCAATCTCTTTCAAAGTGCTTCTATGCGGATAATGGAAGCTCTGCAATCGAGATTGCTATAAAAATGAGCCATCATTTAAATATCCTAAAAAATCACAATAAAAATATTTTTTTATCGCTTCAAAACTCCTATCACGGCGAGACTATCGGGGCATTGAGTTTAGGTAGTGTTGGAATCTATAAAGATGTTTATAAAAATATTTTGATACAAAATATCCAAACTCCACTGCCAAAGGATTTTAGTGAGGAATCTATAAATCAAACATTGCAAGAGCTAAAAAATGTAATTTCTAAAAATAAAAATCAAATTTGTGCTTTTGTGCTAGAGCCGTTGGTGCAGTGTGCAGGTGGAATGAATATCTATCCAAAGGAATTTGTAAAAAAAGCTTGTGAGATTTGCAAAGAGAATGAAATTTATGTGATTTTTGATGAAATTGCAGTCGGCTTTGGGCGAAGTGGAGAAATGTTTGCATTAGAAGAATGTGAGATTGAGCCAGATTTTTTGTGTTTATCAAAAGGTATTACGGGAGGCTATTTGCCACTATCTGCGGTAATTACAAATGATAATATTTACAATGCTTTTTATGGTGATTATGAGAGGGCATTTTTGCATTCACATAGTTACACAGGGAATCCTTTAGCAGTTGCTTGTGCAAACGCTACACTTGATATTTTTCAAACCCAAAATATAATATCAAAAAATAAGGTTTTAAGTGAATTTATTTTTGATAAATTTTTGGAATTGAATGAGTTTAAAAATGTTATGAATTTGCGCAAAAAAGGTATGATTTTTGCCTTTGATTTGGTAGGAGATTATGAGAGGACAATTAGCCTAGAGTTTAGCTCTCTTGCCCTCAAAAATGGGCTTATCATTCGTCCACTTGGGAATGTTGTGTATTTTATGCCACCTTATATAATCTCAAAAGAGCAAGTTTGCTTTGTTGTAGATGGAATAAAAAATATATTAAAAGTGCTAAATTAAATAAAATAATTTTGCTAATTTTAAAAAATTAATGGAGATTAAGTTAGAGATAAGCTTTGAGTGTAAAATTAAATGATTGCATATCTTTAATAAAAGACTAAAACTATAACTTTTGAGATATTAAACTATACTTTATAATTTAAGCAATGGAATCTAAAAATATAGAATCTAGCTTTATTAATTTTTTATATTGCTTATTTTAATTTTTTGCTAGATTTAGCTTTTCTATGCATCCCCTCCTCAAAAAATCTTTATTAACAAGATAGACAAATGAGACATATATTTGTTAGGCTGGTTTCCTTACCTGTAAATATTTCCTTATTGCCTTTTATAAAAAGATTTATTGGTTATGCAAATATTCTTATTAATTTTTTAATTATAGCTATACATAGGGCAAAGACTGCTACTAAAAATATTAATTTGATAGTATTAATTTTTTATTTTGCTTTAAAGTATATAATTTCAAATATTTAAATTATTTTTAAGCTCAATGAAAGGTAAATTGAATGTTGAAAGATTGTTCTACAAAAATATTTTATTTTTCACTTTTTAGCGTATCTGCGATGACGGTGCTAGGAAGCACAGCTATTGCACCATCTTTGCCAAATTTAGAAAAACATTTTGAGGATATTAAAAATATTGAGCTACTAAGCAGATTAGTTTTGACTTTGCCAGCAATGTTTGTTGTGGTTTTTTCACCACTTAGTGGATATTTATTTGATAAATTTAAGCGATTAAAGCTACTCTATCCATTTATGATTATTTGGAGTGTTAGCGGATTTAGCGCATTTTGTTTGGATAATATTTACTTAATTTTATTCTCAAGGGCAGTTTTTGGAATCGCCACTGCTTTTGTAATGACAGGGGCTTCCGCACTATTGGCTGATTATTATCAAGGGCTAAAGAGAGAGAAAGCGCTTAGCATTCAGGGTTTTTATACTGCATTTGGCGGAGCATTATTTTTAACAATAGGTGGATTCTTGTCAAATATAAATTGGAGACTCCCATTTTTAGTCTATCTCCTTGGATTTATAATTTTTATTTTTGCTTTTAAAAATCTCTTTGAGCCGCAAAAAAATAAAAATATAAATACGCAAACTGCCACAAAATTCAATTTCTTTACATTTTTGCCTATTTATATTCTTGGATTCTTTAGTATGGCTATGTTTTATATAGTTCCAACACAAATACCATTTTTTATAATCAAAGTGCTTGATAAAGGCGGAGAGCTGGTTGGAATCTCACTTGCAATTTCATCAATTTTTACAGCATTTAGCTCACTAATTTATTCAAAACTTAGAATCTATTTTAGCTTGAATAAAATGTATTTTATAGGCTTTTTTTTGCTTGGGTTTGGATATTTGCTAATTTATATTTTTCATAGTTATATTATTTTGCTTATTGCATTAATTTTTACAGGTTGTGGGCTTGGAATTTTACTTGTTACAAATAGTTCGTGGTTGTTTTTGCTAACAAATGATAACATTAGAGCGAAAGCCTATGGATTTTTAGCTAGCTTTATTTTTATGGGTCAGTTTCTCTCACCATTCATCACACAACCCATTATTAATACTTTTGGGCTTGTGAAAATGTTTTTAGTTTTTGGCTTAATTCTATGTGCGCTTGGAATCTTATTTTTATTCAAAAAACTCTAGTTATTAATTTGTCTAATTGCCTCATAAACTACGATGCTAACAGCATTTGCAAGATTCAGACTTCTTGCTTCATTAAGTATTGGAATCTTAAAGCATTGATTATAATTTGCCTTTAATAGCTCCTTATCTAGCCCTTTATCCTCCCTGCCAAAAATTAAAAAACATTCATTGCTAAATTTAGCACTAAAATGTGATTTGGAAGCTTTTGTGCTTAAGAAAAAATGATTATTTGATACTGGATTTACACTCAAAAAATCACTTAAACAATCCCATTCAACTAAATCTATTTTGTCAAAATAATCCATTCCTGAGCGCTTTATCTCCTTGCTATCTAGCACGAATCCTAGCGGATGAACTAGATGAAGCCTTGCGTTACTAGCAAGTGCAAGTCTTCCGATATTTCCAGTATTTTGCGGAATCCTAGGCTCAACTAAAACTATATTAATAATTGAATTTTTTAAAGTTATCATTTTTTACCATTTTAAAATTTTATTTAACTAAGATTCTTGTTTTTTCTAGTTGCATAGATTCTAGCTTAAATAATAAATTTATGAGAACATTATTTTATTGTTATTTTTCTTAAATTCACTCTTTTGGCTACTATCATAATAAAAAATATGTAATTTAATTTTTTTGTTTTTAAATTTGATTTAGGATTTAAAAATGTGGAATCTAAAAATCATAGAAATTGCAGTTAGATTCCGCTTTTTTATCAAAGAAAAAGCAGAATCTAAAATAAAATTTATTTCCTAGTTTGTAATGCCTACAAAGCAAATTTTAAAATCTATATCCAAGTAGGATTAAAAATTTTTCATAATTTGTTTTGTATTTTGGGAACATTCCTTCTCCAGGGTCTTGCACATTATTATTCATTGAACCACGAAGATAGCGAACCCCTATCGTCATATTAAAATCAAAGTTATATCCAAGTCCCGCACCATAGATGTATCCGTGTGTTATTGTCTTTGTTTGTGAGTTTTTTATAGCACCAATTTGAGCACCAGAGGGAGCTTTTTTAATCGCATCACTAAGCCAGTTTAGATTGTATCCACCCATTATTTGGATATAAAACCCCCCAATATCTAGCCCAGCTACAAGTGGCACTTCTAATCCCACGCCAAAGCCTGTCCCTTTTGCTTCAAAATTAGGCTGGTTTGTTCCATTTTGGTCAAAAAATAGTGGGACTGAAATCTCTGCTCCTGTGTATGGACGCACAATACCTTTCTTTGTAATTGCCACAACTGAAGTCCCTATTTCAATGGCTTGATAGGAAGCACTATCTAATCTTGTGTAAGAATATCCTATTGTGGTCTTTGTTTGTGAAGCACCAAAAGTAAAGCTAAAGGCACAAATAATAACTAATAAAATCCTTTTCATTAAAAAACCTCCAAAACTTTCAAAGCAAAATCGCCTAACAAAAATTAAAATTTAATTATATAATTTCAAAATTATTTTATCAACTTTATCAACAAGGATTAAAAATGGGACGAGCATTTGAATATAGGCGAGCTAGCAAGGAAAAAAGATGGGATAAAATGAGCAAGCTCTTTCCAAAGCTCGCAAAAGCGATCACTCTAGCGGCAAAAGATGGAGGGAGTGACCCAGATATGAATGCAAAGCTTAGAGTGGCGATACTTAATGCAAAGGCGCAGAATCTTCCAAAGGATAATATTGAAGCAGCAATTAAGCGGGCTAGTGGTAAAGATTCTGCCTTGAGTGAGATTGTTTATGAAGCAAAAGCACAATTTGGTGTGATGATGATTATAGAATGCGCTACTGATAATCCTACCAGAACGATTGCGAATCTTAAGAGTTATTGCAATAAGCATAATGCTCAAATTATTCCAAATGGTTCGTTAGAATTTATGTTTAGCAAAAAGGCGGTGTTTTCACTAGATAAGACTAATCTTAATGGCATTAGCACAGATGATTTGGAATTAGAATTGATAGATTTTGGGCTAGAAAGTATGCAAATAGAGGATGAAATAATTTATTTATATGCAAATTACAAGGAATTTGGAAATCTAATGGATGGCTTAAAAAAGCTAAATTTAAATGTCTCTAGCTCGAATCTTCAATATATCCCAACTTCACCTATAGAATTAAATGATGAACAAATAATTGAGCTAGATAAGTTGCTAGATAAAATCGATGATGATGATGATGTACAAAATATTTATACAAATCTTGTCTAAATATTTTAAATATTGCAGAATTTAGCATCAAAATTTATAATTTTCAATAGTGGGATTTTTATATTTGCAATAAATTTTTGAGTGCAAAAACATAAAAAATATTATATTTTGTAAAAATAAGGAATTTTATTTGCTTTTATAAAATTTAAGTAACTTATAATCTTAATAGTTAAAATTATGATATAATTTATAGTTTATTTTTTTCATAGAACATTTATTTAGGTTTATGTATGAATCCCTTTAGTAAAGCAAAAAATATATTTTTAGAAAAAGTCAATAATATGGACTATATTGATTTGGATATTAATATTTCTGCTAGACATAGAATAGAGCAGCTAATTTCACAAGTCCCATTTCAGATTGTAATTCTCACAGGGCGACCAGGTGTTGGCAAAAGCTATTTGATAAAACAGCTTGAAAATAGTATTCCAAAAGAAACGCTCCATATTCAACTATTTCCTTTTTTATCCTTAAATGGCTTTTTAGCACAGCTTCATTTGAAGTTTCTCCCGCATATTCCTATTAATAAAAATATGACTAGAGATGAGTTTTTTAAAAGCTTTTCAGACAATCTCCCAAGAAATGAGCTTAGCCCGACAATAATAATTGATGAGGTGCAATTATATGGAGATAAAGAGCTTGAAGTAATAAGAATGCTTTCAGATTGTAGAGTATTTAGATTTATTCTTGTTACGCACGCATTAAAACAAAAAGAGGTTTTAAACGAGAGCTATTTTACTTCTCGAATCTGGGATAAGATAATAATAAATCAACTTGATTTAAAAAATGTGCGACTTTTTATTATACAAAAGCTAGATAAAGCGGGGTTAGCTTCTATCCCACGACTTATAAAAGATAGTGGATATAAGTTTATCTATAAACAAACAGAAGGAAATCTTAGATTGTTAACTAGAATGTGTTTCTTACTCTTTGATATTTGCGAGTACTACTATAATATAGAACCTACGATTTTTAGCAAAGGAGAGATTCCAAAGAAATATATTCAAATGGCTGCTATTGAGCTAGGGAGCTTGGATGCGCGGTAAATTGCGTATTTGTGTTGCTTATTTAAGTATTGTTATGTTTGGTATTATTTCTTTTTTGTTAATTATTCTTTTACTTGATGTTAATAATGGCAAATATACTAGCAAATGGGGGCAAATTAACAGCTTTTTTAAGCAACTAGATTTGCAGCAAGATAACACGACTAAAGTTATATTCTCTATTGCTAAGCCATCTTATTCAAATCAAAATAATAATATTGGTGAGGCTAGTAAGAATCATACAGATTTTAACTTGGCAGATTCTAAGGATTTGGATAATTTAGATAGCACACAAAGCCAAGATATGCTAAATTCAGAGCTTAAAGAGCCGCTTGATATGATAAGTGATATTGATAGCATAGATTCTATAAGCCAAATAAATACAGATATTACAAATAATAGTGATATTAAAACAATAGATTCAAATCAAGACTTAACACAGCAAAACTATTCCAAAGACTATATCGTGAAAGTGGATTATTTAAATATCCGTTATGAACCAAATACCAAGGCTAGAATCTTAAAAAAGTTTAAAAAAGGTGCAATTATTAGCATTTCTAGTGTAGAGAATGGCTGGGGTAAGCTAGAAAATGGTGGGTATGTTCTCCTTTACTTTTTAGAAGAAATTAAATAAATGGCTAATTTAAGATTATATGCTGTATTTGGCAATCCTATTGCACACTCAAAATCCCCACTTCTGCATAATTATGTATTTTATAAGCTAGGAATTGATGCTAGATATATCCGCTATCATTTAGAAACTAGCGATAATTTTAGAGATTTGTTTTTTAATCTTAATTTAAGTGGTGCAAATATCACACTGCCATTTAAAGAATCTCTAATAGAATCTTGTGATGAAATAAGAGGTATTGCAAAAGAAATTAATGCTATAAACACGATTGTCAGGGAAGATTCCAAGCTCATTGGATACAATACTGACGCAACTGGTTTCTATCAAAATATCTTTAAATTTAATATCAAAAATGCTCTTATTATAGGCGCAGGTGGCAGTGCAAAGGCTATCGCATATATTCTAAAAGAAAATAATATCAAAGTTAGTATTATTAATAGAAGTGAGCCAAATTTAAAAGATTTTAGAATAAGGGGTTTTGAGTGTCACTTATCTAGCGAATTTAAATACCAAGATTATCAATTTGATTTGGTTGTAAATGCGACTTCATCATCAATAAATAATGTCCTCCCGCTTTCTCCATCTATGCTAGAATCTATATTTAGAGATTCTAAAATTGCATTTGATTTAATGTATGGCAAAGAATGTAAATTTTTAGAACTTGCAAAAAAATCTAATTTAAGAGTGATAGATGGCTCTAAAATGCTACTTTATCAAGCTATTTTTGCTTCAAGTTTATTTTTAAATATTAATAATGAGAAAATTTCTAAAGCTATGAGTGAGATTTATAATACAGATTAATCATTAAATTAATTTTTTATGGAATTTAACTTAGATTCTTTTTTTTGTTTTGAGTTTATATTTGGCATAAAACTAGCAAAATTCGCACTTTGAATATATTGCAAATAATATAAATAGAATCTAGTAATGGAATAATATTTGCTTAATTTTACCCAATAAATTTTAGTTTTTAAGGTAATTATGCAAGCAATAAAAGAAGCCCCAAACACTACTAATAGTATTGCTACAAATCCAAAGAAAAAGCCTAATGGGAATTTTATGAATTTCTTTAATGATTTAGGTAAAACCACAACAGCTTCTAAAACTCAAGAATTAGAGCAAAAGCAGGCACAAAAACAGATTTTGGACAAGAATAAAGATTCTGTTTTGAATAATATTCTAAAGGCTAAAAATGAGGAACAAACCACAGATTTTATTAGTCCAAAGCGAATAATTCCTAAAGAAAAAGATTCGCCAAATATTAAAAATCCATTATTGCAGCAGCTTCCTTTTAGTGTGGATAATAAAGCTTCTAGTAAAGATACACCATTAAATACTATCTTAAAGGGTGAGATTCCAAAACCGACAAAAATAATCGATAATCCTAATTTAGCACAAAATGAAACAACTACAAATGAGAGTAAAACTGCAGAATCTTCAAAAAATGCAGAAATTAAAGAAAATAAACAAAATATAAAAGAAGTTAAAAATACAAATAAAAATTTACCAAATACATTGCAAAATGAAAAAACACCATCAAAACAAAATACAGCTAGAGAAATTACTAAGAATAATGAAGCTAAATCTAGCATAAAATCTAGCGAAACTAATAAGACTAATGTGGAGACTGAAAATACTACGAATCAAATAAATGCGCCACTAAACACAGCTTTAAATCCTACTATAGATTCTACTCCTAATGCTTTGGAGCAAAATGTAGCTAACAATCCCAATCCAAAAGAGCAAAATAATTCAAATGACACAATTAAGCCTAAAGTGTTAAAAAAAGCGACACTAAATATACAAGATACTTTGAAATATGGAGCTTTTAAGGCTTTTGATTCTCTTTCTTTGCTAAAGCCAAGTGATGGCAAAAAACTTAGCGATTTGATAAAAAAAGCAGACGAATTGTCATTAAATTTGGAAAAAATTAAGCTCCAAACTAATAAGCCGAATATTGCAGAAAATACTTTAGAGCCAAAAAAAGCTACAAATAGCACGACAAATTTACCTAATCAAAAAGTAAATCAAAATCAATTAAATCAGCCAAATATCACTCCAAGTATTCCAAAAAATACGGAATCTAGCACAGAAAAAATATCTAATTTACAAAACCAAATACAAAATGAAAGCACTACAAAGGAGGATTCAAAAGATTTAGCTAAAGATTCTAAATCAAATGATAGTCAAAAAGATTCTACTAAAGATTCCATCAAAGAAGCCCCTAAAGAGCCCCTAAAGGATATTTTAAATAAAAATGAAAATGCAAAAGAAATACAATCTTCTAGAGAAAATCAAAAAGACAATTTAAAAGAAGTTCAAAAAGATTCTACAATCAATGAAAACTTAGCTAAAAAAGAGCTGCAGATAGATAAAAATATTCAAGCCCAAGAGCAAAAAAAAGAGCCACTAGAAAATGAAAATATGCAAAATAAAGATATAAAGCCAGCAAGTTTTAAAGAGCAAAAAAAAGAGATAAAAAATGAAGATTCGCAGAAAGCCCAAAAATTAGATTCAAACAATAATAACAACAATATTGAAGCGCAAAATAATTCTAAAGTCGAGCAAACTCAAAAGATATTTGACGCAAAAGAGACTATGAGGAATTTTATAGGGCAGTTAAGGCAAGAGATTATTAATTACAAACCTCCACTCTCTAAAATTACTTTAGAGTTAAATCCTGCAAGTCTAGGAAGTGTGGAAGTTAGTATAACCCATCAAGGTAAAAATATTCAAATAGCACTAAATGCAAACCAAAACACACTAAATTTATTTATCCAAAATCAAAGTGAGTTGCGTTCTGCGCTTAGTCAAATAGGATATGAAAATATTGCTATTAGTTTCTCAAATGGCACACAAATGGGCTTTAGCGATAGTAGTGGTAAATGGAATTATCAAAGTGCAAATAATAATAATAAATTTGGGAATGAAAATAGCTTAGAAAATGATGAAATGGCTAATTTTGAAATTACAATAATTAATAATTACGCATAAAAAGGATTTTAAAATGAATGAAATAGGGACAAATCAAACAAGAGAACCGCTGAATTTAAATGAAGTAACAGGCTATAATAAAGCACAAAAAAATAAGCCAAAGCCTGACCCGCATAAACTTGATAACACTGCTTTTATGAAGCTATTTTTAGAGCAATTAAAAAATCAAGACCCGACAGCTCCTATGGAAACAGATAAGATTATCACTCAAACAGCGCAATTAACGCAGGTTGAAATGCAAGAGCAAACTAAACAAACTATGATAGAAGTAGCAGAAGCTATGAAAAGCACCAAAGCCACAAATGAAGAGCTAAAGAATTTTCAAGCAGATATGAAAAGCACGCTAGAGAGACTTCTTGCGATATTAAGTAAGGATAGTGAGGCGATAAATGCGACTAACTCAGGAGACTCTTCATATAATAGTATAAATGTGATAGGGAAAATCGCAGAAACAGCAATCAATGGGCTAAATATCGCAGATAATATTGCACCTAAAGACTTTGAACTATATTTTGATGAGCCTATTGACATTAATAAAGGAATTCCAAAAATTTTAGTTTTTAATGAAAATAAAGAGATAGTAAGAGAGATTGATATTAGCTCTTATGCTGGAAAAAGTGGCTATTTGAGTTTTGCTTTTGATGGAATGGATAATGCTAATAATGAGCTTCCAGATGGTGCTTATAGTGTGATTGCAAATTATAATTTTAATCCTGATGGTAGTTATAATATCGCACGAATTGGCAGAGGGGAGGTGCAAAGTATAATCTTTAATGATGGAATTGCTCATTTAAGAATGGGCGAGCTAATTGTGCCTTTTAGCGAAGCAGTCGAATTTTATGCAAAAAATAGAGGAGAATAGAGTATGAATTCTACTTTATATAATGGATATAGCGGGATTAAAACTCATCAATTTGGGTTAGATTCTGTATCAAATAATATTGCAAATATTAATACTACTGGTTATCGTGCGAATCTGCCTGAATTTAAAAGCATATTTAGTAATGCACTAAATTCTACGAACCCAAATTCTCCTGTTTCAAGTGATATGAATTATGGTTCTACTATCGCTTCAAATGCTATTTCAAATGTCGATGGAAGCTATAAAGAAAGTGATGAGGAGTTAAGCATAGCATATGCAGGTAAGGGCTGGTTTGTTGTCGGTGATAATGAAAATAATGCCTTTAATGCAGAGGAACCTAGTAATGGAGTGTATTTTACTCGTGATGGTTCTTTTTCAAGGGATGCAGAGGGTTATATAGTCAATTCCGCTGGTTATTATATGCTAGGAGTTGATTTGGGCAAAATTCAAAATGGAGTTTTCATTAGCAATCCGCAAAATGACGAGGAGAATCTAGCAGTTAGTGAGGTAAAACCCTTGAGGATTCCACAAGATTTATATTATGGACCAACTGAGAGCACAAAAGTAGATATTAGTGTGAATCTAAATAACAATCAAGGTGATATAGGGACTTTTAACTTTTTTTTGGATAATAATGCAATAATTGAGGAAAAAATCCTAAATCAAGATATAAATTCTTTAGTAGTAAATAATGAAAATATCAATGCGAAAGCTTATAATGACGCAATAATTACTATCAACAATGGCAAAGAAAACAAAACTTACAATTTTAAATATGGAGATTTTAGAACCATAGGCGAATTGAAAGATTTGATAAAAGAGCAGACAGGCTTAACCTTGGATTTTGTGCGTGATAGTAATGGAGCTATTAATAAAAGTTTGATATTAGAGCTAAAAAACGATTCTCCTAGTGATGTTGAAGTTAGTCTTGAGGGGAAATTATTTTCACAGCTTGGCTTAAGCGGGACAAAAGAGCTAGGTTTACTAAAAGTGCAGGATTTTAACCAGAATAAAAATTACAATCCAAATGACTTAGTCAAACTAAATGGGGTGATTTTTAAGAGACTTGAAACTAGTGGAAGCACCTCCCCACTAGAGGATATCAACTTTTGGCAAATGCTAGACTCCTCATCTGTGCCTACTTTTAACGAGGAAGGGGTTTATAATATAAATGATTTGGTTAATTTTGAGGGCAGAATCTATCAAAAAGTAAGTAATGAGAGTGAGAATCCAAATGCTGAAAACTCATCTTGGAGGTTGCTTGGTGATAATATCACTATGCAAATAGAACAATTTAATAGCAATAATTCCTATCCTAGAAATGCTTTGGTGTATTTTAATAACCATATTTATCAAAAGATTGGTGATTTGAATGGAGGGAATCCTGATATTGATTCTATGAATTGGAAGATTTTAGATAGTGATAAATTTTCTAGTAATAAGCTTGTAGTTGCAAATTACAAAACTACTACCGAAATTTTCAATGATAGTGGCGATAAAATGGTGGTGATTTCTGAATATGTGTTGAGTGATAATTCTGGTGATACACAAACTTGGAATGTAAAAAGCCAAATCTTTGATAAAGATGGGCTAAATCCGCTTGGCGAAGCAGTGGAACACACAATAACCTTTGATAGTAATGGTAATGTTCTTAATGGTGAGCCTATAACTTTAGACTATGGCTCAAAAAATATATCTTATAGCGTTGCAGGTGGTGCAACAAAGAAAAGCACAAATCATTCTTATATAGATTCTGCAATATTGGAGATTAGCAAAGATGGGACACAAAAAGGTGAGTTAGTGAATATTGGTGTGGATAATAATGGGCTTATAAATCTATCATTTTCAAATGGAATTACCGAGACAATGGGGCGTGTGGGTGTGGTCGCATTTGTGAACGATAAAGGCTTACAAAAGGTAGGTGGAAATCTCTTTGAAATGAGTGCGATTAGTAGAGATGGAGATGATGCAGTTATCGCAAGTGGGAATCCTCTAATTGGCTGGGATAATAAAGGGGATTTGCGATTTGGGCAAGTTTTACATAAATATTTAGAGACTAGCAATGTCAATCCAGCTGATGCAATGACTGACTTAATAGTGTTTCAAAGGGGATATTCAATGAATGCAAAGGCTTTCACAACAGGCGATGATTTAATCAAAGAGGCAATTAATTTAAAGAGATGAATTTATCTTTATCTCTAAATAAAATCAAATTAATTACTTAAAAAAATCTCTTACCTCTTTGTTTAGCTACAAAATCCACATTATCTCTTTTTTTATTGCAAGATTGTTTGTATTAGCAAAATTGTGGTAATCTAGAATCTTATAAGTTAAATCTTTTTTGTAATTAGAAACTATTTTATCTTACTTATTTGTTAAATTCTTCACCTAAATGTTTGTAATGACAAAGAGAATAGCAGATGATAAGAGAGTGTTTGTCACCATTTTGGAAATTTCGTAAGAAACCGAAGAATCCATTTTCCACCATATTGTTTCTCTTTCATTATGCTTTAAAGTTGCAATGATAAATATAGTTACTAGATTTTCCATTTTGCTATATTTAAGGTTGCAAATACAACCAAACTTTTTATAAAATTAGAATCCAAATCTAGTTTTTTAGATTCTATATCTCAAAAATATTTAATTTAAATTTCATTATGAAAAATTTAATATCTAATGAAAATTGAAAGACCAAATAAATTTAGATTAAATAATAATTCAAATTTTAAAGTTTAGATTTAAAATAAATATTTTTAGATTCTAATAATTTTATATATTTTGGAATATTTTTTGCTTTAAACTGAAAATTAAAAAATATTAATAGCAAGAAAGGATTTGAATGTTAAGGTCGTTATGGTCTGGTGTGAGCGGAATGCAAGCTCATCAAATAGCTCTAGATGTAGAGAGTAATAATATCTCAAATGTCAATACAGTAGGATTTAAATACTCAAGGGCTTCATTTGTAGATATGTTAAGTCAAATTAAGCAAATTGCAGCCTCTCCCTATAAAAATGGACTTGGAGGGCAAAATGATTATTCAATAGGACTTGGTGTAGGTGTGGAAGCGACAACAAAAGTTTTTTCACAAGGAAACACACAAAATACTGATATAAAAACGGATTTAGCAATAGAGGGTGATGGATTCTTCATAGTTAGCCCAGATAGAGGAATAACTCATAATTACACAAGAAATGGAGAGTTTCTATTTGATGCAAATGGGAATCTCGTAAATACAGGTGGATACATCGTGCAAGGGTGGATTCGTGGTGAGTTAGAGAATGTCGAGTATATGACTGAAGATGAGTTTTTTAAAGTCGATCACACAGGACCGATTAGAAATATTCAAATTGACCCTGCTATGGTTATGCCTGCTAAATCCACTAGCTCTATTTCACTTCGTGCAAATCTTAATGCAGGTAGAAAAGCTGACCAAATGGTTTCGATATCCGCACTAGATTCCTCTACAAAAACAGAAGTAAATCCAGAGATTCCATTATATGATTCTACAAATGATTTAAGGCAAATACCCTATGATATGGGAGTACTTTTTAATGCTGATGGAGATGCTTTGGCATTAAAGGAAAATCAAGGCATTTGGATTAGCTACCAAATAGCGCAAATGAGACAAGCAGTTGTGCCAACAGCTGATACTAGCACTATCGGGATTAATGGCGTTGATATTTCTTTTGTAAATGACTCTAATGTAACAGGTATTAGTTCTCTAATAGCAGCTCAAAATGCAATCAATGCTCAAAGCGAGATAACAGGCGTAAATGCCTATGTAGATAATGGTATGCTTAGAATTGAAAATCAAAACAATAGAGATGGTGATGGCAAAAATAAAAATATACTAATTACAAAAGGTGGAACAGGGGCACTAAAAAACTTCAAAGAGGGCGATAGCGTTATTACTGCATTTTCATATCAATATACAAAAGCAGAAGATGCAGATTCTACAAGTGGGCAATTTAGGACAACAGAGGATTTGAGAGCATTAATACAGCAAGATGCAAATTTAGTAAAAAATCCACAAATTACCTATGCAGATAGCACCGCTAGTGTGCTTGTGCGTGTCAATGACTATGGAATGTTTGAGCTAGAGAACAAGAATGATGGCAATGATGTGCAAAATAATATGCGCATTAGCGTTAGCAGCTTTTATTCTGAAAATGTTACAAATAATGTGCTTTTTAAAGAGGCTATGAATGGGCTTGCCACAACTGCATTAGTAGAGGGTGGGAATCCTACTAGCACAGGAGTATTTGGAATAGCAACACACGCTACAAGTGTCGATGTAGTCGATAGTCTAGGCTCACAGCATACAATAAGATTCGAGTTTTATAAAACAGGTGATAGTGAGTGGAGTTTTAGAGCAATACTTCCAGAACCAGCACAATTCATCGGTGGCTCACCAACAAGACCAAATATTTTTGAGGGTGGTAGAGCGGCATTTAACTCTGATGGTAGTTTATCGGGTATGAATCCTCCAGTATTACAATTTGACCCTAAAAATGGCTCAAGTGCACCACAAAGACTTGAGCTTTCATTTGGTGATAATGGAACTTTTGGCGGACTAACAAGCGTAGATAGAATCTCTGAAACTTATACAATTTCTCAAAATGGATATAGAGCAGGAGATTTAGTAGATATTAGATTTGATGCAAATGGAACGCTTCTCGGAGCATTTAGTAATGGAAAGTCTCTTGCACTTGCACAAGTGGCACTTGCTAATTTTTCAAATAATGCAGGACTTCAAGCGGAAGGCGGAAATATATTTAGCCAAAGTGGAAACTCGGGTGACCCTATCGTTGGAGCACCAAATACAGGACGAAGAGGTGGAGTAAGTGGCTCAAAGCTAGAAATGAGTAATGTTGATTTAAGTAGAGCGCTAACACAGCTAATCGTGGTGCAAAGAGGCTTTCAAGCAAACTCAAAGGCAGTTACCACATCTGACCAGATTCTAAATACTTTATTAGGATTAAAGCAGTAATTTGTGGGTATATTAAAATCTTTACAAAAATGCGATGAGAGTGCTATAACCAAAAGAATGCTAGAAAATATAGCATTCTTTAGCACACAAAATAAAAAAATTGTAAATGCCCTAAAGCTAGCACTAGAGGGCAAAAATCAAAGATATAAGCTACTTTTTAGCCCACAAGATATAAATATCATTGATTTAGTTAATAAAAAATATCTCTATCCAAAAAACACCTTTTTAAATATTTCATATAATCTTGCTTTAAATCCACTAAATAACGATAAATGGAGTATTTATGCGAATAATTTAAAACTAGCAAAAATAGAAGGTGATAGACTAAAAATCACTACAAATGCGATAAATCAAATGGTGGATTATACTTATAAGCAGAATTTAGCACAAAATCTAGCCTTGATAGAATCTTCATCAATAAACTTTGATAAATCTAATGCTAATCAATCAAATACACTAAATTTACAAAACCCTAAAACTCTAAATTTAGATTTCACACTGCTAGATTTAAAAATATCTTTAGCAAATAATGTAGAATCTAGCAAAAAAGTAGAATCTAAAAATAATATAGCAGATTCTACTTTTAGTCATACAGATTCTAATGTGCCAAAAAAGCTAGAATCTGGAGAGTTTGAAAATCTTGCTTCTTTAAAACATACAAAACAAAAGCAAGAACAGCCCAAATTAGAGGAAACAGAGCAGGTATGGCAAGTAGAGCAAGATCTATTAGGGCAAGCAGCGCAGGCAAAATCTTTAGGACAATTTCATTTGCCTTATCTTTTCTTACCACAGGTAAATATTTTTGGGCTTTTTGGTGGGCTATTTTTGGAGCTTTTGGTGGAAAGCGGATATAAATTTCACTCGCTTTTAATTTATGAGGAAGATTTGGAGCTATTTGCCATCTCTTGCTATTTTATAGATTTTAGGAAGCTTTTTTTAGCCACGAAAGAAAAATCTTGTTATATTTTTATAGAAAATATGCTTGATAAGGCACTTTTAAATCACTATTTTTATAGTAAAAAAGTTACAAATAATTTCTTGCGTCTCACTTTGAATATATTTCAGTCTCCAAAAATAGAGCAAATGAAAAATCTTGTTAGTGAAGCTTACAAAGTGAATTCAAGGGGTTGGGGAAGCTTTGAAGATGAAATTATCGGTTTGAAAAATACTCTAAAAAATATTAAAGAAAGTAAGATTTTACAATTTAAAAATAAACTAGATATTCCTATTTGCGTAGTTGGGAGTGGTCCTAGCTTGGAATTTAATTTGGAATTTATTTCTAAAAATCAAAATAAAATGCTAATTTTTAGTTGTGGCACTGCGCTAAAGATTTTAAAAAAGCATAATATTAAAATTGATTTTCAAATAGAAATAGAGCGGACAGACTATCTTTCCTCAGTATTAGAGGAATCTAATCTAGGCGACACACCGCTTTTGTGCGCTTCGCTGGTCGATAATAAAATTATTAAACTTGCCAAAACCTCCGTTTTATTCCTGCGTGGAGGAAGTGCTAGTTCTTATATTTTTGATAGCAAGGTTATTGAGTTTTGCTCACCATTCGTGGGAAATGCGGGATTTAGCCTAGCTTGTAATTTAAGTGATACTATCATTTTGTGTGGAATGGACTGCGGATATATCAAAGGTAAGTCAAAGCACTCAAGCGGCTCTTACTATGGAGATGAGGTGATTGAGATTCCAAATGATTGCTTCAAAGTAGCTAGTAATTGCACTTTTGAAGTTTATAGTAACTCTATTTTCTCTTTAAGTAGGGAATCTTTTGAATTAGCCCTAAAATTTTATAAGCCAAAAAATGTATATAATTTAAGTTTTGGTGCTAGAATTGAGGGTGCTAAATTTATTCAGTCTCTAGAGATTTCAAATTTTAATAAAGATGATTTTCAAAATAAATTATTTAAAAATGCTCTAAGTTTAGCTCCAAGAGCCAATTTAATAAATGGTATCAAAAAATATATTAATAATTTAGCTCTAATGTTAGAGTGCGATATTAAAAGCAAACAGGAGCTTTTTAGCTTTATTGATAAAATTAGTGCGTTTCTTGCTCAAAATAGCTTTAAGATTCCACATATAGCAATCCTATTTGAAGGTTCCCTATCACATTTGCTTCAAAATATGCTAATTTGTGCCATTTGCATAAATAGTAATGATATACAAATGCACTGCAAAGCTTACTTAGATATTATACAAAAAGCTTTGAGGGATTTTGAAAAGGAATGTGAGGAATTAAATATAATTTAGCTTCTTAAATTTTATAAAAGAATAAGTAGGCTTTTCTCTCATTTTGTTTAATTTTTTATTAATCATTATAGGAACTAAAAAGATAAACAATCTAGTAATAAAATAGTTTTTAATTACAAAAAAAAGATTTAACTTATAAGATTCTAGATTACCACAATTTTGCTAATGCAAACAATCTTGCAATAAAAAAGAGATGATATGGATTTTGCAGCTAAAGCTTCATATTATATTTAGGTTTCTGCTTTAAAGCAATCCACCCAAATATATTTATTTTAGATATTGAGAAAAGTTTATTTCACTAATATTTTATTATTACAAGATTTACAAAAGCATACAAACTTATTTTATCACACCACAAGCCATTCTCGCACCACCACCGCCAAGTGCAGCTGGTTTATCGTGGTGATTATCTCCGCCTATATGTATCATTAGAGCTTTGTTTTTTATCTCATCTAGTTTGTTGAGTTTTGGAGCAAGGATAGGATAGTTTGCATTACCATCTTTATCTACATAGATTGCAGGTAGGTCGCCTTTATGTCCACTATTATTCCATGGGAAAGAGTGATTATTAGTATTTTGTGGATCCCAGTGTCCTCCTGCTTTCATTCCTAGCCCTTTATCTGTCGCTCCACAATCTGCATTTTGATGAATATGAAAGCCGTGAATCCCGCTGTCTAACCCACTAAGATTTGGATAAAATACTATTCCATAGTCGCTCTCCACTGCTATTATCTCGCCTATTTGTTTATTTCCACTATTAGTAAGTAAATCCATTTTAATTACTACTTTATTATCCTCTAGCAAAGGATTGTAAATATCGCTATTTATATCACTCTTTGCCATATTTGCAAATGCAAAACTAGCTAAAACTATACTTATTCCTAGTATTTTTTTCATTTTATTCTCCTTAAATTTGGTTTGTGAAAATATATTATATTGTAAAAGTGTATATTTTTTTGTAAAATATTAAAATAAATTATTGATTAAATCTCATTTTTATGCTTTAATTCTATAATTTCTTAAAATGGCTTAAGAAATTAAAATTCCATAAAATTAAGGAGAAGCAAAATGAGGAAAGTTTTAGTAAGTATTGTTGCAGCTAGTGCATTAGCTAGTTCATTATCTGCAATAGAAGTTTATAAAGAGGGTAACAATTTTGTTGATATTTATGGTGATGCAAGAGCAATAGCTGGCTATGGGCATACAATGACTTTTGGTAAAGTAGGTGGTGTTTCAAGTGATGCTACAATAAATAGTAATATTTTATTTGGTGTGCAAGGAAACTCAAGACTAGGAGTAAAGTTTAGATATAATAATTTCATAGGTGATGTGCAACTAGGTGCAAATGAGCAGACACTATATAATAGTGGTGCTAATAATATGGGATTTAGATATCTATATGCTGGATATGATTTTGGCGATGCTGGAGTATTTGTAGTAGGTAAAATGGATACTCCAATGGTAAATAACTTCTCAAGCAGCGTATTTGATACTGATGGAGGGATGAATGGTTTTGGTGGATATGCTACTGGAAGCAGAAGAATCCAAGTGCAATATAAACTACCAATAGGCTTAACTCTAGCAATAATAGAAAATGATGTAGCAAATAATATGTATTCAGTGGCAATAAAAGATGGACAACCAAATTTTACGAACTTTACTACAATTCCTAGAGTTGCACTTAGCTATGAGTATAAGAGTAAGGGAACTAGAGCTAGAATAGCTGCTACTTATGCACGAGCGGAAAGTTTTAGCACTACACGAGCAAAAGATGCTGCTGCAGTGAATCTAGGAATTAAGCAAGATATTAGTGAGGCATTCTATGTATCTGGATTACTTTCTTATGGATTTAATGGACATCTAACAGGTGAGCAAAGCATTGCAAATCCAAATGTAGGAAATGGTATAGGCTCTGCTATGAATGCAGGCTCTACTAGTTATGCTGATATGGGCGCTACATCACATATTTATGCTGGATTTATAGAGCTAGGTGGAAAATTAACAGAAGACTTTGGAATAGCTGTTAGTGGTGGCTATCAATTAGCTGCTTTCAAAGGTGATAATCATCATTCTTATGGTGCATTTATTCAGCTACCTTATAAATTTAATAATAACTTCTCTATAGTTCCACATATAGGATATTATGGAGTTTCTACATATACAAATAGTGATAGTAACACTAATATTGGTGGAATCTTTGCAATGGCTCAGCTAAAAGTTAACTTCTAATTAAGATTCCATAAATTCTCTTTTTTAAAAAGGGAATTATTTTTTAAGATAAAGCTTTTAAAAGCTTTATCAACCTCTACAAATAAATAAATTCTTTTAATCAATAATCTACATATTAAGCATCAATCATTATTAGCCAAGTAATTTGTGTTTTGTAAAATCATTATCTTTTTAAGTAATCTATTAAATTTATAAATTCTAGAATCTTAATAATCAGTTTTATAAAAGTTAGAATCTAAAATCCTACAAACTAATCTCTCTTTTCATTGCAAGATTTTGCATTAGCAAAATTGTGGTAATCTAGAATCTTATAAGTTAAATCTTTTTGTAATTAAGAAACTATTTTATTTTAGATTCTTTATCTAAAGGTTTAAAATAACAAAATAGAAGTTGTTTTTTTAATTATGCTGTGGATTGTAAATTATTATGATAAATTCTTTATACTTGGTCTTAAAATATTGTTCTTTAATATTGGTTTAGTTAATTAATATTTTTATGTTAATGATTTAGATTTCTAACCATTTATATTTTTAGATTCTATTAGATTACAAAGTGTATCAATAACTTCAATTATCTCTTGTCTTGGGTATTTATCATATAGTATTTTGTGAAAAATAGTATAGGAAATCACTGTATCCATCATATAGCCCATTAGTATGCTTGCTTCTTTATTTATCTTTATGCCATTAAGTTTGATGATTTTTAGGATTAAATTCTTTCTTTGCTTTCTGCCTTTTAAGAATAGCTTTCTTAATATTTTACTTTTCTTAATATTTTCTTCGAAAAATAGATATTTATAATTATTTTCTATATATATTAATTCAGATTCCAAAGTAGAATCTATAGCGGGGAAGAAAAAATGGCACAGCTGCTCTTTGAGACTTTGAGACTTGATGATTGATTTTTGCACTTTTAAGTATAATTCTTCAAACCTAGGATTTATGGCTTGATATATTAAATCATCCTTGCTTTTAAAGTAGTAGTAAAAGCTTCCTTTTGAAATATCAAGCTCTTCTAAAATAGCATTTAGGTTTAGATACATAAATTTCGGGTTTTTAGCAATGCATTGATTACATTTTTTAATAATTTTTTCTTTTGTATGTTTTTGTATAGCCAAAGATTAATATCCTTATATAAAATTAAGGTTAATATGTATTTTAGCAAAATTTTACTACACTTTAGATCTGCTTACAATTAAAATTAGGAGAAATAAAATGAAAGATAAAAATATAGTGTTCTTTGAAGTTAAAGGTGGAAGTGATAAGGGTGAAGATGGGTATAGAAAAGACACTATGCCTATGGTAAATGAGCTGAAAAAAAGAGGCTGGGATGCAGAGGTAATATTTTTCGAAGTAGCTAAAAAAGATGAGATTTATGAATATGTTAAAAATAATGCAGTGGGTTATGTATCACGTATAAATCCGGGGAATCTAAAAGAGGAAAATGAATATTTTGAAGTTTTAAGAAAGCTTTGCAAAGATGGGCTAGTGGGTATGCCACACCCTGATGCTATGATTGGCTATGGTGCAAAAGACGCATTAACAAAGCTAAATGATACCCCGCTTGTGCCAACTGATACTTATGCTTATTATGATATTGAGACTTTTAAAAAGACTTTTCCAAAAACTTTAGCAAAAGGACAGAGAGTTTTAAAGCAAAATAGAGGCTCCACAGGCGAAGGAATCTGGAGAGTGCAGCTTTTAGATTCAAACTATAACGGAGACGAACTTCCCCTAAATACTAAGATAAAATGCACAGAAGCTAAAGATAATCACACAGAGGAGCGAGAGCTAGGGGAATTTATGGATTTCTGTGAGCAATATATTATAGGCGATAATGGAATGCTTGTAGATATGACTTTCTTGCCTCGTATTGTGGAGGGTGAGATTCGACTTTTAATGCTATATGATAAACCTGTAAATGTTGTGCATAAAAAACCAGCCCAAGGAGGAGATAACTTCTCTGCTACATTATTTAGTGGTGCAAAATATCGCTATGACGATCCGAGTGAGTGGAGGGAGCTAGTAGATTCATTCCTTTCACAACTTCCACAAGTGCGAAGTAAGCTAGGAAATTATGATTTACCTTTAATTTGGACAGCGGATTTTATCCTAGATACAGATGAAAATGGAAATGATAAATATGTTCTAGGTGAAATAAACTGCTCTTGCGTGGGCTTTACTTCACAGCTTGAGCTTGCTAGTAATGTAGCTGATAGCATTATTAAAATAGTAAATCTAAATAAAAAATAATCTTTATGGAATCTTAAAAAGATTCCATAAACTTAAGAATCCTTTATTTTAAATACTTTTTCTCTTCCCCAATTTATACTTCTTTAAAAAACTAAATCAAAGAATATCAAAATTTAACAACCTTATATTTATATATTTAGTAGATTCAGTCAAAATAGCAAAGCAAATATCTCTTTAAATAATAGAGTTTTTAAATATTAACTGCTAAAATCTACTTTTTTAAATCAAGGAGGCAAAATGGCAAATAAAAATATTAAAAAAGTAGTTTTAGCTTATAGCGGTGGGCTTGATACAAGCGTGATTTTAAAGTGGCTTGGGGATAATTATAATTGTGAAGTTGTTACATTTACTGCTGATATTGGGCAGGGAGAGGAGGTAGAACCAGCAAGACTAAAGGCTCAAAAGCTAGGCATTAAAAATGAAAATATTTTTATTAAAGATTTAAGAGAGGAGTTTATCAAAGACTTTGTTTTCCCTATGTTTCGTGCAAATGCAATCTATGAGGGCGAATATTTGCTTGGCACAAGCATTGCAAGACCATTGATTGCAAAGTATTTAGTTAAGATTGCTAATGAAGTGGGAGCAGACGCTATTTCTCACGGAGCCACAGGTAAGGGAAATGATCAAGTTAGATTCGAGATTGGAGCGTATGCATTAAATCCGAATATCAATGTAATTGCGCCGTGGAGAGAGTGGGATTTGAATAGTAGAGAGAAGTTGCTCTCTTATGCAGAATCTGCGGGGATTGATATAGAAAAAAGGCAAAATAAATCGCCTTATTCAATGGATGCAAATTTATTACATATTAGCTATGAGGGACAGATTTTAGAAGATCCAAATGTTGCTCCAAATGAAGATATGTGGCGATGGAGTGTAAGTCCTAAAAATGCACCAGATAAAAGTGAGATTATTACCATAGAGTTTAAAAATGGCGATGGAGTGGCTATAAATGGAGAGAAATTAAGTCCAGCTAATTTTTGGAATAAGCTAAATGAAATCGGCGGTAGAAATGGTATTGGGCGACTTGATTTGGTGGAAAATCGCTATGTAGGTATGAAATCTCGTGGTTGCTATGAGACACCAGGTGGGACAATTTACCTAAAAGCCCACAGAGCAATAGAATCTCTTTGCCTTGATAGAGAGGAAGCACATTTAAAAGATGAGATTATGCCAAAATATGCAAGTTTGATTTATAATGGATATTGGTTTAGCCCAGAGAGAGAGGCTCTACAAGCTTTGATTGATAAAACACAAGAAAAGGTTGAAGGAATTGTAAGATTAGAACTGTATAAGGGAAATGTGATAGTGTTAGGCAGAGAATCTAAAAATTCGCTCTTTAGCGCTGCTTATAGCACATTTGAGGAAGATTATGTTTATAATCAAGCAGATGCAGAGGGCTTTATCAAGCTAAATGCACTTCGTTTTATAATTTCTGGTAAGGCAAAGAAATAAAATAAACAAGAAAGCTAAAATAGGGCAAAGTGAGATAAAGGAAAGTAAATATATTTGGCTTATCAGAATAAAAGTAGAATTTTTTATAAATTTTTAAATAAATTATTTATTAAAGCCTTAAATTTAAAAAAAATATTAAAAATTTTTAAAGAGATTATAATAGGTAAAAAATAGGAGAAGTGAAGCTTTTAAGAAATGTTAAGATTAAAGAATCTTGTAATTTTTGGTATTATTTTTATCTAATGCTTGTGGTGTAAATAGTGTTAATATAGCACTAGTGATTTGATAGATATTAATGGTTATTAGGTAGCAAGAGTGATTATGAGAAAAATAAAAATATAATCATTTGCTAGAAACTATGGCGCCTTGTATTATGTAGTTTGATTGTGATGGTTTAATAGAATTATTTAGCTCTTATGATAGAGAAGATTCCTTTATTTATTTGGTATAAGGAATGAAATATTTGAAGGGAATAGAATCAATAAAGATATATCAAAGCAATGAAACTATTTAATAAATCCTGTATATAGGTAATCCCTGTGTTTGTTTAACTTTACTATAAAAAAGAGATGATATTTTAGGTGTGCAAAAAGTGGCAAATGAGTATTGTGATAAAAATGATTCATTTGCCTGCTTTTTGCTTGGAGATTTGTATTTATGAAGATTTATTAGAGATAATCTTGCTAAAAATACTTTAAAAAGCTTATGATTTAGGGCTTGAATTAAGCTATTTTAGTTTAAGATATTTTACTAATTAAGGCTTTTGGGATTTATAGATTATAAGCTGTTAAGATTTTTTATAGATTGCATAATTAAAGGATGACAACTAAAAGATATTTTATTAGATAAAAGTATTTTAATAGTTTAGCTTTGAAATTATTTGTAAGCTTTAGTTTATGGCTTAAATTATTTTTTGCTAACTATAGCTTATAAAACTATTTAATTTAACTTTAATCTTTAAGTTTAGAAAAGAATTTTACTTAACTTAATATTTACTTCTATATTTATAGTATCTAAATCTTTATATAAGCTTTTAAATAGTCTCTATTTTTGTAAATAATACAAAAATATTAAAAGAATTTGATATTGTTTTGCTAGATTTATTATAAATTATATTTGTAAGTAGTTCTTTTTTAAAGCAATTTCAAGTAATAGAAAGTATTTTTGGAATGATTAAATATTTTATTTTTTTATTTCTATCCACTCCTGCATAGCTTTCAAATCTTTATAACTCGTCATATCAAGTTCTATGGGTGTAATGCTAGTATACCCTTCAAAAACAGCTTTAAAATCAGAATTTTGTCCTTCCCTCTCTTCCCAAATTAGTGGGTGAAGCCCAAGCCAATAATATTCCTCTCCACGTGGATTACGATGGATATGTGCGTCATTGCCATAGATTCTATATCCTAGCTCTGTGATTTTTATCCCTTTGTATCTATCTTTTTTAACTTGCGGGATATTTACATTTAGAAGCTTTCTGCCTTGAAGTGGAAAAGTGGAATCTAAAATGTCTTTTATTAAATTTCTTACTATTTCTTTAGCTAGGCTAAAATCGTATTCATAAGCTAGATTCTTATCATCTAAAAGCTGTGAAATAGCAATCGATGGAATCTCCCTAATAGCTCCCTCCATAGCACCTGCAACGGTGCCAGAATATGTTACATCTTCCCCCATATTTGAGCCTAGATTTATGCCAGAGATTATCAAATCTGGTAGTATATTATCATATAAAGCATTTAGTGCCAAATATATACAGTCACTAGGAGTGCCATTATCTAGTTTGTAAAAATCATCTTTAATTTTTACAAATCGCAAAGGCTTTGTTAGAGTGAGCCCGTGCCCACAGGCAGACTTTTCACTCGCAGGAGCTACTACCATAATTTTACCCAAATCGCTAATGCAATCTATCAATGCCTCTAGTGCAGGAGAGTTAAAGCCATCATCATTTGTGATTAAAATATTTTTCATTTAAAATCCTTTTTGTAAATAATCTTTTAGCAAATCTTTTAAATTCCTAGCTATGCCTTTATCGATATTATATAGCTCTTTTAAAATCTTTTCTTTAATTTTATTTTTGGCGTATAGCGCCTTTTTTTTGCCAAGTAAATTGACATAGCTGTTTTTATTTATATCATTATTTGTGGTTTTGCCTACCTTGCTAGATTCCATTGTATCTAGTAAATCATCTCTTATTTGAAAAAAGATTCCAAGCAAGATTCCAAATTCATAGATTTGCTTTCTTTCTTTTTTCGGTAGTTTGGCGATGATTGCGCCCATTTCTAGCGAAGAGGCGATTAATTTAGCAGTTTTATTTAAATGGATAAAGTCTAGTTTTTCTTTATTTAATTTTATGTTTTCAAAATAGCAATCACAAGCCTGTCCTAGCAGCATTTTCATACCACCAAAGCCAAGTGATTTTATTAATTTTATTTTTATTTTTGGACTAAAGGAAGAATTTGCTATCAAGTAAAACGCATAAGTATTTAGTGCATCTCCTGCGAGGATTGCGGTTGTTTCATCGTATTTTAAATGCATGGTTTTGTGATTTCGTCTTAAAGCCGCATTATCCATAGCGGGTAAGTCATCGTGTATTAGGGAATAAGTGTGTAAAGATTCTAAAGCTAGGGCAATTATAAACGAATCTTTTATGCAAGTTTTATTTTTTGCAAGAATTACGCTAAACATTAGGCTAGGGCGGAATCTTTTGCCACCATTTTTTACCATTTCCCAAAATGCATTTTCAAAATGTGGGTGAAAGCTTTGCATTAGGCTTGTATTGTAATTTTGCAAATATATTTCAAAGTCTTTTAGAATTTGTTTTAAACTACTCATTTCCCCTCCGATTTTTGATTTTTTAAATTAATTCCACGCTATCAATAGGTATTGTGATGAAAAACTCAAAATCATTTCTATTTAGTAAAATTGAGAAAGATTCAGCGCCCTCATTTGCGATTTTAGCCAAAGCAGAATCTAGCTCATTGATAGTAGAAACTTGCATTTGATTTACTCTTAAAATCTTATCATTTGGTTTAAATCTCTCACTTTTATTATCACTAATTATATTTAAATTATTATCTAGCACAATCCCAAAGTATTGCAAAAAGCTATCTTGCACACTAAAATCAATCTCTCTTTTTGTAGCAATTAGCGGGATTTTTAGAATCTTATTTCCTCTTTTTATATCAATATAGGCTATTTTGTTAATTTCAAGATTTGATTCTAGATTAAAAAAATCATCTACACTATTTATTTTCTTGCCATTTATGCTAAGCAAAATATCTCCTATTTGTAGCAAATTTGTAATAAATGGATTTATTTTACTAATCACTACGCCATTTTTGCTATCTTTTGCTTCTATACCAATGTAAGAATATTCTTTAGAATTTTTATTTTTAAGAAATAAATCTATATAGCTTTTATCGATGAATCTATCGCTTCCGGTGCTAATTCCATAGGCTTGATAGCAAATATCACTAATGATAGAATTTGGCTCTATTATATTTGAGAAAACTGCAAGATTTTTCAATGAGCCTTGCGATTTTAGAATCTTGCCTTTTGTAATTGAGTTTTTATTGATTGCGACTGCTTGAATGGATTTATTAATTACCCTAAAGTCATATTTTTGATTTAGAATCTTATCTTTAAATAAATATAATCCCATAAATTCATCATATTTTATTATATTTTTATTATTAAAAAAATGCTTTGAGTAGGCTAAATATTTGCCATCACCTATGTGAATGGCATTAATTGTATTTTCATTTTTTAAGTCTATAAATTGTTTTGAAGTTTTTGTATAAAATTCAGCACATTTAGAAAAGTTTAAGTTGCTTTTATTCGAAATCTTTTCACCATTTTTTGTGCTATTTTCTAAACTTGAATCTATACTTGCTTGCTTTGTATTTGGATTTAAGATATTTGCTTTTTTTGTATTGTTAGTTTTCAAGAGAGATTCTGCATTTAGAAAAGCACAGACAAAAGGTAGAATTAGAATCTTATTTATTAAATGCACCTAAATCACCAAATAAATCCATAGCAGAGTTTTTCTTATCATTTTCCATATTTTTATACGCTTCATTAATTGCTCCGATTAGTAGAATCTGCAATGCCTCCACATCATCAAGCAGAGATTTATCGATATTTAAGTCGATAACTTCACCATTTCCATTAAGACTAACGCTAACCAATCCTCCGCCACTTTTGGCTGTGAAAGTTTTGCTTGCTTGCTTTTCTTCTATATTTTTAATGCTATCTTGCAACCCCTTTAGCATATTTGTAAGGTCATTTGGATTAAACATATTTGCCCCTATAATTCTTTTGTATGTGAAATAATATTATTTTTTTCATCAAGCAATAAAATATCAGCACAATAGTTCTCCATCTCGTTTGTATCGTATAATCCATAAGCCATAATTATTACTTTGTCACCAATTTGTGCTTTTCTTGCGGCAGCTCCATTAAGGCAGATTATCCCGCTATTTTCAGCTCCTTCAATTATATATGTGCTAAATCTCTCACCATTATTGATATTTGCTATTTCTACTTTTTGACCTTTAAATAAATTAGCCTTTTTTAACAAGGCTTTATCAATGGTAATTGAGCCTTGATAGTTTAGATTTGCATCTGTGATTGTAGCTCTGTGGAGCTTACAAATTAACATTTCTATTTTCATTAATTAAACCTAAGTTTTTAAATTTTTGTTAAAAATTTTAACATAATTTGATTATACTTTAATTTTTAATTTCAATAATTTTTAGGTATTTGTGAATGGAAAGGGTTTTATTAAGCTTTGGTAATGGCGGTTTGGAGAATGCAAATCTAATAAATAAAGTTTTTCTTAAATATTTTGGCAACTTTGCTCCTTATGTGGCAGAGGATTCTGGAATCTTTAGTGGAAATTTAGGAAATAAATTTGCAGTTAGCACAGATTCCTATACTATTACGCCTATATTTTTTAAAGGTGGTGATATAGGAAAATTAAGTGTATGTGGAAGTAGCAATGATGTGGCTGTTATGGGTGCAAGACCAAAATATTTAACAGCTTCATTTATCATAAAAGAGGGATTTTTGATTAGTGATTTGGAAAAAATTGCCAAATCTATGGCAGATGAAATCAAAGCAAATGATATGATTTTATTATCTGCTGATACAAAAGTTGTCTCTAAAGACGCACTAGATTCTATATTTATCACGACGACAGCCATAGGTGAGATTAAAAATACAAATATCAGCTCTAAAAATCTAAAAAAAAATGATGTTATCATTTTAAGTTCACAGATTGGTGTTCACGGAGCCAGTATTTATTGCTTAAGAAATGATATTAAGTTAGAAAATAATTTGCAAAGTGATTGTGCGAGTTTATATCCTATGATAGAGGTTTTACTAGATAATGATATTAAGATTAGTGCAATGCGTGATGCGACGCGTGGTGGAATCGCCTCACTTTTGAATGAATGGGCAGCTTCTTCAAACTGCAATATTCAAATTGAAGAGAGCGAAATATTAATTCCAAATGAAGTGCAAGGAATCTGTGAGATTCTAGGGCTTGAACCTTATAGTTTAGCAAATGAGGGAGTATGTGCTTTTGCAATAGATGAAGATTGTGCTTCTTTGGCACTAGACTTGCTTCATAAAACTATTCTTGGAAAAAATGCAAGAATTATAGGAAAAGTCATAGATGGCAATGATAAAAAAGTAATTTTGCAAAGTAGATGGGGAACAAAGAGATATTTAGACTATCCAGAGGGCGAAATCTTGCCTAGAATTTGTTAGTATATTTTTAATAAGGCTAAAAATGCACGAATATTCCATAATATCAGATTTGGTTTTATTGAGCGAAGAAAATGCGAGTGCGAATAATGCAAGTAAAATCTTTAAAATTACAATCGAAGTTGGAGAGCGAAGTGGCGTAGAAGTTGAACTTTTAAAAAGTGCTTTTGAAGCATTTAAGGGAGAGAGTGAGTTTTGTAAAAATGCGATTTTAGAAATAAAGCGACAAGAAGTCATTTTAGAGTGCAAAAATTGCCTAGCAAAATTTAGTGCAAAATCCCTAGAATATGGGATTTGCACATTTTGTAATAGCAATAATGTGGATATCGTAAAAGGCAGGGAATTAAATTTATTAAGATTAGAAATGGAATAATTACATAAAATTTTTTAGTGAAATATTCAACAAAAAATTAAGGAAATTAATGGAAAATGTTTTTGATAGATTTATACAAAATGCAGAAAATATTAAAGAGACTTGGCAGATTGTGGAGTTTTTTGAGAATGAGTATAAAAAATTTAGAGATGAAGTTGGAAACTATGAAAATAATATTGCAAAGGAACAAGAGAGTTTAAAGCAAATAAGAAGCGAGTATTTAGAGATTCAAGAATCCATTAAGATAGCTAAAAGTGAGCTAGAAAGCCTAAACCTCCAAACTAGCAAATTAAAAGAAAATGTCGCTAATCTGGATTCCATTGATAATTTGCGAAAGAATATTCCTATTCGCCCACTTGAGAAAGTGGATATTAGGCTAAAAGATGGCATTGTTGTAAAGGCAAATCCTGCGAGTGAGGTTTATTCTAAAGAGATTGTAGAAAAATATGTAACAAGCTTAAAAGAGCTAAAAAGCTTTAAGGCAAAGCTAATGGATAGTGATTTAGAAAACGCAAAGCTTAAAAATGAAATAAGAGAATTAAAGCAAGAAAAGAAATAGAATGAAACTTTTTGTAAGTGCATTGGAGGCATCTTCGAATCTGCATTTAAAATTTTTATTAAATGAGCTAAAAAAAAGCATAAAATTTGAGCTTTTTGGGGTATTTTCAGATGAAATTGCAAAGAAAATTAATAATGCACCTCTTTATAATCTAAAAGATTTTAGTGTTATGGGCTTTGTTGATGTGGTAAAAAAAATACATTTTTTTATCAATGCGAATAAAAAAATGGCAGCTTTAGCTTTGCAGTGCGACAAGATCTTACTTATGGATAGCTCATCATTTAATATCCCCCTTGCAAAACAAATAAAAATAATAAATCCAAATAAAGAGATAATGTATTATATTCTACCGCAAGTATGGGCGTGGAAACCTTGGAGGGCAAAAAAGATAGAAAAATATTGCGATAAGTTAGCAGCAATTTTGCCTTTTGAAATTGAATTTTATCAATCTAAAGCCAGATTCGTAGGGCATCCACTCCTTGATGAAATACATTTATTTAAAGAAAAGAGATTTGATTCTAAAGTTATAACTTTTATGCCAGGTAGCCGAAAATCAGAGATAGACAAGCTTTTCCCTATTTTTATAGAAGTAAAAAATATATTAAAAAATGAAGATTCTAATCTTATTTTTAACCTTGTTGTGCCAGCCCATTATAAAATGGAGAATCTAGAATCTATCTATAAAAATTTAAGTGATTTTAATGTCTCTTTTGATGCACAAAAAAGCCTATATGAAAGCAAATTTGCCTTTATTTGTTCAGGCACTGCAACATTAGAGTGTGCGATTATTGGGACGCCTTTTGTGCTAGGATACAAGGCTAAAAAAATTGATGCTTTTATTGTAAAAAAATTTTTAAATATCAAATATGTGGGGCTTGCAAATATTTTGTATCAAAAAATTTCTAAAAATGATATTTTTCATTTAGAGTTACTCCAAGATGAACTAAATTCTGCTAATTTACTCAAAGCTTATAAAAATTTTAATTGTGATGATTTTATTCTTAAGTCTTCTAAAATAAGAAAATATTTACAAAATGGTAGTGCAAAAGAAGTAACAAATTGGTTGCTAAACTAAGCTTTTATAAAAGAAATTTTTGCTATAAATAGCTTTTAGTTTTTTAATATTTTTATAAGGTTGAAAAAGTGGGAAGTAGTAGAGTTAAGTTAATGGCTTTGGTGTTAGTATTGGCAGTAATTGGAGCAGGATTTATGTATAAAGATAGTATTTTAGGGATGTTAGGAATGCAAACTCAAAGCCAAAATACAGATGATATTATTATAGATATTCCAAATCCAGTAGTTCAAGCACAAAATCTATCGACTTCAGCGGGTGTTTTAGAGGGTTCTTGCAATAAAGGTAGTCTTGATGATTGCACAGATTTGGCAAAATTATTTTTAGAGGGTAATGGTGTCCCAAAAGATGAAATGAGAGCTATAAATATTTTAACAGAGCCCTGTGAAAACAAATATGGAGAGGCTTGTTGGATACTTGCAGACATTTATGATAAAGGTCTTGGTGTTGCAAAATCTCAATATTTATATTTAGGCTATGCTAATAAAGCTTGTGATAATGGAAATATGGATGGTTGTTATAGTATGGGCGTTAAATATTATCGTGGAGATGGTGCTTTAATAAAAAAAGATATTTATAAAGCTTTTACATTATTTAAAAAAGCTTGTGATAGTAAAAAGATTGAGGGTTGTAACAATCTAGCTGTTATTTATAATAATGGGGGGAATGGAATCCAAAAAAATATCAAACTAGCACAATCCTTATTTGAAAAAGCTTGCAAAAGTGGCTATAAACCCAGCTGTGACAATCTTAATAAAATAAAATAAGGAATATTATGCAAAAAGAGCCAATGACTGAATATGGTTATCAAAAATTATGTGATGAACTAAAAAAACTCAAAGAAGTTGAGCGTCCAAATATTGTAAAAGAAATTGATATTGCGCGCTCCCATGGCGATTTAAAGGAAAATGCAGAATATCACGCTGCAAGAGAGAAACAAGCTTTTATCGAAGCAAGAATAGTTGAGCTAGGCAAGATTCTAGCAAATGTGCAAATTATTAATCCAGCTAGTATAGAGCATAAAAGCGTTAGCTTTGGTAGCACTATTTATTTGCTAGATTTAGAGAGTGAAAAAAAGTTTAAATACACTATTGTAGGCTCTTATGAGAGTAATCCAGACAAGGGTTATATATCTTTCCACTCACCCATTGCAAGATCAGTTTTAGGTAAAAGTAAAGGTGATGAGGTTAGTATAAAACTGCCCAGAGGCGAAAGTGAGTTTGAAATACTAGATGTAATTTATGAGGAGATAGTATTTTGATAAATATAAAAATTAAGCAATTAAGCAAAGATTCAATAGTGCCAAAATATCAAAGTGATGGAGCAAGTGGCTTCGACTTGCATAGCATAGAGGATTTGGAGATAAAATCTAGTGAAATTGTTGCTGTAAAAACAGGATTAGCATTTGAGATTCCAAAAGGCTATGAGATTCAGATTCGCCCACGAAGCGGACTTGCCATAAAAAATGGAATTAGCGTTTTAAATACACCTGGCACGATTGATAGTGATTATCGTGGTGAGATTATGGTGATTTTAGTTAATTTTTCTAAAAATGTTTTTAGTATCAAAAAAGGCGATAGAATCGCTCAAGCAGTATTAAGTCAAATTTTTCAAGCTAATTTGGTTGTATCTAACAATCTAGATTCCACACAAAGGGGTGCAAGTGGTTTTGGAAGCACTGGAATTCAATAATTTTAAGGAGAACATTTGAGTATTAAAAATAATTTAGATTACATTAAAAGTGAATTTAGTAATGACGAAAAACTAATTAAAAATGCTTTTAAGCTAGAGATTCTATATAAGAGATATAAAAAAATTATTTTTTTAATCGGCGGTATTATTGTGGCTTGTATTGTATTTTTTGGTATTAAATTTTATTACACAGAGCATAATGCCGTGAAGTACAGCAGGATTCTAGTCCAGTTAAGTGAGAATCCAAATGATGAGGCTTTAAGAAATGATCTTAAAAATGGAAATGAAAAACTTTATAGATTGTTTATATTGCAACAAGCTCTAAATACTAGCAACATAGCCCAGTTAGAGGAATTAAGCAGTGGGAATAATAGCGATTTTGTAGATTACATCGCAAGCTATCATCTAGGCTCATTTGAACGTAATGCTACTATGCTAAAAAAGATTGATAAATATAATTTGAGTGATTTGGCTAAGCTGCAAGAAGCGTATTTGCTGATTAATAAAAATAAAATTACTGATGCAAAGAATATACTAAATAAAATACCACAAGATTCTAGCCTCTCTGAAAGTGCAAAAATGCTACTTCACTACACTATTTTAAAAGATGATAAATGATTAAAATTATTCTTGCAATTCTTGCTATTTTTCTTGTAGGTTGTAGTGAAAAGCAGTATTTCAAACCACAGACCATTGCAGGGAAAATAGAAATTAAAGATAAGCTAGAAGATTCCATATATCAAGCAAATAAAAATGGAGCTATGCTTGAAAATGGCACATTAATCACAAAAGATGGAATCTATGATATAAAATTAAAGGAAAATTTTTCATTTTTAAATACAAGCGGAGATTTACTATTAGTAGCAGATTATACAAGTAACACTTTGTTTATTTTAAATAAAGATGGAAAAGAGCTTAATTCATTTAAGTTTGAGTTTATGCCCGTAAGCGCAAGTTTAAGAGATAATATTTTGGCTGTTGTTTTGGCAGATAATACTTCAATTCTCTGGGATACAAATACAAATGAGAAGTTGTTCTCGCATAAAAGCTCAATAGTTTATACTATAAATTCCAAAAGCGCCTCCCCACTTTTTTTAGATACTATGATTATATTTCCTACGCTAGATGGCAGACTGATTGTCGTTAGTTTGAATAATTTTAAAATTATTAGAAATGTTACCATTGGAAGTGGAAACTATTTTTCAAATATTATATATCTAACACTTGGAGAAAATGCTAATAATACTAGTGCTAATGCCTTAAACAATCCAAATTTAATTGTAGCTACAAATAATAAGCTTGTATCAATAGTCGGTGGTAAGGAGTTTAACTATTCTGCAAATATTAATGATATTTTATATACAAATAATAAGATTTATATTTTAAGCCTTGAGGGCGAAGTAATCGAGCTAGATTTGCTTTTAAATGAATTAAATAAAAAGAAGTTTCAATTTGCAACTTTAAGTGGAATTATTATAAGTGACAGCATTTATACTCTCGAATCTCAAGGCTATCTAATAAAAATTGAGCCAAATGGCTTTATAGATTCTATTTATAAAATCAATATTGATGAATATAAAAATAGTTTTTATACAAATGATGTGATTTATTATGATAATCAAATTATTAGGATTCCAAAGTAAAAATGCTGTTATGTGATATAGGAAATACTTATTTTCATTTTTTTTATAAAGGCAGAATCTGGAAAGAAGAGGCTAATACATTAAGTAGAAAAAATGAAGATTATAGAATCTATTATATTAGTGTAAATGATAGAAATGAAAAAAAGCTCCTAGAATCTCATAATAATTGCCTAAATATTGCAAAATATATTAAATTAGATACGGTTTATCAAGGACTAGGCATTGATAGAAAGGCTGCTTGCTATTCACTGCAAAGTGGTATTATTGTAGATGCTGGAAGTGCTATTACTATTGATGTGATGCAAGAGGATATTCATTTAGGCGGGGCGATACTGCCTGGAATTGAAAGTTATAGGAAAATGTTTTCAAATATTGATGTATTGAGGCTAGATTTTAATTTAAATGTAGCATTAGATGCACTGCCACAGAATACGCAAGATGCTATTAGTTATGGCTGTCTTAATAGCATAATTTTAGGCATTAAAGATATTGCGAAAGATAATTTCTTGTATTTTACTGGAGGTGATGGGAAGTTTTTATCAAGATTCTTTAAAAAATCGATCTTTGATAATACTTTGGTTTTCAAAGGAATGCAAAAGGCAATTAGTCAAAATAATATTTTATAAGGTTGGATAATGATTACAATAGCTCTGCCAAAGGGAAGAATTGCAGATGAAGTATTAGCTATATTTACTAGTATTTTTGGTAGTGAATTTGCGTTTGTTGATAGGAAATTAATTTTACAAAAAGATAATTTTAGATTCCTGCTTGTGAGAAGTCAAGATGTTCCTATTTATGTGCTATATCAAGCAGTGGATTTAGGAATCGTAGGACTTGATGTATTGGAAGAAAATAGGCTAGATATAATCAGAATGCTTGATTTAAATATTGGTAAGTGTAAGGTTGTGCTTGGCTCTAAAGAGGGGAATAGTATTGATTTTAATAAACCACAAATTAAAATAGCTACAAAAATGCCAAATATCACAAGAGATTTTTTTTCAAAAAGGGCTGTAGCTATTGATGTAATCAAACTTTATGGTTCTATTGAGCTTGCACCGCTTGTTAATCTTGCTGATGCAATTGTGGATATTGTAGAGACAGGCAATACTATGAAACAGCATAATCTCAAAGTAGATGAAGTAATAATGGAATCTAGTGCATATTTAATTGCAAATAAAAATAGTTTTTATGCAAAAAAAACCGATATATTAGAGATTTATAATAAACTAGAAAGTCTAATTACAAAAATATGAGATTATTAATCATACTAACTTTAATTATTAATAATATATTTGGTGCGTGGATTATGTTTAATGATGGAAGTGATACATATATTTATAATAATATAACAGGTGATATTTATATTAGGCATAAAAAAGGGGGCGAAAATTATGAGGATAATTTTATTAAAATGCCATCTGGTATTATCCCAAAGGACTTAAAATCTAGTAAAAATCAAAATAATAATAAATCTAGCAATACAGACAATTTAGATGGCAATTTAAACATAGAAGAACAAAATAGAAATTTGCAAAATAAATTCCAAGATATGCAAAGTGATATGCTAAATAAAGTGTTAGAGTAAAAAGTAAGCAATAAGGTGAACAGCTAATGATAACAATAAAACAGAAAGTAAAGGGCGATGAATTTTTTGACTATCTATTTGATAGACAAGCATTATTATATCATTTAGGCAGGTATCCTAAAAATTTAGAAGTTATGGCTGTATTATTTGAATTAGAAGATTTAGATGAATGGTTTTCTATATATTCTCCAAATGTTGTTTGCAAAGCAGGAGAGGAAGTTTTAGCTACGATAAATGAGATTTTACCTATTAATACAAAATTTTTCCAAATATCTGATGATAAATATTGCATTCTTTTTGATGAGGCAAATGCCAGAAAAGGCATAGAATTCGCACATATTTTAAAAACAATTATTTTGGAGAGAAAATCTTTTACAAATTTAAGCAATTTAGATATTAATATTTCTATTGGACTTGCTGTTGGGAAGGCAGAATACATTTTACCCAAAGTCTTTAGTGCTCTAAAAGATGCTAAAAAGATTCTCTCTAAAATTTATTTTTTAGATTCTAGTGATGATAATTTTAGTGAAATACAAAATAAAGAAATAGAGTGGAATAAGCTTATCAAACACGCTATTCAAGGGGGTAGAATCGTCCCATTTTATCAACCAATTTATGATAACAGAACGGGGCATATTACGAAATTTGAATGCCTCTCAAGGCTTATTGATAATGGTAGGGTTCTATACCCATTTGATTTTTTTAGACAAGCTAGGCGAATGGGCTTTATGCGTAGCATTACATATTCCGTTATAAATCATAGTTTTAAAGCATTTGCAAATAATGATTTTGAGTTTTCTATAAACATTACAGAAGAAGATATTAGAGATACGCAAATGATAGATTATTTGAAAGATTATTGTGATAAATATAATATCAAGCCGCAAAGAATAATTATAGAGCTATTAGAGGACATAGAATTTAGTGATGATGATTTAATAATTAATAATATTTTGATTTTAAAAGAGCTTGGATTCCAAATAGCAATTGATGACTTTGGATATGATAATTCAAATTTTAGTAGATTGATTAAAATGCAAATTGATTGTATTAAGATTGATGGAAGGTTTGTTAAAAATATGGATATAGACCCAATTAGCTACAAAATAGTAAAATCGATAGCAAATTTTGCAAAAAGTATTAATGTTATGTGCATAGCTGAACATGTGCATTCAAAATCTGTGTATAAATTAATAAAAGAATTAGATGTAGAATACTCTCAAGGATATTTTATTGGGCAAGCAACTTCTTCTTTGCCTGGTGCTGTGTAAGATGAATTTTGGTATTGGAAAATTTAAACTAAAAAGACAATATATTTATATATATTTAATTATTTTTATTATTTTTAGTTTATTTTATATAACTATGTTTATTTTTAATAGATTAAATCATTTAAATTATAAATTACATCAAGAACGCGAATATTTAACTGAAATAATATATAATAAGGTTACATTAAATGCTTTTGCATTTAAACAGCAGTTACGATATTTTATAAATTATTCGCAATTAATAGAATTTTTTTATAAAAACAACAAAGATGAATTAGAAAATATTTTTAATAAAAACCAATTTTATGATTATCTAGTTTTTATTTCTTCTAGTGGAAAATATTTATATCAAAGCAATAATAATTTTAATGGTAAGATAGAATTAGAGCAATTTGAAAATAATGATATTAATGCTAGTATTATTTATGATGATAAAGAAGCTAAAACTTATAGAGCTCTCTCTTATCCTGTGGTAATTAATAATAAGCTTGAGGGATATATTGTCTCGTATTTGGATATAACATATTTATTAGATACTAATGATACTTATTTAATCTCACAGGAGGGCTATTTACTAAATGATACTTATATGAATGAAATTTATATGGGGCATAAGAATTTATCTTTTGTTTATCCAGAAGCGTGGAATGAGATTCTAAAAAATACCAACGGGCAACTTCTAACAGATAGAGTACTTTTTACTTACCACGAGTTGGGTGAAAATATAGATATTCAAGCTTCTTATACAGATAAAAAAATTAGCAAGGGTAAATTTTATTTAGTGTCTATAATAAATATTGACCAAGAAAATTCTCCTTATCATATAAATAGTATGTCTTCATTTTTTAAATATATTAATTTTAAAATCAATATACAATATTGGATTATAGGCTATATATGGATATTTTTAACTTCTATTGTTTTATTCAGGGGTATTATTGCAAAGATAAAAAGTAGTGAGTTGTCTAATCTTGATGCAATGACAGGGGCTTACAATCGTCATAAAGGTTTTATGAAATTAGATAATCTTATTAAGAAGTTTAATTCTAAATTTGAATCTAAAATTCTTGGCAAATTCCCATTTATGAGACAGGTTAAAAGCATCCATTTTTGTATGATAGATATTGATAATTTAAAGCATGTAAATGATGCATTAGGGCATAAATATGGAGATGAATTAATAATTACCACAATTAATATAATTAGAAAAAAATTAAATAATATGGAATTCATCATTAGAATGGGTGGAGATGAGTTCTTATTAATATTTATAAATAGGACAAATGATAGCATAACAGATTTTTGGAAAAATATAACTAGGATTTTTAATGATAAAAATAATAGTAGAATCTTAAAATATAATATCAATACAAGCCATGGAGTAGCCGAATACAAGGCTTATGATGATATAGAATCTTGTATAGTCAAAGCAGATGAGTTAATGTATCAAGAAAAACGTTCTCATAAAGTGAATTTATTTTTTCAATAAAGGGATTTTAAATGGAAATTTATGGCAGATTTTGGATTAAAAAGGAATCTAAAAATTATTTAGGTATAGGGAGAATTGAGCTTCTAAAAGGTATCAAACAAACAGGTTCAATTTCACAGGCAGCAAAAGCTATGCATATGAGTTATAAGGCTGCTTGGGATAATATCGATGCAATTAATAATCTATCTTCTAAAAAACTTGTTAAAAAAATAATAGGTGGACATAGCGGAGGTGGGACGATTCTAACAGATGAGGGAAATATCGCAATAGAGGCATTTGATGAACTAGAGATGGCTAAGAGAGCATTTTGTGATTATTTTAATGGCACTAATAATTTGCAAGATTTAAAGACTAAAGCTCTAAAATTGCAAGAAATAATAAACCAAAAATAGTTTCTTAAGGTTTTCAAAGTATATGAGGGTTGGTTGTTAAAACCTCTTTTTTTAGTGCATTTTGATTGGAAAGTAAATATTTAGATTCCACAAAATTATAGCTTTTAGATAAGCTTAAAATCAAAAGAATCTTAATTAGATTTTATTTTTGGATTTTTAAAGATTGATAAAATCCTAGCTTTTTTATTTGATTTTATTATTTAGTTCTCTTTTATTGCTTCTTTTTCTAATTATTTTTTGTAGTTTTAGAATCTAAAAAATCTAAAAATTAGTTTTTATTCCTTTAAGTTTTGCGACAGCAAGGCATTTGCTAAAATTTGTTTTATTTATAAAAATGGAAAACATAAATTAAGTTTTATTAGTTTGGATTTTCTATTGCTTTTTTAATCCAAAATAAATTTATTATATTTAGATTATGATTAGAAACTAAAAAAGATTAATTAATCTTTTTTATGTTTTAGACTAAAAGCAGAATCTAAAAATATAAAAATCCTAGAATCTATCAAAAAATCAAATCTTTGAAAACCTAGATATTTTTTAATTTCTTTAGCTTAAAATAATTTTTAAGCTAAATTAGCTAAATTCCAGCTCTTTAAAGGTAAAATCTAAAATGTATATGCGTAGTTAAGATAAATTATATAGTTTGTCTTTACTTTTGCATCAAAATTTGCATTATGAGTGGTATTATTCATATTGACAGAAGCACTTAATGCTTTTTCAGCTTCAGTTAGTGGGATTTTTGCTCCAAGTTCTATTCCGTGATTTATTATATTTAGTCTTAAGCCAAGTTTTGCATCAGCATAAAAACTATTAAAACTTTCTTCAAAGTTTAGATATTTATCATTATAATTTACATTGATTCCGCCTATGCCAAAGCCACCAAAAACTCCGACATTTAGCATACTATCGTTATAAAAATTAACTAATACATCAGCATTTATTCCATAAGTAATAAGCGATATTGTATATTCTTGTGGAGTTAGAACGCTTGGAGCAAGGCTAGTAGCTTTTTTACTCACTTCAGAATAGCTCACATTTCCATAGCCTCGCAGACCAACATATTGATTAAAGAAATATTTATATCCCACTCTACCTTCATAATTAAAAGTATTCTCAGTATCTTTAAAAACTTTACCAAGATTAGTGCCATTAGTTTTAAAATTATTGATTGTTAGTGTGCCATTTCCTGCACCTATACCAAATCCTAGGAATACGCCGCTAGATTCTTGATTTAGAATCTCATTTGCATTTGAACTTGATATGAGCAATAAAGTTAAAAATATTAATTTTTTCATTTATTTTCTCCAATTATTTATTTGGTATTCTACCCCCCCCCACTTAAAGTTGGCTTAAAAACAAAAAATTTACATTTTTTAATGCTAACATTTTATGATTAGCCAATTTTTCCTTTACTAAAAGATGTATGAGTAAAAATGAAGTAATAAAAACTCTAAAAATAAATTTATATTTGAAATATGAATTTAAAGTAGATTCTATTTGGTAGATTTATTTTAAACTAATTAAATAGAATCTTTAAAAATAATTTTTATATTTTAGATTTAATAAAATTAAAAATCCTTAATTCTCATAATTTTCTCATAATAAAAACAATAACATTGCCAAAAATGTTTTTTAAGGGATAGTGGAATGAGAGTATTATTTTTATTACTAGCTTTGTTTTTGCATATTTCATTTGGCAGGGATTTGAGCTATGATGAGTTTATTTCTAAGGCTTATGAAAATTCACAAGAATTAGTTATGCAAGAGGCGATGACAAAGTCTATTCAAGCAGAGGGTAGGGCATTGAGTGCGTGGGATAGCCCTTATGCAGAGGTTTCGCCAAGTATCGTTAGAAATAAAGATAAAAGAAAGTTTGAGGTTGAAGCACAAGTTTTGCTTATGATTACGCCAAAAATGCCGTGGGTAACAAGCATTATAGAAGATAGTTATAATATTAAAAATGTTAAAAATCTAAAAATGACTGAATTGCAAAAAAACATCATAGCAATTGGTGCAAAAAGGGCTTATTTAGAATATTTGGTTTATAAAGAGCAGTTAGAAATTTATAAAAATAAAGAGCAGTTATCGCTAAATTTATATGAAATAGCAAAGAAGCGATTTGAGGCAAACAGGATTGCTAAAGTCGAGTTTCTTAGATTTAAAAGCGATTATTCCAATGCGCTAAATGAGCTTAAAACACAGAATCTATTAGTAGAATCTGCATTAAAAAAATTGCAAGTTTTAATCAATGATGATAGTTTTAGTAGGATTGTAGATTTAGATTTTTATTTTATGCCTAGCATTGATTTGGAATCTAGTGTATCAAACTCCATATACAATGAGATCCTATCTCTAGAGGCAGAAGATTATGAAAAAAGTGCAAAGCTAGTTGGTCGTTCGATTATGGATTCCTTTCAAATTGGAGCTGGTTATACATTTGGACAAAATAGCATTAATTTTAAGGTTATCATTCCATTCCCTATAACTCCAAAGGCAAACCATCAGCAGAGTGCTTTAATGGAATTGCAAAGTGCGAGTTTAAGGCAAAATGAAATTAACAAACAAAAAATTAGACAAAATGCTACTGCCCTGTATTCACAAATTAAACAGCAAGAAGAAATAATCAAACTGGCAGAAGAAAGCCAAAAAGATTCTTTTTCTTTATTTGAGATTATGCAAAAGGGATTTGATGCCGGAAGTATCAGTGTATTTGAGTATTTGAATACAAAAAATTCATATCTTACAAGTCAGATTCAAACAACACAAGAAAAGCTAAATTATTTAAATTTGTTATCGTTATTTGAAGAAAATATAGGAAGGAGTGTAAAATGAGAAAAATTATATTAAGTATATTGTGTGTTGCTAGCCTTGTTTTTGGCTACGATGAAATTAAATTAAATGAAAAGCAAAGTGAGAAGCTAGGAATTGGATTTAATATGGTGGATTTTAGCGGATATTCGCTAGTTGGACCATTTATAGCGAATCTTGATTTTAGTAACCAAGGCTCTATCAAGTTTTCAAGTCCATTTGAAATAATCATAGCAAAGGTAAATAAGCAAGAGGGGGATTTGGTTAAAAAGGGTGAGTTGATTTGCGAGATTATGGGGGATTCTATATCAAATTTAATTTATGAATATAAAAATACAAAATCAAAGTTGGATATTGCTTTAATCAATGCAAATAAAGACAAGGCGCTATATGAAGATGGCGTAATTTCACAAAGAGAGTATCAAATTAGCTATCTTCTTGCAAATGAGCTAGAATTTAGGTTAAAAGATTTAGATAATACAATTAAGCAAATGGGTATTAGTCTGCAGAGTGAAGGCTCCAGCTATCAAGTTATTGCAAGAGATGATGGAATCTTAGTGTTATCTCCAAATAAAATAGGACAAAAGGTAGATGCTTTTAATCCATATGTGGTAATTACAAAAGATAATAAAATGCTAGCAAATATTAGGATTCCACAGCTAAATGCTGGTGATATTACTAAAAATGCAAAAGTTTTTATTAATGAAAATGATGCGAAAGTTGAGGTTGGAAAGGTGGAATCTCTATCCATTGCGATTGATAAAAATACAAATGCAATCCAAGCTTCTGCTTCTCTTTTTGCTCCAAATCTTAAGGCTGGAAGCAATATTGATATATTTATACTAACAAAAAATCCAAGTGATACAATTTCTATCACAAGAGATAATGTAACGAAATTTGGCAATGATTATATTGTATTTGTAAAGACAAAAGAGGGCTTTATGCCAACAAAAATAGAAATTGTTAAAGAAATAAATAATGGCTATTTAATTAAAAAAGATAATTTCACTAAAGATATGCAGTTAGCAAATGGCTCAATCATCATCTTAAAAGGCGCTATGAGTAATTTAGGATTTGAGTAAGGCTTAAAAAGTGGAATCTAAAATTAAAAGTGATTTGAAAAATCATTTAAAAATTAAAATTAGGAATTTATATGTTAAATAAAATTATAGAATTTAGCTTAAGGCAACGAATTATTATGATAATTTTTGCTTTTTTTATCTCTGTGGTTGGAATCTATTCATTCTTAAGCGTTCCAATAGATGCATACCCAGATATTTCCTCAACACAAGTAAAGATTATCTTAAAAGCACCAGGAATGGGACCAACAGAAGTAGAAAATAGAGTTGTTCGTCCAATTGAGAGTGAGCTTTTAGGAATCGAGGGGCAGAAAAATATCCGTTCCATTTCAAAATATGCAATAGCTGATATTACAATAGATTTTTATGAAGGCGTTGATATTTATAAAGCTAGAAATATGGTTAATGAAAAATTAAGCACAATTTTAGGCGATTTACCTCCGGGTGTAAGCGGTGGAATGGCACCTATTACTACGCCTCTTGGTGAAATGCTTATGTTTGTGATTGAGGGCGATATAAGCCAAAAAGAAAAACGAGAAATCCTAGAATTTACCATTCGTCCAGCTTTAAGAAATATCAAAGGTGTGGCTGATGTGAATTCACTAGGTGGCGAGGTGCGGGCTATTACTATCGTGCCAGATTTTAGTCAAATGGCTAGCCTCGGCATTAATATTAGTGATATTGAATCCGCTTTAAATGCAAACTTGCAAAATACAGGAGCAGGACGAATAAATGTTGCAGGAGAAGCATTTATAGTAAAGATAGAATCTAGTGTTAAAAATATAGAAGAGATTTCCAAAATCCCTATCCAAACAAAGAATGGCTTTGTTAGATTAGAGAATTTTGCAAGTGTGAATGATGAGTTTTTAACAAGATTAGGATTTGTTACAAAAGATGGTGTAGGTGAGGCTACTCAAGGGCTTGTCTTATCACTTAAAGGTGCGAATGCAAAAGAAAGTATTGAGTTAATTAAACAAAGATTAGAAGAAATCAAGCCAAATCTCCCTAGTGGCGTAAGTATAGAAATATTTTACGATAGGAGTAATCTAACGCAAAAGGCAGTCGATGGCGTTACAAAAGTGCTAATCGAAGCAGTCGTGCTAATTATCATAACCCTATTTTTATTTTTAGGAAATGTTAGGGCAGCTATCGCAGTTAGCACGATACTCCCTCTTGCATTGCTATTTGCCTTTATTATGATGAAAATTTTTGGCTTGAGTGCGAATCTAATGAGTTTAGGAGGGCTTATTATTGCCGTTGGAATGCTTGTAGATTCCGCTGTCGTAATGGTTGAGAATATATTTTTACATTTAGGCGAAAATAAAAATAACACTCACAAAATCCACATAGTCTATCGTGCGGCAAAGGAAGTCTCACTGCCCGTATTTAGCGGAATCTTAATTATTATTTTATTTTTTATGCCACTTTTAACGCTTGAGGGATTAGAGGGTAAGCTCTTTGCACCTGTGGCTATCACAATAGTTTTTGCATTGCTAGGCTCATTGATTTTATCTTTAAGCGTAGTTCCTATGATTAGTTCTTTTGTATTAAAGCAAATGCCACATAAAGATACGAAGTTAAATCAATTTTTTCATTTCTTCTATGCTCCAGTTTTAAATTTTGCCTTGAATCACACAAAAATCGTCTTTAGTGTTGCTGGTGCTTTTTTGGTTGCTAGCTTTTCGCTCATTTTATTCATAGGAACTGAATTTATGCCAAGTCTTGATGAGGGTGATATAATCTTAAGCATAGAAACTCCTCCATCAATCTCGCTAGAGCAATCAAGAGATTTGAATCTAAAAATACAAAAACAATTAATGCAAAATGTAAGTGAGATAAAAAGTATTGTAGCGAGGACTGGAAGCGATGAAATCGGACTAGACCCTATGGGATTAAATCAAAGCGATACTTTCATCGTGCTAAAGCAAAAAGATGAGTGGGAGGTGGAAACCAAAGAGGAGATTCAAGAAAAGATTAAAGAAACTTTAAGCGATTTTATAGGAATTAACTTTGGTTTCACACAACCTATTGAAATGCGGACATCTGAAATGCTAACAGGAGCTAGGGGTGATGTGGCGATAAAGATTTTTGGAAGTGATATTTATGAGCTAAACAGCTTAAGCACACAGATTGTCTCTTTGTTAGAGGGAATTAAGGGTTCAAGTGAGATTTTTACTACACTAAATGAAGGCTTTACATATTTGCAAATTAAGCCAGATAGAGTTGCAATGGCAAATCTTGGCATTGATGTAGAAGAGTTTTGGAAGTTTGCTACCGCCTCACTTGATGGCATTAGAGTTATAAATCTCCCGCAAGATTCTAAATTAACTCCTGTTCTAATTAGAATGGATAAGAAAATTGCAAATAATATTGATAAATTTAAAAGTCTAGAAATACTTTCATCTAATGGATTTTCTGTGCCACTTAGTGCGATTGCAGATATTGAGGAGATTGAAGGTCCTGTGCAAGTAAATAGGGAAAATACTTATAGAATGAGTGTTGTTAGAAGCAATGTTAAGGGAAGAGATTTAGGCGGATATGTGGATGAGATAAAGCAAAAAATAAATAGTGAGATTATTTTGCCAGAAGGATATAGAATTGAATATGGAGGACAATTTGAAAATCAAGAGAGGGCGAGTAAAAAACTAATGACAATCATTCCATTAAGTATTATCGTGATATTTTTCATATTATTTTTTACCTTTAGGTCGATTTCTATTTCACTTTTGATTTTAATAAATATTCCTTTTGCGGTAACGGGCGGGTTAATCGCTCTATTTATAAGTGGAGAGTATATCTCTGTGCCAGCTTCGGTTGGATTTATCGCATTATTTGGAATTGCAGTGTTAAATGGGCTTGTAATGGTTAGCTATTTTATCTCACTGCTTAAAACCAGATATAGTATAGATGATGCAGTTAGTATTGGAGCAAAAAGAAGGCTCCGTCCGGTGCTTATGACTGCATTTATTGCAGGATTTGGACTTTTACCTTTGCTTTTATCAAGCGGAGTTGGAAGTGAGGTTCAAAGACCACTTGCGATAGTAATTTTAGGTGGACTTGTGACTTCAAGTATTTTAACATTAGTGATTTTACCCCCTATGTTTAGATATTTGGCAAAAAAAGTAGGCTTTGAATAACAAAGCAAAGCTTTAAGAAATTTGATTAGGAAATGTAAGAAAAATATAAATAATGTAAAGATTTAAAAAGGTAGGAATAGATGATTGAAGTTAGTATTTATTTTAAGATTGAATATAAAGATATGATTGTGGATGTTCTGCTAAATGATGGATATGATGATTTTTATTTTTTTGAATGCAATAAATATAGCTCAAAATTACTAAAAAGTGCCAAAGAAAAGGTAACAGGCAGGATTGATTTTGGAAAATTTGAATTAATTTTAAAAGATGAGGATAAAGATGGGATTATAAATAAATTATATGTTATGATTGGCAAGAAAGAATTAAATATTTTTATAAGAAACTTAGAGGAGAAATAAGAAAAATTGCGAATCTTAATTGCTGATGATGAGGTAGTTTTACTAGAGCTAATCAAAGAAAGTTTGCAAAATGAAGGCTTTAACATTGATATAGTAAATAATAAAGAAGATATAAAATTGCATTTAGATTCATATGTTTATCAAGTTTTGGTGCTTGATAGGAATTTTTATGGAATTGATATTATGAATGAGGTAATTAGCCACGCAAAAGCTAAAAATCCAAATATGGGAATCTTAATTATTAGTGCTTTAAGTAGCGTTGATGATAAGGTTAGTGGGCTTTTAAGAGGAGCTGATGATTATTTAGAAAAACCATTTGATAATAAAGAGCTAAAAGCAAGAATCTATGCCCTCTCAAGACGATTTATCTCAAATAATTTTATATTTGAAAATATTAGCATAGATTTAGAAAATAAGCAGATTAAGGTAGATTCTAATATAGTGGTTTTAAGCAAAAATGAGAGTAGTTTGCTTTTTTTACTGCTTTCAAAAAGAGGATATATTTTTAGTAGAGATGAGATAATAGATTCACTCTATATTCACCCAGAGGAGATTCTTCCAAATAGCATTGATGAGCTAATCTCTAGGATTCGAAAGAAACTAAATCCAAAGCTTATTAAAACGATAAAGACGCGAGGTTTTGTGATTGATTAAGCTGTATTCGTTAAAAAGTAGGATTATTTTATTTTTCTTGCTTTTAAGTAGCGTTTATTTCATCATCAATATGATTTTAAACATTATTTATATACATAATGAAAAGCGTGAGGGTCTAGAAATTTTAATGTCTCACGCAATAAATGAGAGTTATGATTATGTGAAAAAATATCAAGAAAAAACGAATCTATTTTTTTTATATGAGATTCCACATATGACCTCTGTGTTAGAAAAAAGTGGTGCAAGGAATATTGAATTTTTCTTTACACCAAAGGAATACAAACCACAAAAAAATGAAATTGTAGTTAGTAAAAAGCTTCCAAACGGATATTACTTTAACCTAAAAAGTACAGATAATGAGATAAAAAAGCATATTTATGAAGCGATTTTTAAATCTACTATGCAGCATTTGCTTTATCTTGTGATTTTTGGAATTTTGGGAATGTATTTTATCCATAAAATGCTACTTCCATTGAGCCACATTGCACAGCAATGCAAGAATTATAAAGATGGCAATGAATTTTATTTAAATGATAGATTTGTAAGTAGTGAAATTGAGGAGTTAAAGCGGGTTTTGAATACTTTGGTTAGGAGATTTGAGGAATTAAGAAAGAAAGATAAGGAAATTTTTGCAGAGGCAACGCACGAGCTAAAAACTCCGCTTGCAATAATCAAAGCTAGGGTAGATTCCTACAAAGAGAATGAGTCGCATTCTAAAAATAAATTTATAGATTCTATAAACGAGGATATTAAAAGGCTTTATTTAGAGATTAAGAGTATGCTTTATTTTAATATTTTTGATTTTGATGAGAAAGAGGAATTTAGCATATTAGATGAGATTAAGCAAAGTATCTTAAAGGTTGAGATTCTGCTTAAAGCTAGGGGCTTAGAGTATGAAATTAATGGCAGTGATTTTATGCTAGAGACTAGAAAAAAGCTATTTATAAAAATGTTTAATTCAATATTTGAAAATGCCCTAACTTACGCTAAAGAAAATTCAAAAATTATTATTGAATTAGAAAATAAAACTCTAAAGGTTAGAAATATTAAAGGAAGTGGGAATAATCTTTTTAGCTCCAAACTTGGCACAAAAATATTAAAAAAATTAAGCATTGAGCTGGAATTTACTTTTAATATAAAGGATAAAAAAGACAGCTATGAGGTGGCAATCTATTTTAACTAGATTACATTTTAGGTTTAAAAATTAAATTTATAAATATAAATAAGCAAAATTGCACTCTAAAATGTAAATTAAAATTTTGTGCAAATTTAAAAATCTAAAAAAGTGTGTAGTAAAGCTATTTATAGAGGTTGTAATACATCTATTTGAAAATGTAAAAATTTAGTAATATTTTCTACTACATCCACGAATCATTTCTTTAAAGCACAAATTAATGCGAATCTACCACAATTCTTATCTCTTCTATATGAGAAGAATTCTTTTCTGCAGCAAGTGCATTTTGGATAAATCTCAAAGTTTTTTATGCCAAAATTTCTAAATTCACTCTTTATCATAGCTATCATATCAAGGTGGAATCTAGACCCTTTAGCAACCAAAAAATCACTATATTCTTTTTTATAAAATTCTAGTAATTCTCCATCAATCTCATAGCAACACTCCCTAATACTAGCACCTACAAATGCAATTATATCGCTAGAATCTATTAATTCACAGGCTTTTTGGATTATCTTTTGCTCTAATCCTGCTCTTCCTGCGTGAAGTAGGGTAAAGCAATTTTTAGCTTTGGAATATAAGAGAATTGGATTGCAATCTGCGACACAAACCATAGCAAATTGCCCTTTGTTAGCACAAAAGATTCCATCACCATCTCCTAAAAGCTCATTAGAAGTGGATTGTAAAGTTAGAATCTTATTGCTGTGAATTTGATTTATAAAGTGGATTTTATTTGTTTTTAGGTGTGATTTTAAAAGAAATTTATTAGATTCTACTAAACTATCATTTGTATTGTTGCCTAGATTTAGGCTCTCAAAGCCATTTTCGCTAAAGCCACTTAGGCGATTTGTAAGGATAAATTTAATGTTACTATCCTTAAAAAGCCTACTTTCATCACTGCTAGTTGCTATCATTATATTTGGAATTCCAAATAGCCTTTGGCAAAACTTTTATTTACTCTATTCTCTAACATAAAAGCCCCTGTGCCACCGATATAAAGCCCATCAATGATTTTATATCTCGCACCAAGTGAGTATTGATGCTGTTCTATGTTTCTATTTGTGCAGATTCTAAAATCACTGCAGTCTTTACCTTTAGAGTTTCTGCCTAGAAGCATCATAGAAAAATCATTTATCCTAAATCCTATAAAACCATAGACACTCAAAGTATCAGCATAAAACATATTAGAAGAATTTCCACCATTATCCACTCCACCTGGAGCTATTATCCCATAGCCTTGATGATTATATGTCTCAAAACGCGTGAAATTTCCAAGATTTGCTAACTCAAAATTTGTCCCCCAAATCTTACTCAAACCAAGTCCAAACATAACAGAAATGTTTTCATTCCTATATCTAGCCATTTGTTCGATAAAGAAAAGCTGACTTTTATTGTTATCTTGTTTTATATATTTAAGATTCTGCAAAAATACATAATGAACTATAGTTCTGCTTCGCCACTTATTGTTAATATCAATCTTTGCTCCCAGCTTCCCTCCAACAGACCAAAAATAATTGTTAAGATAATAAGAATATGGCAAAATATCAACGCCAAAGAAATTCACCCCAATGCCACCAGCAACAAGCCATTCGTTATTATAAGTTTTTTTGAATACATCAAAATTGCTTAAATATTCTCTATTTGCATAAGCTTGTTCATCTAGCCAGTCAAGCCACACTTGGAGCCATTTATAATTTACATTTAACTGCATTCCTTGTGCATAGTTTCTAATCCAATCCCTGTTTTCTTTAAATCTTCCTAAAGTTATATCAAAAAAACCTTCTGCTACATATTTTACATAAGCATTATGCACGATAAAATGAGCGTATGGAATGGATTTGCCACTTTTAAACGCATTAATTCCACTAGATATAGGAGTTAGCCCATAGATTCCAATATCTACAAAAACCATATCTTTAAAATCATAATTTAACCCAACAGAGCTACTAAAGACGCCATATCCGCCGCCAACATTTTTATTCAAAGCATTTGTTTTGCCAAAAAAACCTATATGTCCATAAATATTTTCTAGCAACGAAACATCCTCGCTATTATCTGATTGATAAAAGTTTTTTGCAACTTTAAGTAATGGCTTATCACTATATTCATCTAAATCATCATCTTTGTTTTCATTTTTATGAATTTCTAGTGCTTCTTTATCTAAGATTCCCTCTTCGACAAATCTTTTTACTTGAGCTTCTTCAAGTTCTGTTTTAAGTTCTTTGGTTGATTGTATTATTATATTATCTGTATGAAGTTGTGGATTTTGAATTTTGGAATCTTGCTCATTTGTGTCTGATTGAGTATTTTTAATAGAATTAGAATCCTCTAAATTACCATTTTCCGCCATTAAATTAATTACAAAAATTAATAATAATAATAAAGTTCTCACCATTTAAATAACCTAATCAATAATTAAAGATTTCTTGTTTTTTATCACTTTTCTAATCTCATTTTGCAATGAAAGTGCATAGAGTTTATTTATTTCGTTTTGATTTTTTAGCATATCAAAATCATTTGCACAAATTTGTTTTAGACTAACTTCACTAGCAGAATTTATATCGAAGTAATCCTTATTTTCTAAATATAAATTTGTATAAACCGCCCTTGCAAAATTTTGTAATTCTGATACATAGTACCAGCCATCTTTATGTTTTAACCTTCCTGTATATACTTGACAGCCAATGTATAATTTTGCCGAATTATCTTGTGGATAAACCTTATTCCTAGTCTTTTTATCTTTTAGATTGTTTTTTGAAAATTCCTCTAATTGCAACGCAACAGAATCTCTTTTAATGAAAAAATCAACAATCTCTTTATCGCTTAGTCCAGCTCCACGAATTCCGCCAATATCGTAACTATTAAAGTGTTTTGATACATAATCTAGAATCTCTTTGTCGCTATATCCTTTATTCCTTGCATCTATAAAGTCAAAATTTACATTAGCAAATACAAAAACCGCCACGGACACCATAAGGAAGATTCTAAGAATCATATTATACTCTCCTAATGTTCGAATTTTATGAATTATATCCAACTTAAAATTATTTTATAAATTTTTATTGGGAATTTAACTAAAATCATAGGATTTTTAAATAAAATTATAATTTTAAAATATTTTTATATAAGGTTAATTTTAAGTGGAATGGGAAAAAGAAATAACAAATAAAATTCAAAATGCTAACTCTCTGACAGAATTAGAAGAATTGAGATTAAGTATTTTTGGTAAAAAAGGCAAACTTACTAGTGAATTTAGCAATCTAAAGAATCTAAATGATAATGATAAAAAAGATAAAGCTAGATTGCTAAATGAGATGAAAACTAATTTAGAAAATTTAATTTTTGATACAAAAAATAAGCTTAAAACTTTAGAGCTAGAGCAAAAAATTCAAAGTGAAGCAATCGATGTAAGCCTTTTTAAAAATAATTTTTCTCCAAGCTATGGGCATCCGATAAATCTAATTTTTGATAAGATTATTGATTATTTTATCGGAGCTAGTTTTGCTATTAAATATGGTCCTTTAGTGGAGAATGATTTTTATAATTTTGAAGCATTAAATCTTCCGAAATTTCACCCAGCAAGGGATATGCAAGATACATTTTATTTTAATGATTCTATGCTACTTCGCACACACACTTCACCTGTGCAGATTCGCACTATGGAGCAAGGAAAGCTTCCTATTCGCATTATTAGTCCTGGAGCAGTTTTTAGAAGAGATTATGATATGACGCATTCACCTATGTTTCACCAAATAGAGGGTTTGGTGGTAGATGAGAATCCTAAAATAAATTTTGCGAATCTAAAATATATTTTGGAAGATTTTTTAACATATATTTTTGGTGATATAAAGATTAGATTCCGCTCTAGCTATTTTCCTTTCACAGAACCTAGTGCGGAGGTTGATATAAGCTGTATTTTTTGTAAAGGTAGCGGTTGTAGAGTTTGCTCACATACAGGTTGGCTTGAGGTGCTTGGCTGTGGTGTTGTGAATAACAATGTCTTTAATGCAGTTGGACTAAAAAATGTTAGTGGATATGCTTTTGGAATGGGAGTTGAGCGATTTGCAATGCTTTTGTATGGAGTGAATGATTTGAGGTCATTTTTTGAGACAGATTTGAGGTTATTGGAGCAGTTTTAAATGAAATTTAGTAGAAATTTAATATCAAATTTTATAGATATTTCAAAGATTGATAATACTATGCTTATAAAAAGTTTAAATGATATTGGGCTAGAAGTGGAATCTGTTTTGCACTTTAGTGTTCCAAAAGGTGTGGTTGTAGGCAAGGTTATAGAGAGAGTAAAGCACCCAGATGCAGATAAATTAAGCGTTTGCAAAGTTGATATAGGAAGTGATGTTTTGCAAATTGTATGTGGCGCTTTGAATGTAGAGAAAAATCAGTTTGTCCCTGTGGCAACAATCGGTACTAAACTAGAAAAAATTACTATTAAAAAGAGCAAATTAAGGGGCGTTGAGAGCTTTGGAATGATATGTTCTAGTAGCGAAATTGGTTTTCCTAAAATAGGAAATGGAATCTTTGTGCTAGATTCTAGCATTGGAGAGCTGGAATTAGGCAAAGAACTAAGCGAATATAAAATTTTTAATGATACTTTATTTGAGCTAGGTATTACTCCAAATAGAGGTGATTGTCTAAGTTTGTTAGGTATTGCTATGGATTTAGCAGTGGTATTTAATCTAAATCTAAAAACTTTCAAAGAAAAAGAGAGTAAAAATGAGATAACACCTGGCATTGGTAGAATTTTAAATATAAGTTCAAATAGTAATTTAAAATCCAGCCTTTATTATAAGGTTGCAAAAATAGAGGATTTAACAAACTCAGCTAAATTAAGATTAAGTCTCGCATTATGCGATAATTTAAGTGATGATTTATTGCAAAATATCATAAATTATGCAGTCTATATGACAGGTGTTTTAATCAATAGCTATGCTTTTAACTCATATATGCAAGATGATAAGAAAATCACTCTAGAGATTAAAAAAGATGATAGAGGCATTGAGAGTGTATTTTATGAGGATAAATTGCTCTCTAATATTGGAATTTTCGCAGATGAAAAATATAGCGCAAATATGGATTCTAAATTTGTTATATTTGAAGCTAGTTTTATTCCAGCAAATTATGTATCTAGTGTAATTTTTAATAATAATGTAAAAACCACTCCAAACATAGCGTATTTAAGTAAAAGAGGAAGCTCTCCATTGCTTAAAGATGGCATAACCTTTTTATGCAATACTCTATCAAGCATATCTAATAGTATGATTTATTCATCAGCCCAGCAGATTATGCAAAATTATCCACAAAATAGAATTGATATTAAATTTGAAGATATAAATAATATTTTAGGAAATGAGATTAAAAATGAGGATATAACCTCGATTCTAAAAAAGATGAATTTCACTATCAATTCAGTGAGTGATGATAGCTTTATTTCTGCTATTCCTCCGCTTTATCGTCAAGATATTCAAAGTCTGCAAGATGTAGCAGAGGAAATTTTAAGAATAAAAGGCATCGATAAACTAGATTCCAAATCAGAGCAATTTAGCAAATATTTAAATATTGATGATAATTACAAGCTTTATAGATTCAAGCGGAATATCGCACAAAAGGCTATGGCAAATCGATTTTTTGAATGTATGCATTATGTTTTTGCTAAAAAAGAGACGCTGCAATCTTATGGCTATGAAGTGCTAGAAGACAATCTTGATATTAAGAATCCTATTACAAATGATTTAAATACTTTAAGAACTTCTCTGATTCCATCGATGCTGGATTCTGTCGTTAGAAATAATAATTATGGATATGAATCTATCTCACTATTTGAAATAGGAAGCATTTATGATAAATTTAGAAATGAAAAATCATCTCTTGCATTCCTCTCCTATGGTTATAAAGATTCTCCTAAATATCCAAATCCTAAAGGAAACTTTTGGGATTTTTACGCATTTGCCGAATCTGTAAATAATATAATTGGTGATTTTAGTCTTGAATCTTCAAGTGCAAATATGATCTATCACAAAAAAGTCTGTGCAAAGATTATTAAAAATAATCAAGTAATTGGGCTTATTGGAAAGCTAAATCCATACATTGCAAATAAGTTAGATTTGGATAAAGACTGCTTTATTTGTGAGATTTCTTTTGATAGTCTTTTTTGCCTGTCTTTAGAGCCAAAGTTTAGAGAATTTTCTAAATATCAGGAATCTAGCAGAGATTTTAGCATTTTGATTGATAAAAATATTGCTTTTAAAGATATTAGAGATACTATTTTACAAAATAATTTCAAACATATAAAGTCAATTATCCCACTTGATGTGTATAAAAATGATGAATTTAAAGATAAAATTAGCTTAAGTTTTAGAATTATTCTTCAAGCAGAAGATTCCACACTAAAAGAGGAAGATTTAAAAATGCAAGATTTAATAGATTTTTTAAGCACTAAATTTGGTGCAGAATTACGATGAGAAACACAACTATATTTCCTCTAGCCTCGCATCCTAAAGACCTAGAGCTAGATAATATTGCAAGTGATAAGTCGCTATCTCATAGAAGCGTGATTTTTGCTCTTTTAAGTAATAAGGAAAGCGAAATTTCTAATTTTTTATTTGGCGATGATACGCTAAATTCGCTAAAAATCGCAATGCAGTTAGGAATTAAGGCGATATTAGATGGTTGTGAGCTAAATTTAGACAATGTGCTTTCAAAAAAAGACTTTGCTTTCAAAAAAGATTCTAGTTTAAGGATTATTCCAAATGAAAGTGGAATAAAAGAGCCAGATGATGTGCTAGATTGTGGTAATGCAGGGACGGCAATTAGGCTTTATATGGGGCTACTTTCTAGTGTTAGCGGATATTTTGTATTAAGTGGGGATAAATATCTTCGCATTCGCCCTATGAGTAGAATTATCAAGCCATTGCAAAATATTGGAGCAAATATTAGCTCAAGGGCTAATGATAGTTTAGCACCGATAACGATTATAGGAAGAGATCTAGAACCTTTTAGTTATCATAGTCCGATTTCATCAGCTCAAGTTAAAAGTGCAATGATTCTGGCAGGACTGAAAGCAAAAAATAAGAGCACTTTTAGTGAGGTTTCTAAAAGTAGAGACCATAGTGAGCGAATTCTTCTTGGAATGGGGGCAGATTTAGAAATAGAAAATAATACAATTACTATCAATCCGCTTAAGTCGCCTCTTAAACCACTTGAAATGAAGATTCCAGCTGACCCTTCGAGTGCATTTTATTTTGCAGTTATTGCAATGTTGCTGGAAGTAAAAATCACTATAAAAAATATGCTTTTAAATGAGACTAGAATCGAAGCTTTTAGGGTGCTAGAGAAAATGGGAGCAAATATTAGCATAATTAAAAATAGCTCTAAATACGAAGATATTGGTGATTTGGTAATTTTTAAAGATAGAGAGTTGGAGAATATAGAAATTTCTACAAATATCTCTTGGCTAATTGATGAGCTTTCAGCTCTAGCTATAATTTTTAGTTTTGCTAAAGGACAGAGTGTGGTTAGGAATGCAAAGGAATTAAGGATTAAAGAAAGTGATAGAATAACAGCCACAATAACAAATCTTAAAAAGTTTGGAGTAGAGTGTGAGGAGCTTGAAGATGGCTTTATTATCAAGGGTGAATTTAAGATTCCAAATAAAAAGATAGAAATTGAAAGCTATGGCGACCATAGGATTGCTATGAGTTTTGCTACCCTTGGGACAATATGTAATGTGGAGATAAAAGATAGTGAGTGCATTGATGTGTCTTTCCCAAATTTTTTGAACATATTAGAGAATTTTAGTGTGGTAAAAAATATTAGCGTTTAAAACAAAGGATAAGCAATGCAAACTAAAAGGGCAAATAAATATGGTTTTTGCTTTGGAGTAAAAAGAGCTATTAGATTAGCTGAGCAAAATAGAGGTGCAATAACACTAGGAGAATTAATCCACAATCAAAAAGAAATTGATAGATTAAAAATGGATTATAATGTGAATGTAGAGACAAATTTAGATGAGATTAAAGATGGCTCAAGCGTAATTATTCGCACACACGGAATCCAAAAAAATGATTTTAAGCGACTAAAGGATTCTAATATTAATATCGTTGATGCAACTTGTCCTTTTGTAACAAAACCTCAGCAAATTTGCGAAAAAATGAGTAAAGAAGGATATGAAATAATTATCTTTGGAGATGAAAATCACCCTGAGGTTAAGGGTGTTGTAAGTTATTGCACTATGCCATATCAAGTTGTTTTACAAAAGGAGCAAATCAAAATCAATCATAATACAAAAGTTGCTCTAATCTCGCAAACTACGAAAAATATTGATAATTTTCTTCAAATTGTTAATTTTTTGATCGCTTCCTGTGCGGAAGTTAGGGTGTTTAATACGATTTGTAATGCCACTTTTGAAAATCAGCAATCTGCTAAAATTCTAGCAAAAGAAGTGGATGTTTTAGTCGTCGTTGGTGGGAAGCAAAGCTCAAATACAAAGCAGCTTTTAAATATCTCGCTTGAATACTGCAAGGATAGCTACTGCATTGAAGATGAAAGCGAATTAAAAGAAGAGTGGTTTAGAGAAAAAAAGCTATGTGGTATTACTGCAGGAGCTTCCACACCTGATTGGATAATTAAAAAAGTAGAAGATAGAATCAAGACTTTTTGATATTAAGCTTTTTAAATTTTTAAAGTGCAATACGCTTTAAAGCAAGTTTAATAGATTCTAAATACTAAAAGCTATTGCATAAATATGGAAATAAAAAAGCTTAAAAACTAAATAAAAGTTTATAAAAAGTAAGGTGATGTTTATTCTTTTTAAAAAAGAATGTGTTTAATATTATTAGATTATTCATATGTTTCTATAAAAACTAAATTTTGAAATTAAATAATAAGGTTATATAGCACTATAAAGAAATGTGCAATTATGTAGAAAATATCGAGAGTGATTTTTTGAAACTCTCTTGTATATTATTCAATTATTGATAAAATCTATTAGTTTGTTGTTTCTTTTTTTGCTGGTGTATCATTTTAAGATTCTATAATGATTTATAATTTAACAAATAAAAAGTATTTTAATTAATTGGTATGTAAAAAGATAGAGAATATATATTTTACAAAGCATAGATATTAAAAATTCATCTTTTTTAATATCCAACAAAATAATAACAAAAGAGGAATTGAAATAACATATATTAATAATACTTTTTATTTGTTAAGAAATAAATTGTTATAAAAAATTAATTTTTATTAATTTATAAATAGGTGTAAATTTCTTTGCATAAATAATATGTAATTGATTAAAAAAATCCATTAGTCATTAATATTGTTGGCGTTATCAATAAAATCTATTTAGATTTTACAATAAAAAGCTTTGTAGTTTCTGTTTTTAAATATTATTTTACATAGAAAATTTTTTATTAAATTTTTATAAAAAATCCCATTTTAAGTAAAAAGTATAATTTTAGAGTTATTTGGGATAATAACTTTATGGGGAGTAAATTAAAGATTTTTTGTATTAGATAGACTTTTGGTTGAGCTTTTTAGCGAAAGTAATTTTACTTTCTAAATTTTATAATTTATTTAAAATACTAAACTAATGTTTATTTTTCTGCTTTCTTTTTCTTGTTAATATAAATATTTATAGATTCAACTCCTAAAGAAAATGCCACAGCAAAGTAGATATAGCCTTTTGATATATGGAAGCCAAACCCTTCTGCTATCAAAGTTACCCCAACTAAAATCAAAAATGAGAGTGCCAGAATCTTTATTGTTGGGTTGGAATCTACGAATCTTGCTATATATTTCGAGGCAAACATCATAACAAGCACGGCAATAATCACTGCTAAAATCATTACAATCAAATGTTCTGCCATACCAACCGCAGTAATAACAGAATCTAGTGAAAATACAATATCTAAAATTGCAATTTGAATTAAGATCCCAAAAAAACCCACATTACCCACTTTCTTAAGCATATTTTGTTCTTCTTCCTCTTTATTTATTTGTGAGTGAATTTCTTTTGTACTTTTCCATATTAGGAATAAGCCTCCTCCAATTAAGATTAAATCTTTGCCAGAAATTTCTCTACCAAAAATACTAAATAAAGGCTCTACAAGCTTCATAATCCAAAAAATTGAGATTAAAAGTAAAATTCTAGTAATCATAGCAAAGCCAAGCCCCAAAACTCTAGCTCTATCCCTTTGAGATTCGGGTAGTCTTGTAACTAAAATTGCAATAAAAATGATGTTATCAATTCCTAAAATTATTTCTAAAAGTGTAAGCGTAGCAAGTGCCATCCAAGCATTTGGTTCTGTAATCCAACTAAAATCAAAAATATCCATTAGAGTCCTTTTTTTGCAAGAATTTATTAAATTTTTTAGAATCCTAAAGCCAATCTTTTTTCTTAAAATAAATTATTGGTATTATCGTTGAAATTATCATCACAAAAAGCACGATAGGATAGCTATAAGCTAGCTCTAGCTCTGGCATATGCTTAAAATTCATACCATAAATTGTGCCAATAAGCGTTGGTGGCATCATAGCAACAGTTACGACCGTGAAAATCTTTATAGTCTTATTTTGCTCAATGTTAATCTGTGAGGTAAAAAATGCGTGTATATTGTCTAGTGCGTTCATATTAGCCACGCAAAAATCAATCAAAGAGTTTAAATCTTTTACTATTATTGTTATATTTTTTTTCACATCTAAATCAATTTTATTACTGCCTAGCAGCGCACTCAATGCCCTTCTTTTATCAAAAAGCGAATCTCTAAGTCTTGTATTTATATCTTGCAAGTTTGAGAGTGAGTTTAACATTTCATCATAATCATAACTATTTTCAAATACACCTTTTCTAAGTGAACGAATATCACGCGCGAAATTCTCAATCATATCAGCGTCTTTTTCAACTCTAACTTCAAAGATTTTAGAAATTAAATCAAAGCCATCTTCAAAATTCCTAGGGCTTGCAAGCACTCTTTCTCGTATCTCATCAAAAATCTTAAATTCACTATACCTAATGGTAAAAAGAATGTTTTTATAAAGCAAAAATGTAATAGTCTCATCTCTCAAACTATCCTCATCAAGCTTTATTAAAAATCTTGTATTAATAGTAATGCTATCTTTATCCTCCCAATACCTAGCACTGCTCTCAATTTCCTCCCTTTCTTCTTTATTTGGAATCTCTATTTCATACATTTTAGAGATAGAGGCTATTTCATCAAGTGTAGGATTTAGTAAGTCAAGCCAAAGTATATTCTTATTCACAATATTATCATCATAGTCGTCTTTTATAACTAAAGAATTATGTTTTGAAAATACATTTACCATTATTTAAACACCCTGTTATTTTTTATCTAAAACCTCAAATGCAGGTAGTATCTTACCCTCTAGTAATTCAAGTGAAGCACCACCCCCTGTGGAAATAAAGCTCATATTGTCAATTTCACCTGCTTTATCAACTGCATCAGCTGTATCACCCCCACCAATGAGACTAAAAGCGTAAGTATCTGCAATATAATGTGCTAAATTGAATGTACCTCGTGAAAACTGCCCAATTTCATAGATTCCAATAGGTCCATTCCATATAATTGTCTGGCTATCACGAATTACTTCTGCAAAAAGTTTAATACTAGCAGGTCCTGCATCAACAGCCATATAATCCTCTGGAATGTCCTGTGCAGGAGTGATTTTAATATTTTTATGCTCTTTTATATTATCAGTTGAGACGACATCAACAGGAAGATATATTTTTACACCTTTATCTTTTGCGTGGCGGAGGATTCTCTTTGCTTCTTCGAGTAGATTCTCTTCAATTAGAGATTTCTGTGTATCATAACCAATAGCTTTTAGGAAAGTATTACTCATAGCTCCACCGATGATAATTTTATCAACTACATTTAAGATATTGTTTAATAATGCAAGTTTAGATGAGACTTTAGAACCACCTACAATTAAAAGCACAGGTTTTATCGGGCTTGCAAGAGCTTTAGAGAATGAATCTATTTCTTTTTTTAGCAGCAATCCTGCAACTTTTTCTTTAGCAAATTCTGCTATTCCATAGGTTGAAGAGTGCTTTCTGTGGCTTGTGCCAAAAGCATCATTTATAAAAATATCACAGATATTGGCTAATTGCTTTGATAAAAATTCCTCATTTTTTTCTTCTCCCTCATAATAGCGAATATTTTCTAGCAAAATCACACTTTTTGTCTCCAATGTCGCAATAATGCTAGGCACGCTGTCTATTCTCTCTGTAAAAACAACAGATTTGTCTAAAAGTCTCTCTAGTCTTTTTATGATATGCTTTAGTGAATATTTTGGGTCCTTGCCTTTTGGACGCCCAAGATGGCTAACTAAAATTATATGTTTCGCACCATTATCAATGCAGTAGTTTATAGTGGGGATTGCCTCTCGTATCCTAGTGTCATCGGAGATATTAAAATCCTTATCCATAGGGACATTAAAATCAACACGAATTAAGATTCTTTTATCTTTTAGGTCAATATCACGCACACTTTTGACATTTTGCATAAATTCTACACTCTTTGACATATACTCTCCTTATAAAGAAAATAATTTAGATTCTACTATTTTTTGCTTAAATGCTATCTATCCTCTGTGAATAAAATATTAGTTTTTTTGACTAGAATCCTACAAATTACATAAATTATAAAACAAATAATAAAGAAAGCGCTCAAAATATAATTTGGAGTTAGCATTTTAAAATCAAGTGTAATTGCAATAATTATATAATGTATGATAAATAGCGAACTAGCCAGCCCAAAAAGTGAGTGATATTCTCTTTTTATCATAGATTTTGTGCTAAAAGTCATATCAGATTTTACAAAATTTTTAAAGCTGGGGATAAAGCAGGGCGTAGATTTTGCCCACTCCTCATAATCTTTACCAAATTTTTGGCTTAAAAATACCTCCTCTGCGTAAATTATTCGCTCATAATAAAGCCAAAAAGCTAATATAAAACAGAGAATAAAAATCCAATTTCCTACCAAAATAACAGGCGCTAACATCATTAAGAAATTCCCTAGATAGAGTGGGTTGCGACAGGTTGAATAAAATCCTTTGGTGTTTAGTGTGTTTGCTTTTTGCTCTTTTGTGTTTCTCCCAGATGTATCTTTTGGCACGAATCCAGCAACCAAGATTCTAACTCCCTGTCCAATAAGTCCAACCAAGATTGCAACAATAATTAAAGCATTATTATAGCTACCAAAAGAAACATATTTAAGATTGTTCTCAAGTAGGTCTTTTAGGTCACTACTAGAGCTAATTTGAGATACATTAATCTCAAATGATACTTTATACATAGGCGAACCATAGCTTAAAAGCACAATTATAAACAAAGGCACTAAAAATAGCGGCAAATAGCTTCTATATTGAAATAAAAAATCCCCATCTTTTTTAAATCTATCACAAAGTCTCAAATATTTTCTCCTAAAAATAAATTTTTAATCTCAATTTTTTAAAATCTAATTTTAAATATAAGGTTTGCTTGTGTGATATTTGGAATCGCACTTTTGCTCCCATGTGTATTTAAAAAATGAATTATTATATTTGCAGTATCAAGTATATTCCAATCAAAATATAAATTTATCTCACCTTGCTTGTAGCGAGTGTAATCGGTTGTTAGCTTGTTTTTAAACCAATTAAAGCCATATACTAAATACACATCTAAAAAGCTTGCCTCATAGCCTATCTTTCCATAGACAAGATTTACAGCCCTATGGTAATTTAGTACATCACCACTAAAATAGAAAAATGGATTAAAGCTATTTCCACTAATTTGCAAGCTTCCCATTCCAGCGCCATTAGAAGTATTTATATATCCAAAATTTGCATAAACTTTTCCAAAATCTCCCTCAAATTTCCCACCAACATCAGAGTGGAATAGATAGCTATTATCGCTAAATTCACTATATCTATGCTCATATCCTCCTATAAATCCAGCCTGTGCCTCAAAATAAGTAGTATCAATAGCCACTTTCCCAGCTATATAGCTATAAATGTCAGGAACAATCTGCCCATAAGCCTTAAGTTTTAGCCATTCTAGCACCTCAAAAGTAAGCCCTAAATAATACGCTCCACCATATCTAGTGTATCCAATAGGACTGCCATTACTCCATCTTTGGATTTTATCAAATCCACTTAATTCCCTATCTAACACCATTCCATATTGATTCATATATACAAAGTCAATTAATAGCCAGCCTATGCTTTTATTGCTTAACCAAACCCCATCAAAATGATTTGAGATTAAATCACTGCCATCTTCTATTCTCCCGGCTTTTATGCTTGTATCACCATCGAAATATTCTAAATAGCTTCGTGCAATCATAGCCCTATTATTATCCCAAAAATCCCTTGCAGCTGAGCCAAAACCACCAATATAACTAGATTTTTTACTTTGCTCCCATAGAGGCAAAGCTCCACGGAATCCTATATTAATCCTAAAGTTTGTATAAAATGCACTTTTATAATAAAGTCCAAAGGTTGTAGCTAGAAACGAGCCTGTCTGATATTTTGTTTGATTTTTATCCTGTGGATTTGAATTCACATAATCAAAAAGTAGGTTTATATCGCCATCTGTCTGCCCATTTTTAATCGCATCAATAAAATTATTTGCAAAGCTAAAACCAAAAAATATAAATATTAAAAATAAAATTTTCAACTCACAAACTCCTAAAACCAAAAATTATCTAGCAATCTAGTATTATCAATTCTAACTGCTATAAGCAAAAGGCTTTCCTTTTCTTTTATCACTTCAATAGAATCTAGGTTTAAATCAACCACATTGCAGTAATCAACATCTAATTCTTTTAATTCCTTTAAAGCAATTTTTTCTATCACTCTGGCATTTATTTCTTTTCCTAACACCGCTTTAGAGACGCCTTCTATCGCCTTTGGAATTTGTAAAGCTTTATTATAAGCAGTAGAATCTAAATAGATATTCCTAGAGCTTAATGCTAAATTATTAGAATCTCGCAAAATTGGGCAACCAATAATATTAATATCTAAAAATAAATCATTAACCATTTTTTTTATAATTAATAATTGCTGTGCATCTTTTTTGCCAAAATAGGCATTGTGTGGCTTGATGAGATTAAAAAACTTTAGCACAACTCTTAAAACTCCGCTAAAATGCCCATCTCTTAAGCTTCCTTCGAATTTATTTGTAAGGTTTTTTGGTGGAATTAAAATTACTTCATCACTGCTTGGATATAACTCCTCTGTGCTTGGCAAAAATACTGCGCTGACTCCTGAAATTTTGCATAATTCTAAATCTTTATTAATATTTCTTGGATATTTGCTAAAATCCTCATTTTCCCCAAATTGTGTAGGATTCACAAAAATTGAAACTATGCTTACATCATTTTGTTCTTTACTTTTTGAAATCAGTGATAAATGTCCTTTATGTAAAGCTCCCATAGTAGGCACAAAACCTATAGTCTTATTTTCTAGTGAATTTCTATAAGATTTTAATTCATCTATTGTTTTTAATATAAACATTGCTTAAAACTCCTATTTTGCTTCTTTTGGCTCTAATTTGTTTAAGATCTTTTTTGTGATAGAAATTGGATTTGTGCTTTTATAAATTGGTCTGCCAACCACGATAAAATCGGCTTTCTGTTTCATTGCAAAATCTAGGCTTGAAATTCTCTTTTGGTCGTCTTTGGCATCATATAAATCAATTTGTGAGGAATCCTGCAAAGAATCTTTCAAAATACCTTTATTTGTGGAATCTAAATTACTATCTATAAAATCACTCTCACAAGGTCGGATTCCAGGAGTAAGTGTGAGAATGTTATTAAAGTTTTCTTTTATGACTTTGCTTTCAAATACAGAGCAAACAACACCATTAATCCCACATTCGCTTGTGATTTTAGCAAAATTGAGAGCTGATAAATTAATTTTTTGATTATAAATCTCTCTCCACTCCTCATCGCTAAAGCTTGTCAATGCAGTAACCGCAAAGATGAGCGGAGGATTTGTTACTTTTTTTAGAAAATTTGCAATCTCGCTTAACGCTCGCCTACCACTACTAGAATGGATTGTAATAATATCTACTTTTAGTTTTAATATTTCACTTAAGGCATCTAGCATAGTATTTGGAATATCATAAAGTTTTAAATCTAAAAATATTTTAAAGCCTAGTTTTTGTAATTCCTCTAAAAATGCACTCCCATCACGAATAAAGCTTCTTAACCCAACTTTGAGATAAATATCATTTAGATTATTTTTGGCTAAATCTTTACATAGTGTGAGATTTTCATCTCTTGTTGGTAAATCTAGCGCAATGCAGAGATTTGGAGTGTTATTCATTTATTTTCTCCTTTAGATTCTATTTTAGTATCAGAAACTATCTTAATATCAAGGCTAGAAGCGTTTTTCAAATCATTATTTTTAGATTCTACTAAATTAATGTTAGAATTTATTTTATAGGCTTTACAATCTATGGCTTTATTTCTTTTCTGCTTAGCTTTAGCTTCTCGTTTTAGCTTTCCTATAGAATCTAAAATTCCATTTACAAAACGAGGAGTGTTATCACTACCTAGAATCTTAGAAATTTCTATCGCCTCATTTATGATAATAGGAATATCAAGATTTGTATATATTGTCTCATAAACACCTAGTCTAAGGATACATTTATCAACCATTCCTAGTCGCTTAAAATCCCAGCTCTGCAAAGATTCTTTAATAATACAATCTATTTGCTCTATATTGTTAATAATTTCATCAAAGAGATTTAGGGCAAATTCAGCTTGCATATTTTTTATTTTCTTTTGAGAAAGCAGTGCTGGCGCAAATTTTCTTATATCCAAATTCCCGCTAGAATAAGCATATAATAGCTCTACTACTGCTTCTCGTGCGTGTGTTCTAGTAGCCATTAAAATTTCTTATATAAATTAATTAGCTCAATTAGTGAATTCATTGCCTCAAAGCCTTTATTTCCTGCTTTTGTCCCAGCTCTTTCTATCGCCTGTTCTATCGTATCAGTGGTTAGAAGTCCAAAGCTAACGCAAGCATTATATTTTAGTGCCACATTTGCAATGCCTTTTGTAGCCTCAGCACTAACATAGTCAAAATGTGGAGTTGCGCCACGAATTACGGCTCCAAGACAGCAGATTCCGCTATATTTTTTACCTTTATCCTTATCTAATATTTTATTAAGTGCAAATGGAATCTCGTAAGCCCCTGGCACAAGCACTAAATCTAACTTACTTTCATCGCCTCCGTGCCTAATGAAGCTATCTTTTGCGCCCTCAACCAATCTATCTGTAATTAAATGATTAAATCTTGAAGCTATAATAGCCACTCTTTCTGCACTACCAATATTTAAATTGCCTTGAAAAGTATTCATTTTATCCCCCTTTTTTTATAGAAATCAATTTGAAGTATTTGAAATTTTAATTAGTTTATCCATAATATTAGCTACATCTTTGGAGTTTATCATATTTGCTCCATCGCTTAATGCGTCTTTTGGGCTATTGTGGCATTCCATAAAAAATCCATCAACACCAACTGCAGCTGCAGCCTTTGCTAAAGGAAGCACAAAAGAACTATCGCCAGAGCTTTTCCCACCGCCAAGTCCTGGCATTTGCACGCTATGAGTGCAGTCAAATATCACAGGCGCAAACTTTCGCATTATCACAAGACTTCTCATATCAACTACTAAATTTCCATAGCCAAAGCTACTTCCCCTTTCTGTTAAGCAAACTTTTAACTTTTTTGAAGTCTCGTAGTCTGCATTTTCTCCACCTCTTGTTTTAATTACTTTAAGTGCCGCATATTGCATATCAATGGGATTTACAAACTGCCCTTTTTTGATATTTACAATTTTATTGCTTTTTGCAGCCTCCACTATCAAATCTGTTTGTCTGCAAAGGAGTGCAGGGATTTGAATTATATCTGCTACTTCAGCTGCAATTTCAACTTGATAGCATTCATGTACATCAGTAATTATTTTATATCCAAATTCTTTTTTTATCTCTTTTAGTATTTCTAATCCCTCTTTTACCCCAATCCCACGATAATTTTCTAGGCTAGTTCTATTTGCCTTATCAAAAGAGGCTTTGAAATAAAAATTTATATTTTCATCTTTATTCAGAGATTGTAAATCTCTAGCAATTACTCTTATCTTTTCTCTCCCTTCTATCGCACAGGGACCAGACATTAAAATCATTTTCATTAGATCCTTTTTAATTAGTTTTAATAGGCTTAAACTCTCGTTTTATCATATTGTAATTCAAAATCTCACCTGTCTCAATTATATAATACCACCCAAATATTTGAATTTGTCCACTATCAAACTTTTCTTCGACAAATGGATAAGTCATTAGATTTTCCAATTGATACTCGATATTTATCTGTTCTGTTAGCCAGATTCGTTTTGATTTGGAATCTGGTTTTAGGGTTTCTACCCTTTTTTTTACAGGGTTTAATAATGTAAGCCAATTTTTTACATAAGGCGCATTTTTTAGCTTATCTTGCGTATCATAAATTGCGCTACAAGCACCGCAATTACTATGTCCGCAAACTATAATATTTTTTATATTAAGTATATTTAGCGCATATTCAATTGCTGCAGTAGTAGCCAAATATCCACTTCTTAAATCATTAGCACTATCTTTATATGGAGGGATAATGTTTCCTATATTTCGCACGACAAATAAATCACCTGGTAGTGTATTTGTGATAAGATTTGGCACAACTCTTGAATCTACGCAGGAGATAAAAAGTGTATGTGGGTCTTGCTTTTTCTTTAGATTCTCATACAATTCCTTATGATTTAGATAATCTTCCTCTTTAAACTTAATAGCGCCTTCAAAAAGCTCTCTCATTTGTCTTGCTCCATTTTCATTTTATCTGCAATGTCTTTTGCCACTTGTTCTTTTGTGTCAATATTATTACCAACAAAACTAAAATTAATATCAACTCTTCTGTTTTTAGCCCTACCAAAATCATCATCATTTGAAGCTATAGGGTTAAAATAGCTGTCTCCACCAACTTGTATAATATTTGGCGGAATTCCAAGAGTGATTAGATTCTCCGCTACACTTAAAGCTCTCTTATTTGATAAATCCCAGTTGTCAATTGCACTTCCTTCTCTATAAGGCACATTATCGGTATTTCCTATGATTCTTAAGTTTAAAATATCTTTATAATTTTCTAACTCCATTGCAAGTCGCTCTAAAAATAATCTCCCGCTTGTATTCGCAATCACAGCACTACCACTTTCAAATAATAAATCATCTGGGATTCTAATGATAAAACCATCTTGAGATTCTTCTAGATCAATACCCGGTCCATCTGTAACTTTCGTAATCTCATTATAATCGTCTGTCAGGCTTGAAAACACATTCATAACATTATCTTGTAAGCTATTTGTATTTAGTGGAGAGGCTTGAATCTGAGTTGGTTGAGTTATTTCAGTTTCTCTGCCTCTCTCTAAAATTGATAAAGCCCCTTGCAGTGAGCCTATGGCTAATTCAACCTTTTCTTTATCAAAAGTAGCCATTGATAAAAGTAGAATAAAAAATGTCAAAAGCAAACTCATTAAATCCCCAAATGTTCCTATCCATAGAGGGAGACCATCTTGCTTTGGTTTGCCTTGTAGCTTTTTTCTAGCCATTTTGCCCTTTCTTAAAAAAATATACCTATTTTAAAATTAAGTTATAATTATAACATTTTAATTTTTTAAAAAAGAGTTTTTGGTATGCAAAGTGTAATAAATTTTATTGTTGAAAGTGTTGGGGAGCTGGGATATATTGGAATCTTTTGTATGATGTTTTTAGAATCTAGCTTCTTTCCATTTCCTTCAGAGGTTGTGATGATTCCTGCGGGATATTTGGCATATAAAGGTGAGATGAATATTTTTATATCAATTTTTATGGGAATTCTTGGTTCGCTATCTGGGGCATTATTTAATTATTTTTTAGCTTTAAAATTTGGCAGGGAATTTATCTTAAAATTTGGAAAATATTTCTTTTTTAGCGAATCTAGTATGCAAAAAATGGAGATTTTTTTTAAAAGACACGGAGAAATTAGCACTTTTGTAGGCAGACTTATTCCAGCAGTTAGGCAGTATATATCACTTCCTGCAGGGCTTGGAAGAATGAATTTGGCTAAATTTAGTTTATATACTAGCTTTGGAGCTGGAATTTGGGTAGTGATACTTACAATTTTAGGATATTATGTAGGAGTGGTTTTTAGCGGTGGGATGGAGGTTAGTGAGATTGTGCATACATTTACTTCAAAAGATTTAAGCAGAGAAGAAGAACAAATCAAATCTTATGTAACACAAGCTGTAATTTTTACTCTCGCAAGTGTAGTGCTTATAGTTGGTGTATATGCAGCTTATAGGATAAAGAAAAAAGAATAATAATTTATTTTTGTGTATATTATTTAGTTCTAGAATCTAAATAATTTGGATTCTACGATAATTAATGATGGTTTTTTGATATTTTAAGTGGGAAAATTAGTTTTCAATAATTTTAAAAATTAAGATATAATTGTAGTTTTTTAGATTCTACTTAAATTTTGGGATTCTAAGATATTTGGCTAGTTTTCAATTCTACTTTGAATGTATTTAGTATTTTAGAATCTAAATTTTAGATTTTATATCATAGAATCTAGTTTTTGGGGTGTTAGCTCAGCTGGGAGAGCGCAACGCTGGCAGCGTTGAGGTCAGGGGTTCGAACCCCCTACACTCCACCAAAATATCTTTTGATTTAGCTTCAAATCCCCATATAATAAAAATTTAATCTCATTAATTAGCTACTAGATTTATTATTTTATATGTGCTAAATTTTGCAAAAAGACTTATAAAATCCCCTGTGTAAAGCAAACTCAAAATAATGTTCCTAATTATACTTTGGGATAATTTTTCTACTATTATTATGTCACAAGCCCAAAAATAAAGCTCATTAGAGTATTCCTCGTTTTTTATATTAGTCTAATAAAATTGAATATTTAGAGTGGTAAAAAAGTTGCAGAGTATCCATCAATATTATCATTTAGTGCATCAAGTTCTCTATTGTTTCTAAATATTTTAATGAGTGGTTCCATTTGTTTTCCAAACACTTTTTAGTTTTCCTATCATTATTTTTTCAAATGGATTTAATAAATTTGTTTAAAATCTTCTATTGCCTCTTTGTAAAAATCTATCATTTTATCTACACATATGGATAAATCATAGTCTTTTGCACTTTTTTCATATCTTGTTTTTAGAGATTCTAGCTCATCTTTGTGTTCTATAAAATAATCAATCTTTTTGGCTAAATCCTTGCTATCCCCTGATTTAAATACACTTCTTTCATCTAGTGCAAATTGCTTTGTGGCAGATAGCGGGCTGTCTGCTATTATTGGCACGATTCCACAAGCGATTGCCTCTAGGGCAGATATAGCCTCGCCATCAATATCTGCTGTATGCACATAAATATCCATTTGGCTATAAAGCTTTGCTAAATCATCTTTTGAGACAAATCCAAAATCAACTTCATTGCTTAAATCTTTTGCCATTTTCTTGTAGCAATTATCCATTGGTCCTTGCCCTTTTAGATGAAGCTTGATATTTTTTTCATATTTGCTTTGTTTTATAGCCTTAATTAGCACATCTTGCCTTTTTTCTTTAGAGTATCTTCCTGTCATTACAATATGAAATAAATCATCTTGCCTTGGCACTGCTATTGGCTTAAAACTCGCATTGAAGCCATTTGAAATAACAGCCAGTTTTTGCTTAAAATCATTTTTAAGCAGTTCTTCACTAATTAGCCTTGATGGGCAATGAATATGATAAATAGCATTATAAAATCTATATTTAAATAACCATAAAACAAGATCATCAATTTTTGGAATCCACCTTAGATTCCCATTATAACTTATATGTTCTGGTTGCAAGTGAAATGCCCCGATATATGGAATCTTCATTTCTTTTGCAATCTTTACTCCAACAATCTCTAACTTAAAAGGCAAGAAAAAGTGAATTATATCCGCTCCGCTAAAAGCATCTCTTAAAATTTTTTTATCTGCTTTGCCAAAGTGCATATGCTGATTATGTGCGATATATGTAACAAGCGGAATCCACCGCTCTCTTACATTAAATTTATTCTCCCCGTTAATATGCGGAGCTACCACTCTTACAATATGTCCTTTAGATTCTAGATTTTGGGCTAGATTATTTGCGCTAACAGCCGTTCCATTACTCTTATCATTAAAACAATCAACAACAATCACAATAGTCATAAAATGCACTCTTAATATTTAAAATAAAATTTGGATTTTACAATATTTAACTAAAACTTCCATATAATATTAGAAACTAAATTTATGGGGCTTAAGCAATGACATCATTTTTAAGTGAAATTTGTAAGAAAAAGGATATGGCAATTAAAACAAATGGTTTTAGCCTTGGCTTTGATGTGCCACGAAATCGTTCCTATCCGCTCAAAAAGATAGATTTTAATAAACCCATTATAATTAGCGAAATCAAGAAAAAAAGCCCATTTTCTAAAAGTTTGAAACCAAACTTAGATATAATCAATCTAGCTAGAATCTACCTTGATAGTGGGAGTAGTGCTATTTCTGTGCAATGTGCAGAGGAGTTTGGTGGTTCTCTTGCTGATTTGATTGCAGTGAAAAAGGCATTTCCAAATGCAGTTATTTTGCGAAATGATTTTATTTTATACAAAGAAGAGATAGAAATTAGCTATCTATGTGGCGCTGATATGGTGCTTTTGAGCACTTCAATTTTTTTAAATAAAAAAGATTATTTTAAAGAGATTCTGCTTATGTGCAAGAATTTTAGCATTATTCCAATTATCGAAATTAGTAGTGAAATTGAGCTAAATTTTGCATTAGAGTTTGATATTTCTTTGCTTTCAATAAATGCAAGAAATTTAGATACTTTTAAGTTAAATAAGTTTAATGCTATCAATTTAAAACAAAAGATTTCGCCTACCATAAAGGTTATATTTAATGAAGTGGAATGCGATTTTAGTGCTTATCTTGTAAGTAGTGCAGGATTTGGTGGAATCTTATGTGGAGAATATATTTTAAAACATAATAGACCATCGCTTGCAATAAGCGGACTAAGAAAGAGTTTTTTGAATGGCAAAAAAGATGGATTTTACAAAAAGTTTTTTGCTAAATTAGATTCTACTTTGATTAAAATTTGTGGAATAAGAAATATTGATGAATCAATATTCGTAGCTAGACAAAATATCGATATGATAGGCTTTGTGCTTTTTGGATCCACTAGAAGAATCGAAATTCCTACCCTAAAATCCATTTCAAAAATATTATCTAAATATTATCCAAATATTATAAAAGTTGGGATTATAAAAGATGATAAAAATAATTTAAGAGAGGCTAGAAATTTGCTAGAATACGGGATTATAGAGTGTTTAGAGTTTAACAATGCGAATACAAATGAGGCAAATTTCTATGCAAAATATAATTTAAAAAAAGCAAATTTTGCATTCTATCCTAGCTTTGAAATAGAGAGCCTAAAAGACTTACCACAGGATTTTGTGGCACCATTTTATCTAGCAAATATAATTAATCAAAATGATATTTTAGATTTTAAAATGTTAGAAAAATTAAGCAAAGATATGCTTTTTTTAAGTATGCAATCAAATCAAACAAATATTAATTTTTTTAAAAAAATAAAAATTAGAATGCTAAATTTATCTCTTTTAGATGAAACTATAAGTATACAAAAAGATAACCTTGAGCGTATAATAAGAATATTAAGAAGTGGAAACTAATGAAACAATTAATGTTTATAATGGCGCATAAATAATATGTTAGCAAATCTCACAAAAAACTTTCTAAAGAAAGCATTGTGAATTACAAAGCCACCAATTAGACCTAATAAACTTCCTACAATCACATCAACCAGCCTTGCTTGAAGTAATAAATTTGTATCATAATTCATAAAATTTGTGGCTTCTGCTAGATAAGTTGTGTATGGAGTGATGAAAACCATAGCTAAAGCGTAATTTCTAAATACTACAAGCTCTGTCATAAACATTAAAAACATCATAACCAACGCAAATTCAAAAGCACTAAATTTTATACTAATTAGCCACCACGCAAAAACTAGCCCAAGTATTGTGCCCAGAATCCTCTGAAGCTGTTTGATAAAAATTGTATTAAGACTAATTCCTTGCATAATTGCAGTGCAACTAACTGCTATCCAATATCCGCGCTCTAACTCTAAAAACTGCCCTAAAAACATTGCAAAACCCACAAAAACACCAAGCACAAGTGAATCTACCACAACCACATCAAATCCCAAATGCCCACGCTCTGCAATAGGCTTTGGTGTTAGATTTTTAAAAATATAAATCACACTTAAAGAGTATAAAAAAGCCATAATATTTGCAACCATAGTGCCTATGCTAACAAGCCCGACTAGAAAGATTAAATCTTTATTTTCAAAGTGCATAAAAGTCCCTAAAATACAGGCTAAAACAAAAAAGAAGTAACCCGGTGCTCCCAAATCATAATATCTAACCAATGCTGAGCTTAAAAAGGCTACAATAGCAACCACAATAGGAATGCTAGGGCTAAAACTTTGTGCTGCCAATCCTAGAAAAAATGAAATTGAAAGCCCAAATGAGCAGCACATAACAACTGCCATTCTATGGTGCATAGGCGTATTTGGTATGTATAAAAATGCCATTACGCCTATCATACATACCAATCCAAGCCCGACTTGATTATAATATGCACCTACAAAAAGCACAGCTCCTACAGCTAAAGCAACAAAAAATGGTAGCTGCCAAACACGTTCGATATTTTTATTGTAATTAATGATTGCTTTTAGATAGGATTGTAAGTGCTCTCTCATATTCATATAGCCTTGAAATAGTCTTTAAAAGAGCGGATTTTAACATATAAACAATAAGTGGAATCTAAAAGTATCCTCATTGATTGTAAAAATTAGAAAGCTAGATTAATTTAGATTTTTAAAAAATGAAGCTTTTTACCACAGAGATAGAGTGGAATCTAAAAAATATTTTTATAATAAGAATTTGGTTTTTTTAATAGATTCTATGATAATAAACAATATTTTGTTTTTCTAACACAATAAAGCTAGTAAAAGTTTATTAATTTTTTCATTTAATGCTATGCTATACAAATATTTGCAATATTTTTTTAAAGCTTTTAGTCTAGCAATGATATTTTTTTAGATTCCATAGCTTAACATAGTTTTATAGATTGCCTTTAAACACCCTTTTAAAAATCCTATCAACATTTTTTAGGAAATATTGATAGTCAAAGCAATCTCTAATTTCGCTCTCACTTAATGAATTTAGCAAATCACTATCTTGTAATAGATATTCTAAATATAGGCTTTCACCTTTGGCATTTTTGGCGTTTTTGCCATTTTGTAAATCTTCCCAGACTTTCATCGCATTTCTTTGCACGATTTTATATGCCTCTTCTCTGCTAATACCTTTTTTAGGAAGTTCAAGTAGAATTCTTTGAGAAAATACAAGCCCACCTGTTAGCTCTAAATTTCTCATCATATTTTTTGGATACACTACCAAATCTCTAATCAAACCACTTAGTCTATTTAGCATAAAATCAAGCGTAATAAATGCGTCAGGCAGTATAAATCGCTCAACAGAACTATGGCTAATGTCTCTTTCGTGCCAAAGAGCTACATTTTCCATCGCAGGAATCACATAGGAGCGAAGGACTCTACAAAGCCCTGTAATATTTTCGCTCAATACAGGATTCCTTTTATGTGGCATTGCTGAGCTTCCCTTTTGCCCTTTGCTAAAAAATTCCTCTGCTTCATAGACTTCTGTTCGTTGAAAATGCCTAATTGCTATGGCTATTTTTTCACAGCTGCTTGCAAGAAGTCCAATATCTGCAAATAGCCTTGCATATCTATCTCTTTGTACAATTTGGTTGCTAACAGGAGCAGCATCAAGCCCAAGCTCCCAGCATACTTTTTCTTCTAATTCTATCGGTGAATGTGCCATATTTCCCATAGCACCGCTAATTTTACCAACAGCAATAGTTTTTAATGTTTGTTTAAAACTTTCCAATTGTCTTTCTATCTCATCATACCAGATTGCCACCACAAGCCCAAATGTGATAGGCTCTCCGTGAATCCCGTGGCTTCGCCCTACCATAAGCGTGTCTTTATGAAGCATTGCCTTATCTTTTAGGCTTTTAAGCAAATCCTCTATATCATTAATAATTAAAATCATACTATCTCTAATTTGCAGTGCTGTGGCTGTATCAATCGTATCAGAGCTTGTTATTCCATAATGAAACCAGCGAGATTCCTCACCCAAAGAATTTGAAACAGAGGTTGTAAAAGCTATTAAATCGTGCTTTGTAATCTCCTCAATCTCCTCAATCTCATCAATGTCAAACTTTGCATTTTTACAGATTAACTCCGCATCTTTCTCATCTATTACCCCTAATTCACTCCACGTCTTTACTACCGCTTTTTCTACTTCTAGCCACGAATTAAACTTTGCCTCTTTGTTCCAAAGTTTGCTCATTTTTTCCCTTGCGTATCGCTCTAGCATTTATCACTCCAAAAACTAAAATTTTCATAAAATTATAACACATTAAGTTTTTTAATTATTTATTACAACTTTTAATCTACAAACTCACTATCACAAGGCATATTTATAGATTCTATGTAATTTTTTTAATTTTATTGACTTAAATTAAAAATAAAAAGTAGATTTTTAAGTTAGAATTAAAAGTTTTAAATTTTAACAGGAGGTAAAAATGGAGTTTTTGACAAGTTTAAGCGAAGGGACGCAGTTTTTAATACAAATTATTGTTGTATTAATTTGTCTTTTTTATGGAGCTAGAAAGGGAGGCATTGCTCTAGGGCTTTTAGGTGGGATTGGGATCTTAATGTTAGTATTTTTATTCCATATTAAGCCTGGAAAACCAGCTATTGATGTAATGTTAACCATTTTGGCAGTTGTTGTAGCAAGTGCAACGCTTCAAGCAAGTGGTGGGCTTGATGTTATGCTTCAAATTGCAGAGAAAATCTTAAGACGGAATCCGAAATTTTTGACGATTTTAGCACCTTTTGTAACTTGCACTTTGACTATTCTTTGTGGCACAGGGCATGTGGTTTATACGATTATGCCTATTATATATGATATAGCTATAAAAAATAATATCCGTCCAGAGCGACCTATGGCAGCAGCTTCTGTCAGCTCACAAATGGGAATTATAGCAAGCCCAGTTTCTGTGGCAGTAGTAAGCTTAACTGCATTGCTAATCAATGCTAAAAATCCATTAGCAGGATTTGATGGCTATATTAATTTACTTCAAATCACCATTCCTAGCACTCTTTTTGGAGTTTTATGTATTGGAATATTTTCGTGGTTTAGAGGCAAGGATTTGGACAAAGATATGGAATTTCAAGAAAAGCTAAAAAATGAAGAATTTAAAAATTATGTCTATGGCGATAGTAAAACATTACTTGGAGTTAAACTTCCAAAGGAAGCATGGGCTTCTATGTGGATATTTTTAGGGGCAATCGCTTTGGTTGCAATACTTGGAATTTTTGAGGATTTAAGACCTAATTGGGGGCAGATAGTGAAAAATGGCGTGGCACAAGTCGATGTATTTGGCAATCCAAAAATGGATAGACTTGGAATGGTAGCTGTGATACAAAGCTTTATGCTTTTAGCTGGAGCTTTGATTATCATTTTTACAAAAACAGAATGCAAAAAAATAGGCTCAAATGAGATTTTTAAATCTGGTATGATTGCCCTCGTGGCAGTATTTGGAATCTCGTGGATGGCTGATACTATGTTTGCTGTGCATACGCCTATGATGAAAGAAGCATTAGGTGGCGTGGTTAAACAATATCCTTGGACTTATGCGATTATGCTACTTCTTATTTCAAAATTTGTAAATTCACAAGCCGCAGCTATCGCTGCATTTGTGCCTTTAGCGCTTGGCATTGGTGTGGAACCTGGAATCATCATTGCCTTTGCAGCTGCTTGTTATGGGTATTACATACTTCCAACCTATCCTAGTGATTTGGCGACTATTCAATTCGACCGCTCTGGCACAACGCACATAGGGAGATTTGTAATTAATCATAGTTTTATAATTCCAGGACTTCTTGGAGTTTTTAGCTCCTGTGTGGCAGGGTATTTTCTAGCAAAAATTGCAGGATATTTATAAAAAATATAGAATCTAGCAATATGTAATCTAAAAATATAATTAAAAAGGCTTTGCAAAGAAGCCTTTTTAGATTGGTTTTTGATATTAAGCTTTTAAAATTTGCAAAATATGTATTACAATCCTATTTGGATTTTTTAAATAAATTTAAATTTATTTTATTAGGTTTTTTGATGAATGCGTTTAAAGAGGGCTTGAAGCTTGGCTTTATGTTTCAGTTTATTATTGGTCCTATTTGCTTTTTTCTTCTTCAAGTTTCTATTAAAGATGGTTTTATAGTTGCATTATGGGGAAGCATAGGTGTTAGTATTGGTGATGGAATCTTTATTATTCTAGCAATTCTTGGGCTTGGCACAATCTTTGAGAAATTCCAAAAACTAAAGCAAATAAGCTGTTTTATAGGAATGCTGATTTTATCTCTCTATGGACTTTATATAATCTTTGGTGCTTTAATGCAAGACTTCGGCACTAAAGAGACACTAAAAGTCTCACTCCATAGCTTTAAGGCGTTATTTTATGGATTAATTATAACCCTCTCAAATCCTATTACCATACTTTATTGGAGTAGTAGCTTTGCAATAAATCTCGCCTCAAGGAAAGAGAAAGGTAGTAAAAAAGAAATATATTTATTAGGATTTGGGGCATTTATCACAACGCCTATATTTTTAATTGTGTGGGTTGGCTTTGGTGCGTATTTTGGAAAGCTAATCCCACAAAGTTTTATGCCCTACATTCAAGGCTCTATTGGTGTATTACTTATTTATTATGGGATAAAAACCTATTTGAAAGTTAGAAAATAAAGTTTTTTAAAGATAAATTTTAATATTACATTTAAATAAAAGCTTTATTGCAGGGTATTTTAATGAAAATAAATTAAAAAAAGATAAGGGTGAAAGTGACTTAAAGCTAGATTTTTATGCTATCACACAGCTACCATAAATAAAATATATCAAAATAATTCCAAAAATTTTGATTTTAATCTTTAGCACAAATGAGGTGGATAGAAAATAGCAAGCAGGGATTGAAAAAATAGGCAAATGATTGAGGAATTAATGGGGACAATAGGTTATAAAGGTTCTATAAGTTTATCTTATGTTAATTTTTGGCTACTTGTGATTTCATTTATAAGCTTAATATCTTGCATTTTGTTAAATTTAATATTGATTTAATCAAAAAACTGGCACAATCCCAAATTTAATTTTAATTTTAAGGAAAAATAAATGGCAAACCACAAGTCAGCTGAAAAGAGAATACGCCAAACTTTAAAAAGAACACAAAGAAATAGATTCTACAAAACTAGAATAAAAAATATTATCAAAGCAGTTAGAGAAGCAATCTCTAGTAATGATGTAGCTAAAGCAAATGATGCTTTAAAAATTGCAAATAAAGATTTGCATAAATTTGTAAGCAAAGGAATATTAACTAAAAATACAGCAGCAAGGAAAGTCTCAAGACTAAATCAAAGTGTAAAGAAATTAGCACAAGCTTAATAATTATCCATATTTTAGGGCATTTTTAAATGATTGTTGATAAATTATCGCCTTTGATTAAAAGATATGATGATATAACTTTAGAGTTGCTTAAACCTGAGGTTTTAAGTGACATTAAGCTTTTAAGTAAGCTCACAAAAGAGCAGAGTGATTTAGAGGAATTAGCAATAAAGTCTAAAGAATATTTGCATACTCTAAAATCAATAGATGAAAATAAACTTCTCCTAGATGACAAGGAATTAGGTGAATTAGCAAAAGATGAGCTAAAAGTTTTAGAATCTAATAAAAACTCACTTGAAGAAGAAATAAAAATTCTTTTAATCCCAAAAGACCCAAATAATGATAAAAATGTTTATCTTGAGATTCGAGCAGGAACAGGTGGTGATGAGGCTGGAATCTTTGTTGGAGATTTGTTTAAAGCTTATTGTAGATATGCGGATTCTAAAAATTGGAAAGTTGAGATTATTAGCTCAAATGAAAGCAATGCAGGTGGCTACAAAGAAATAATCTCACTTATAAAGGGCAAAGAAGTTTATTCAAGGCTAAAATATGAGGGTGGAACACACAGAGTGCAAAGAGTGCCAAATACCGAATCTCAAGGTAGAATCCATACTTCAGCAGTAACTGTTGCAATAATGCCAGAAGTAGAAGATGTGGAAGTTAATATCAATCCAAATGATTTGAAAATCGATGTATTTCGCTCAGGCGGACATGGAGGACAGAGTGTTAATACCACAGACTCCGCTGTGCGTGTAATGCATATACCTACAGGTATTAGTGTATCAATTCAAGATGAGAAATCACAACACAAAAATAAAGACAAAGCACTAAAAATCCTAAAAGCAAGGCTCTATGAAATAGAAATGGAATCTAAAATGGCACAAGAGGGACAAAGCCGAAAAGAGCAGGTTGGTAGTGGTGATAGAAGTGAGCGGATCCGGACTTATAATTATCCACAAAATCGTCTAACAGACCACAGGGCAGGCATTACACTATATAGCTTGGAAGAGATTATGCTCTCTGGCAATCTTGATTTAGTGATTAACCCATTGCTTGCGACAATGCAAAGCCAAAGTATGCAGTGAAAAATAATTGCGGTTTTAAATAATTTAGTTTTTTATTTTTTAAACAGAATCCTTGTAGAAATTCCATAAATTATTTAAAATAAAATATCCAAAGTAGAATTAAAGGATATTTTAACCATATAAATTTTTATTTGCCCTATGCATTAAATTGTCAAAATGACAGCCATTTGGTAGAAAAATAAAAATGAATAATAAAAAATCAAAATAAGATTTTTTAAATTTTTTAAAATCCTCACTTAAAGGATTTCTTTAAAGTTTTGGCTTTCTCAACACATATTTTATTTTTAATGATTAATATTTTTAAAATAAGAATTTTTACCAAAGAAGCAAAAATATAAAAAAGTAGAATCTTTTAAAGAAATATTTTTAGGAATTTGCAAAAATGAGCATTTTATAGCAATTAAAATAAAGTGGAATCATTTTGCGTATTCTCTATTATTGTATTTACTTGAAAGATAAAAGATTCTAAAAATTATATTTATTAAACATAATTAAATGCAAAGCTGTAGTGTGCAATAAATAATTTATAATCCATAGAATCTTTAATTCTTTGCCATATTTTGATGTAGAATCCACATTTAATAAATAATACAATCTTCAAGTATTTAATAATCTAAAAATCCAAAATATAGCTATTTTAGACTATAATTTTAAAATTTTTATAATTTAATGCTAATATTTACAAAAAGCAGGAGTTTTAAAAAAATAAATTGTGGAATCTTAAAATAAATAAAAAAATCTACTTATTATTTATATTTCAAATATTGATGTGTGAGATTTTGGCTCTAGAGCCAAAATATTTGCTAAATAGTTATTATAATCCTAATCGCCTTGTTTTTAGACTACACAAAAATAGTTTTGAATGCTCTATGCTTGGTATCGTAGTTCCATTTTATGGAAATGCAAATCAATGCTTAAATCCAAATTTCAAAAAAATGAGCCATTTGAGTATAGGCTATATGCAAAATAATCTTGATTTAGAGCAATTATATGGCGTAAATATTGTAAATGGATTTTGTATCGTGAGTTATAGAAATATAATTTTAAATGAAAAAATAGTCAAAGATGGCTATGCTGTGGTGAATAAAAATGGTGTAAATGATGGTGAGTTTTTAGATCGATTGCTAGAATTGCAAAATATTGCTATGAAAAATAGATTTGGACTATGGAATAGCTTTTATAGCGATATGGAGTGCCTTAAGGATAGTTATTAGCGTTTTATTGACATTGTTAGAGTTTAAATTGTAGAATCCATACTTCAAATTTTTTAAAAAATCAAGGAGAAAAAGAATGAAAAAAATTTTAATGGCACTTAGTCTAGCTGCTATTTTTGCATCTAGCGTTAATGCAGAGGTTTATGCAGTCGTTGATGGTGAGGAAATCACTGATAAGGATATGTTATTTTTACAGCAAGCTATGCCAAATGTGGATTTTAATGCTCTTCCACAAGATATGAAAGACAAAGCAATTGACCAAGCAATAGAGAGAAAAATTCTAATGAAAGAAGCAAAAAAAGATAAACTAGAAGACACCAAAGAATATAAAGAAGCTTTAGCAGAATTTGAGCAAACTATGGTATTAGAATTGTGGATGAGAAAACAGCTTGAAGCTATGAAAGTCTCTGAAAGTGAGAGCAAAAAATACTACAATGAAAATAAAGACAAAATGGTTATTCCAGAGAGTGCTAATGCAAGACATATTTTGGTAAAAACTGAAAAAGAAGCAAAAGATATTATTAAAGATTTAGGAAAAGCAGGAAAAGATGTTGAGAATAAATTTATAGAATTAGCAAAAGCTAAATCAACTGACCCAAGCGCTGCAAATGGTGGAGAATTACCACCTTTTGCCAAAGAAGGACAAATGATTCCAGAGTTTTCTAAAGCAGCTTTTGCACTAAAGCCAAATACTTATACAAAAACTCCTGTAAAAACTCAATATGGCTATCATATAATCTATCTCAAATCTATCACTCCAAAAGGTGTAGTTAAATATGAAGAGATAAAGCCACGAATCGAGGAAGAATTAAAGTTGGTTAAATTTAGAGATGTTATTGCTAAAAAAGCTCAAGATTTAAAAAAGAAAGCAAAAATAGAGAAAAAATAAGGAATCTATAAGATGTTAGTTTCAGGCAATGAAATACTCCTCAAAGCACATAAGGAGTATTACGGCGTGGGAGCATTTAATTTCGTAAATTACGAAATGATTAGCTCGATATTTGAAGCAGCAAATGAAGCGAATGCGCCTATTATAGTTCAAGCAAGTGAGGGAGCTATTAAATATCTAGGTATTGAGATGGTTGTTGGTATGACAAAGATTCTATCTAATAAATATCCACATATACCTGTAGCATTGCATTTAGACCATGGGACTACTTTTGAATCTTGTAAGAGTGCAGTAGAAGCTGGATTTACATCTGTGATGATTGATGCTTCTCATCATCCATTCGAGGAAAATTTAGAGATAACTTCAAAAGTTGTTGAAATGGCACACCAAAGAGGAGTGAGTGTAGAAGCAGAGCTTGGTAGATTAATGGGGATTGAGGACAATATTTCTGTTAGTGAAAAAGATGCTGTTTTAATCAACCCAGATGAAGCAGAAAAATTTGTCAAAGAAAGCAAGGTTGATTTTCTAGCCCCTGCTATCGGTACAAGTCATGGTGCTTTTAAATTCAAAGGTGAGCCGAAGCTTGACTTTGAGCGTCTGCAAGAGGTAAAGAAAAGGACAAATATTCCTCTAGTTTTACATGGTGCAAGTGCTATACCAGATTATATAAAAGAAGCTTTTTTATCCACAGGTGGAGATTTAAAAGGTAGCAAAGGTGTGCCTTTTTCATTCCTCCAAGAGGCAGTAAAAGGTGGGATTAATAAGATTAATACTGATACGGATTTAAGAATAGCATTTATTGCTGAGGTGCGAAGAGTTGCAAATAGTGATAATACACAATTTGATTTAAGGAAGTTTTTTTCTCCTGGCAAAGAAGCATTAAGAAAGTTGATAGTAGAGAGAATTAAGATTCTAGGTAGTGAAAATAAGATTTAATTAGGAGAGATAATGGCAATAGGAATGAGCGAATTAAAAAAGGGCTTAAAAATAGAAATTGATGGAATTCCTTATAGAATCACCGAGTATCAACATGTAAAGCCTGGTAAAGGTCCAGCATTTGTTAGAGCAAAGATTAAATCTTTTCTTGATGGAAAAGTGATTGAAAAGACTTTTCACGCAGGAGATAAATGCGAAGAGCCGAATCTAGAAGAAAAAGATATGCAGTATTTATACCACGATGGCGATTATTATCAGTTTATGGATAGCACCACTTATGAGCAGATTGCATTGAGTAGTAATCAAGTAGGTGATGTTTCAAAATGGCTTAAAGATGGGCTCCATGTATCAGTGCTATTTCATAATGGTATGGCAATTTCTGTTGATGTGCCACAAGTAATAGAGCTTAAAATCATAGAAACTGCACCAAACTTTAAAGGTGATACAAGTAGTGGTGGTAAAAAACCAGCTACTTTGGAAACAGGCGCAGTGGTGCAGATTCCATTTCATGTGCTAGAGGGCGAAGTGATTAAGGTTAATACCGAGAGCGGAGAATATTTAGAAAAAGCAAAATAATTAATATTTTTACCCCCCCCTTTTTTTTCAAACCCAAAGATTTAAAACCAAAGATAGATTCTATAAATCTATCTTAGTATTAATGTTGTATCAAGATTCTTTATATTTGGCAAAAGAGATCTGAAGACTTTTTATCTGTTATCTATAAAATCTACTCTAAAGTAATTTAAACTTTATTTTGTAGTTTTGAAATTTGCTTCAATGTTATTTTTATTTCAAGTAAGAGTTTAGCTAGATTCCCATAGTTTTTACACTAGAATCTAAAAATAACCTTTATTTATAAAAAATCTTTTTAGTTTAGATTCCATAAATCAAAATATATCTTGCAAGTTAGAATCTTAAAGAATCCTAATAAAAGCAAAATTCTAATATTTCAAGATAAGGTTTTTACAGCCTTATTAAAAATATTTAGTTCCATAAACTTAAAATATTTTTATAAAATTATTAATTTTTAAATTAGTGATAAATTAGCAATATATGCAAATATTGTAATGATTAAAAAATATTTTTGGAACTTTAAAGATAGTTTTATATTAAATGTTTTATAGTTTAAAATTACTTTAAGAAACTTAACCCTTAGAGTTTTTAATCAAACAAAAGGATAAAAATGAAAACTTTAATACCCATAGTTTTATTAGCAAGTTTTAGCGGACTGCTGGCAGAAGAAGGTAAAGACTTTTTTAGTGTGAGTGGAAGTCTAGGCTCGTTTACTAAAGCTGGAGTAAATAGAAGTAAGATAAATACAGAAAAAGGAATCTACCCGACTGATAGCTTTTCTACGCTATTTGGTGAGGTGAATACGAAATATAATTTTTTAACATTTATTGATAGTGATTATATTAATAGACTTAGTCTTGGATTAGGACTTAGTGCTGGAACGCTAACTTGGGATTCAACACGAAATGATGGTAAAACTTGGACTGGAAATGGACTAACAAGTGGAAGTGGATTAAATAATAACTATGTTGGTGGTTGGGGGGGCTACTTTGCAGACAGAGCATATTATTATCAAGATAATCGCAATTTTATGGTGCAAAATGCTTATTTGGATTTAGGAACAAAGTATTTTGACTTTAAAGGTGGGCGATATGAATCTACTATGGATTATTTTAGTGGCTATACACAAGGCTTTGAAGCAAACATCCACTTTAAATATGGTATAAAGGCGAATAATGAAGCAAAAATTTGGTGGTTTAGTAGTTATGGCAGAGCATTTGCATATTCAGAATGGTTTTTAGATTTCTATGCTCCAAAAAGCACACTAAAAGATAATGGCAAGAGAGAAAATTATGGAATCCACGCAGGTGGGATTGATATAAATTATGGTGAATTTGCCGAATTTGGAAGCTATAAAGATGGTGAGAATCTTTTAGTGCGTCCATTTGTGTATTTTTATCCAGGGCTCTATGAAGCTCCTGGCTTAAAGATTGATTATCAAAAATATTTTGGCAATGGTTATGGAGTAGGATTTACATTACAGGGCTTTGGTTTGCATGTAAGAGATAAATTTACGACAGCTTATGATATAAACAATAAGCGTTATGATGAAAAAATAGATAGATGGAGTGGAAATATTAATGCAATATTAAAAGCTTATTTATTTGAATATAACTTAAGACTTGGATATTACCATAATATCGGTTCGGCTAACTCTCACTTTGGAACTTATGGCAATCCGCTTGGCTTTGATTTTTGGACTGCAAGTGTATACGATATAGGAGCAAGCATTAGCGATGTGATTAATAGAAATGCAAAAACCATCTATCTTTCAGGTGGCGGTGATTATAATTTGGAATATGGCAAATTTGCTTGGGAAATTTTAGGTAGAGTTACACGAAGCCCACGAAGTGATGAGGAGAGTATTGCATTAAGTTTAAGTCATTTATTTAGTAATAATATTAAGCTAGGATTAAAGCTAGAGTGGTTTAGAGACACTACAAAGGTAGGATATAATCCTGGAGCAACATTACCTAGCTCTAATGCTATAATTTCAAAACGCACAGACGACAGAAGCCACGCATTTATTACATTTGATTATTTCTTCTAAAAAATTTTGTAGCTTAAATGCTACAAAATAAAATTTTATACAATTTATGATAGAATCTTTTTTCTCCTAAACACAACTAAAGGCTTTAAAATGGACTTTGAGACAAAAATATCAAATACACTAAAATTTCTTTCACTTGATATGATAGAGAGTGCAAATAGTGGACACCCCGGTGTTGCAATGGGACTAGCAGATTTTCTTACAATTTTATCAAAACATATCATACTAAACCCAAAAGAACCAAAATGGCTAAATAGAGATAGGCTTGTTTTTAGCGGAGGACACGCAAGTGCATTGATTTATAGCTTCTTGCATTTATTTGGATTCGATATAAGTTTGGATGATTTAAAGAGATTTAGAAAGCTAGATTCTAAAACTCCTGGACACCCAGAATATGGGCTAACAAGTGGGATAGAAATCACTACTGGACCTTTGGGGCAGGGTGTTGCAAATGCTGTTGGATTCGCAATGGCAGGAAAACTTGGTTCAAATTTGCTAGGAAGTAATTTGATTAATCATAAAGTCTATTGCTTTTGTGGTGATGGGGATTTAGAGGAGGGCATTAGCTATGAAGCTTGCTCTCTTGCGGGACTTCATCAATTAAATAATCTAATTTTAATTTATGATAGCAATAATATTACTATTGAAGGAAGCACAAATATTGCATTTAATGAGGATATTAAAAAGCGATTTATCTCTCAAGGCTTTATTGTAAAAGAGATAGATGGGCATAATTTTGATGAGATAGATACTGCTCTTAATTTAGCCAAAAAATCTAAAAAACCATTTTTAATTATATCAAAAACTAAAATTGCAAAAGGAGCTTTAGAACTTGAGGGCAGTGCTAAGAGCCACGGAGCACCGCTTGGAGCAGATTTATTAAAAAGAGTAAAAAAGAGCGCAAAGTGGGAAGAGAGTAACTTTTTCATCCCACAAGATGTAAAAATCGCATTTGAGGGTTTTAGAGAGAGCGGTAATATGCATTATCAAATATGGCAACAAAAGTTGGAGAAATCTAGCAAAAAAGCCTTGTTAGATGAGCTTTTAAATCCTAGTTTTAATAAAGTAACTTTCCCTAGCTTTAGCAAAGAAAAATTCCCCAAGGGGCTTGCTACTCGCGTATCAAATGGGGAGATATTAAATGCGATTAGTAGAGCTATGAAAGGCTTTATTGGTGGAAGTGCGGATTTAGCACCATCAAATAATACAGCTTTAAAAGATAGTGATAATTTTCCAAATGGAGCAAATTTGCACTTTGGCATAAGGGAGCATTCTATGGGAGCTATTACGAATGCGTTTAGTTTGTATGGAATCTTCATTCCATTTTGTGCTACATTTTTTGTCTTTAGCGATTATTTAAGCCCATCAATTAGGATTGCAGCAATTTCTCATCTAAAAGTTTATTATATTTTTACGCACGATAGTATAGGCGTCGGTGAAGATGGTGCTACTCACCAGCCAATAGAGCATCTTAGCCATTTTAGAGCTATGCCAAACTTAATCACTTTTCGTCCAGCTGATGCAAATGAAAATGTGGCTTGTTGGAAAATTGCACTAAGTTTGCAAAATCCTTGTGCATTTATTTTAAGTAGGCAGAATCTTCCAATTTTAAAATCTAGCACAAATATGGATTGCTCCAAAGGCGCATATATCTTAAAAGATAGCAAAAAAGTAGATGTTATTTTGCTAGCTTCTGGGAGTGAGGTTTCTTTGGCATTAAATTCTGCAGATCTATTAGAAAAAGATAATATTAATACAAGAGTGATTAGTGCTCCTAGCTATGATTTATTGCTAAAGCAAGATAAAGCTTTTTTGGATAAATTGTTTATTCCAAATGTAAAAGTTATCGCACTAGAGGCAAGCAGAGGTTTGGAATGGTATAAATTTGCTAATGTTGTAATAGGAATGGATGGCTTTGGTGTAAGCGGAAGTGGGAGCGAGGTCTTTAGCAAGTTCGGATTTACTCCTAGTAATATTGCAAAAATTATAAAACAAAATATTAAGATATAATGGAATTATTTGTTTTTTCATCAAATAGGGCGCTAAATAATTTCTATCAAGAAAATAAAGAAAGACAAAATGTAATTGATAATAAAAATGAAAGTATTTTTTTGCCTACTGCAAAGAGTATTAAAGAGTTTTTTAGTGAAATAATTATAGTTGAAAATAAAACAAAGATTCCAAAAAACTTAAGAAATGTGCTTTTGTGGAATGTGATTGAGCATATTGAGATTGAAAATTTAGGCTTTGATAGGGCTTTTTTGCGATTTTTGGAAAATTCCTCTTTTTTGCTAAATTTCTTTGATGAACTAGATTCTTCTATGATAGATATTAAAAATATCGATATTGGCGACACTTATGGGGATTATGAAGACCATTTAAAAATTATTAATAAGATTTATATTGCTTATCAAAACAAGTTAGGGAGCTTAAATTTATATGATAATTTGTTAGATTTTAAGTTAAATGAGGCTTATTTGAGATTCTACGCTAAAATTCATATTTTTTTAGATGGAATTCTCTCTCCAAAGGATTTTTATATCCTCAAGCAATGCGCAGAATTTACAAATATCAATATCACTTTTACTTATACGAAATTTAATGCTTTTATATTTGATAGAATTGCGCCAAAAGCTCTAAAATACGATACAAAATATATTTTTAGTGTAAATAAAAATGAGATTTTAGAGGAGATTTCATTAGATTATTCTTTCGCTAAAATTAATCTTTATAGCTTTGAAATGCGTCTAAATCAAGCACTTTTAGTCATTGCCAAAGTGAATGAGTGGCTAAAAGAGGGGATTAGCAATATCGCAGTGATTTTACCAGATGAAAGTTTTGCTAAATATCTATCTTTGTTTGATACAGGGCGGAATCTAAACTATGCAATGGGAATTAAAAATACAAATTTAATTAAAAATATTAAGAATATAAAAGAAACTCTAAAACAAGATTCCACTATTTCTAACATCAAAACTATTCTAAATGAGTTAAAAAAGCAGAATATCACGCTTCCAAATGAGCTTGAGTTGGAGGCACTAGAGCAGCTTTTTAGCACTCTAGAAATTAGTGAGATAATAGATTTTATCCTAAATATTCTTCCAAATGATGATGATAATAATGGTGGAAAAGTGCGTGTGCTTGGGATTTTAGAGACTAGAGGAGTTAGCTTTGAGAGAGTAATTATTGTTGATTTTAATGATGAATTTATCCCAAAGCTAAATGATAATGATATGTTTTTAAACACTTACATTAGAAAAAAGACAAATATGCCAACTTTGCTGGATAAGGAGAATTTGCAGAGGCATTATTATTACAACCTTTTTAATAATACCAAAATTGTAGAAATCTCATTTTGTAGGGATAAAATGCACTCGCATTTACTAAATGATTTTGACAAAGCATTTGATATAAAAAATGTGATAGATGGAGAAAAATTATGGCGATTTTTCCCAAAAGAGATTGAAAAAAATTATTTTGAGGAAAGTTTTAAAGCTAAAAACACACTAGAAGTTTTTTCTGCTTCTGTTGTAAAAACTTTTTTAGATTGTAAATTAAAATTTTATTTCAAATATTTGTGCAAACTCGCTGCAAATGATGATGAAGAGGAGAATGAAGGTTCTTTTATCCATAGGGTCTTAAAATCACTAGGAGTCAATTTTGATCTATCAAAATTACCTGTTTTGCTAGAGGATTCGGATTTAAAGCCTATAAAAAAGCTAAATTTAGAAATTATTAAGAATAATTTAGAGCCATTTTTTAAAGAGCAAATAGAATCTCTAAAAAATGGAGTGAAGATTCTAGCTTTGGAATCTAATATAGAATTTAGCATAAAAAATACTAAATTTAAGTGCTATATTGATAGGATAGATGAGAGTGAGGGCAAAATAATTATAATTGATTACAAACTAAAAAAGAATTTTGATATTAAAAAAGAGGGATTTTTACAGCTTTTAATCTATAAAAAAGCTCTACAAACTAAATATAATCAGCAAATTGAGTGCCTATACTATGACTTATACAATAATAAAAAATATTTTATGAGTGATGAGGAGAGCAAGGAGTGGGAGAGCAAACTAGAATCTGCGCTATTAGAATTAAGTGAGAGTGAAATTGAGTTTAGCAAATGTGAGGATAGAAGAATTTGCCTATATTGTGATTATAAATATCTCTGTAATAGGTATTAAGATTGTTGATTTATAAAATTAAAAATGTTTCTAGCAAAGGATTTGAAGATTTAGAATCTATTTAAGTTTTTATACAAATTAATTAAAAGTTTTTGCTTAATATTTCTATTTATTTGAAGTGGGGGGGGGATAAAAGAGATTTTAAAGATTGTCTTAGAAACTAATTTCTAACAAACTACATTTAAATTTATTGTAAAAATTTATAAAAACATTTCAAAAATATTTTAAAAAATTCCACTCCTAGCGGCATAAAATAAATTTTATTAAGTTTTAAGTAATTTTTTTATTGTTTGTGCAAGACTTAAAGTGAATAGTAATTTTAATTTATCCCTATTTTGTTTTTTATATTTTTGGGAGAAAATTAAAAATCATTGCCTTTTGTTCCAGCATTTTTTTGATAAACATTAAGTTAGAATATTTTAATCTATGGCAATAAATTTAAAAAGTTATTTAAAATCATAGAGTTAGATTTTAAGGCAATACAAACTAAAATACCAAATCTAATTTTTGCAAAAATCAAAGGAATACTATGAATAAAGTGCAAATCCTAGTCTTAGACTTTGGGAGTCAATACACACAGCTTATCGCAAGGCGTTTGCGTGAATATGGCGTTTATACCGAGATTGTCCCTTATTTTGAAAAGCTAGATTCTATCAAAGCTAAGAATCCTAAAGGTATTATCCTAAGCGGAGGACCTGCAAGCGTGTATGAAAAAGATGCATATAAACCAGATTTTGGCTTATTTTCTCTTGGTGTGCCTGTGCTTGGAATCTGCTATGGTATGCAGCTTATTGCTCAACATTTTGGTGGGTGCGTGATGAGGGCAGAAGCACAAGAGTTTGGCAAGGCGGTGTTAGAGATAAAAGATAAAGCAAATAGGCTTTTTAAAGGAGTGAAGCAAGATTCTATCGTATGGATGAGCCACGCAGATAAGGTGGAATCTATCCCGCAAGGCTTTGTAGAGCTTGCAAAATCGGGTAACACGCACTATTGTGCTATTGCGGATTACAAGTGCAAGATTTATGCCTTGCAGTTTCACCCCGAAGTCGTACATAGCGAGTGTGGGGGGCAGATGTTGCGTAATTTTGCAGTGGGGATTTGTGGTGCGGATACAAGTTGGAATATGCGAAACTTTGCACAAAATGAAATTGTAAAATTGCGCCAAATCGTGTATGGAAGTGGGGTTAGGCAATGTGTGAATCCTGCTTTTAAAACCATAAAAGAAGCTTTTAAAGAAATAGGCAAAGCACAAGTGATAAAAAAGCTTCTTAAAATTTGGGAAGATTCTGTAAGAGCCACGCAAGAAGTGAGTGAGGAATTTATCACCCATAGACGTAAAGAGATAGAAAAAGATTATATTGCAAAGGCAGAGGAAATACTGATATGCACGACAACAGAGGAGTGGCTAGGCTTTATTGCGGTGCAAAAAAATGAAATTACTTTGCTTTTTATCGTTCCGCAATATTTTGGCAAAGGGATTGGCAAAGCATTACTTAAAGAGACTTTGAATCGGCATTTATACCCATTTGAAAAAATCAAACTTAATAGTCGTAAGCAAGCCATCTCTTATTATAGTAAACTAGGTTTTTACAAAGCAGGAGAACCCTTTTGCGTTGGAAATTATCGGGAGATTATGCTAACGCCTATGGAGGTAGCAAGGGAGGACTTAGAGTGTGCCTTGGAATCCCTAAGGGATTCTTTGCATTTTATCACCTTTGTAGAAGCCTTTAAGCACATTGGTAAAGCACAAGCCATAGAAAGGCTTGTTGAAATCTGGGAGCAGGGCGCAAGAGCCACCCATAAAGATTTAAGCGAAAAAGAAATTGCGGGTATGAGAGAGGAAATACGGGAGGCTATATTAAAATCTAAAAATTTACTTATAGCCCAAAAAAATGAAGAATGGCTAGGTTTTATTGAGATAGAAAAAAATGAAATCGCAATGCTTTTTGTTGCGCCGAGTGCCTTTAAAAGTGGGGTGGGTAAAGCTCTGCTGCAAGAAGCATTTACGCGATATTTAGGCAAATATAAAGTGATAAAGGTAGCAAGTTTAGAGTGGGCTTTGGGATTCTATCAAGCTTTAGGATTTGCAAAAACAGGAGAGAAACCTATCCCCGCAGGGAGTGCAGGTGCATTTTCACCCGAGCTTATCCCGCTAAATATTACGAGTGAGAGTTTGCAAAAGTCTTTAGGGCTTGAGGCGCAAGATTCAAATGAGGGTGTGCGTGAAAAGGTGCGTTGCCCTTGGGCGACCGATAAGGACGAGGCGGCGCGCAAACTCTATGAAAACTACCATGATTGTGAGTGGGGCGAACCACTCCACGAGGATAAGAAACTCTTTGAATTTTTGATTTTAGAGGGTTTTCAAGCGGGGCTTAGTTGGATTACAATCCTTAAAAAGCGTGAGGCTTTTAGGGCGGCATTTGATGACTTTGATTACCATAAAATCGCCGCTTATGATGAGGGTAAAATAGAATCTCTAATGCAGCACAAGGGGATTATTAGGAATCGTGCCAAAATAGAAGCAGCGATTATCAATGCTAAGGCATTTATGGCGGTGCAAAGGGAGTTTAGAAGCTTTGATAGGTATATTTGGGGCTTTGTGGGAGGTAAGCCTATCGTCAATACCTTTGAGAGTATCGCGGATTTACCCTCTTCCACGCCCCTTTCAGATACAATTGCTAAGGATTTGAAAAAGCGCGGATTTAAGTTTGTTGGTACTACGATTGTCTATGCGTTTATGCAGGCGGTGGGAATGGTGAATGACCACCTTACCTCGTGCTTTAAGCGCAATTCGTCTTTGGGTATGCAATGCGATAAGGTTTTGGATTTTTCGCAAGGCATGGACACCAAGTCCGCTAACCTTACAAAAAATCCAAAAAACTTACACAGCCATACCGCAAATACTAGAATTGTGGATTCTCAACATACAGAATCTAGCGACACTAAAGGGCAAAGTCATTTAGAATCTAGTGCAGATTCAGGTTCGGCAGTATCAAGAGATTATCAAGAACAAGATAACATTGAGGCGGAAGCAGTTGAGATGAGAAAGGGTGGCTTTCAAGGCGGAGGCGAAGGGAGTTTATTAGACATAAATGACCAAGCCGACAACGCAGAATCTGCTCTTTATCGCTCAAATGCAACGCTTTCTAAGGTTTTGTGTGCAGTGAGTGGGGGGGTAGATTCTAGCGTTGTCGCGACGTTGCTCCACCGCGCAATAGGGGGTGACCTTATTCCGGTGTTTGTGGATACTGGGCTTTTGCGCAAAGGCGAGAGAGAGGCAGTAGAGAAAATGTTTAGAGAAAACCTCAAAGTGCCACTAATCACTGCGGACGCTAGTGCGTTGTTTTTAAGCCGCCTTAAAGGTGTGATTGAGCCAGAGAAAAAGCGTAAAATCATCGGTGAGACCTTTATTGAAGTCTTTGAAAAAGAGGCAAAAAAGCACAATACCAAAGGCGAGATAAAATTCCTCGCACAAGGCACACTTTATCCTGATGTGATAGAATCTGTGAGCGTCAAAGGTCCATCTAAGACGATAAAAAGCCACCATAATGTCGGCGGACTGCCGGAGTGGATGAAGTTTGAGCTCATTGAGCCATTACGAGAGCTATTTAAGGACGAGGTAAGGGCATTAGGGCGAGAGCTTGGAATGCCTGAATCTATGCTAATGCGCCACCCATTCCCGGGACCAGGACTAGCCATTCGCATTATGGGTGAGGTAAATAAGGCAGATTTGGATTTGCTGCGTGAGGCGGATTCTATCTTTATAGACGAGCTACATAAACAAGGCTATTATGATAAAGTATGGCAGGCGTTTTGTGTGCTGCTCAATGTGCGAAGCGTTGGCGTAATGGGCGATAATCGCACTTATGATAATACAATTTGTGTGCGTGCGGTGGAAGCGATTGATGGAATGACCGCAACTTTTGCGCATTTACCTCACGATTTTTTAGAGGGCGTAAGTAATAGAATCATCAACGAAGTAGAGGGCATTAACCGCGTGGTGTATGATATTACTAGCAAACCCCCAGGCACGATTGAGTGGGAGTGAGTGGAATGATAAATACTTTACCCTTTGATAAATTTTTACAGACTCTTCAAACAAGCAATAGAACTTTGGATTTTTTTGTAGATTGGCAAAAATGTCTCAAAAATAAAAATGAGATAAGCATAGCTTTAAATCATTTGAATTTTTTACTTGGAAAAGATGCAGAAGATCTTAAAATTTGTATTAAAAGCCTTTTTGAAGAATATCCTAAAGCTTTTAATGTATTAAATCTTCTTATTGCCGTAAGGGACGGAAATGACTTAGTGCTTGATGTTGATGGCAATTTTTACCCTTTACATTCTTATTTTAAGAATTATGAAAAAATTTATGAGTTTATTTGTCAAACAGGATTAGAACAAATTTTTTGCAATAGAAATATTAAAGATTTAAATGACTTCGTTTTTGGTATAGAAGTTGGGCTTGATAGTAATGCGAGAAAAAATCGTAGTGGAAAGGCTATGGAAACTTATCTTAGCAGTCTTTTTGCCAATGCTCAATTAAATTTCAAAGAACAAGTTGATATTAGAAATTTTAAGGATTTACACCAAACTTTTGGAGATGATATTAAAAAATTTGATTTTGTTATTTTTGGCAAAGATAAAATTTATTTTATAGAATCCAATTTTTATGCAGGTAGTGGAAGTAAGCTTAATGAAGTAGCGAGAGCCTATCAAGACTTAGCTCCGAAATTTGAAAAATTTTTAAATTATGAATTTATTTGGATAACCGATGGCAAAGGTTGGTTGAGTGCCAAAAACAAACTTCAAGAAGCTTATAAATATGTAGAAATCTATAATTTAAGCAATATAGGTAATTTTATACAAAAGGTTAGAAAATGAAAACACCATATTCTAGCAAAGTTTTTCACCCTATTTTTATGAGTGAAGATAAACTTTTTAAGCTTTATCAAGGAGATTGTAATGAGATTTTGCCTCAATTTGAAAATAAATTTGATCTAATTTTTGCTGATCCTCCCTATTTTCTCTCCAATGATGGTTTAAGCATACAAAGTGGAAAAATTGTAAGTGTGAATAAGGGCGAATGGGATAAGGGAGAAAATATCAGTGATATTGATGAATTTAATTTACAATGGATAAGCAATGCAAAAAAAGCTTTAAAAAATACGGGGAGTATTTTAATTAGCGGAACTTATCACAATATTTTTTCTTTAGGTGGCATCTTGCAAAAACTTGATTTTAAAATTTTAAATATCATCACTTGGCAAAAGACAAATCCTCCTCCAAATTTTAGTTGTCGTTATCTCACACATTCAACAGAACAAATCATTTGGGCAAGAAAAAGCCCTAAACATAAACATATTTTTAATTATGAAATTTTAAAAAAACTTAATGGAGACAAACAAATGCGTGATGTGTGGAGTTTTCCAGCCATTGCACCTTGGGAGAAAAGCTTTGGCAAACATCCAACACAAAAGCCTCTAGCCCTTTTGGTACGATTGCTTTTAATGGCAAGCGACAGAGATTCTGTTGTTTGCGATCCTTTTAGTGGAAGCTCTACCACAGGAATAGCCGCTAATCTTTTAAATAGGAGATTTATTGGCATAGAAAAAGAAAATGAGTTTATAAAAATATCAATGAATAGAAAGATAGAGTTAGAAAAAAATATTGAGACAATAAAAAATAAAATTAATGACTTAAGGTTTTTAGAAAGTGTGGGCTTATTTGCAATAAATATTAACCGCGTAGTGCAGACAAACACAAGCAAACCCCCGGGCACGATTGAGTGGGAGTAGGAAATGAGTGAAAATAAAACTACATTGCCCAATCTATTAAATAAAATGGTAGATTTTTTGAGAAAACAGAACTTACAATTAAGTAGTCAAAGTCGCGATGGGCGGATAAATTCAGCTTTTAATGAAGATGAAATCTTTAGACTTTTAGAAGCAAATTTTACTATAAACCGCCCAAATATGCGTGATTTGATAGATTTTAGCTTTTATGAAAATGATGTGTTTTATCCTGTAAATATTAAAGTTAGCACAACAAAAACAACCGATAATCTCAACTGCAAACTTGGAATCTATTACGCTTTAACAGGCAAAATTCCACCTTTTAATAATGGCGTAAGCTGGGAAGTGTATTTTAAAACTTTGAGTGAGAACTTAGAATCAAATAGCAAAGATTATTATTTTTTAATAGTAAATAAAGATACTCCTAGCGATGTATTTGCTACTTCGCTCAAAAGTTTAGAATCTATTTTGCCAAATGGTAATAATCTCCCCTTTCAAGCAAAATGGGACAATAATCGCAAACTGATAAATAGAGATTTTGAAAGTGCAAAAACCTTTTTGCTTGGAACTTTTGAGGAATCTTTAAAGCTTCGGGCTGATGCTTATTTGCATTTTAGGACATATTTTTATGAATCTTGATGTAGTAAATTTGGGACAAGTTTTTACTCCACCGCATATTGTAAGTGATATGTTAGCCCTTATCCAAAGCACAAAGAGGCTTTCTAATCCTAGATTCTTAGAGCCAAGTTGTGGCAATGGGGTATTTTTCCAAAATCTACCTAAAAATAAAGTAGGTATTGAGCTAGATTCTAGTGTAATTTGTGATAAAGCAGTTTTGCGGGAAGATTTTTTTGCTTATCCTGTCAATGAAAAATTTGATTGCATTATTGGGAATCCACCCTATGTGCGTTACCAAGACATTGCCACATCTACAAAAACGCTTCTTAAGCCTTATTCTAAACTTTTTGATTCTCGCTCAAATCTCTATCTTTTTTTCATCTATAAGTGTATTTTGCACTTGCAAGATGGAGGAGAGTTGATTTTTATTACACCACGAGACTTTTTAAAATCAACCTCAAGTGCGCGCTTAAATGAATTTTTGTTTCATCAAGGCAGTATCACGCATTTTATTGATTTGGGCGATAAAAAAATTTTTGACAATGTCCAGCCAAATTGTGCGATTTGGCGCTTTGAAAAGGATAATTTTACCCGTGAGACGCAGTGCTTAAGAGAATTTTCTTGCATAAATGGACAGCTATTTTTTACCAAAAAAGCCTATACAATTCCTTTTAAAGGTTTGTTTTTTGTCAAGGTTGGAGCAGTGAGTGGAGCGGATTCTATCTTTGCGAATGAAAAATGGGGTAATATGGATTTTGTTTGCTCACAAAGTGCTAAAAGTGGCAAAACGAGAAAAATGATTTATGGAATCTATGGTAAGGATTGTGCGTATTTGCAAGATTTTAAAGAACAACTTTTAAAGCGGAGGATTAAAAAATTTAATGAAAGCAATTGGTGGGAATGGGGCAGAGACTATTATAAAAGTGAGAATCCTAGAATCTATGTTAATACTAAAACGCGCAACAAGGAGCCTTTTTTCTTGCATTCATGTAATGTTTATGATGGTTCTGTTTTAGCAGTTTTTCCAAAGTTTGAGGTAGATTCTATAATGTTGAAAATGTTATGCAAAAAGCTTAATAATGTGGATTGGGAGGAGCTTGGATTTGTATGCGATGGGCGATTTTTGTTTTCACAACGAAGTCTAGAAAATGCAATGCTAGATTCTAACTTTTTAGAATTTACAAACAATAGAATCGTCAATGAAGTAGAGGGTGTTAACCGCGTGGTGTATGATATAACTTCTAAACCCCCGGGCACGATTGAATGGGAGTAACAATGACACAAATCTTAAGTGATACTTTACTTACACCCAAACAAGCGAGTATCTGGGCAAGTGAATATTTAGGGAAAAAGGTAACAAGCAATAACATTATCTATCTCTTAAATTATGGGAAAATTGCTAATCACAGCACAGATTTAAAAGAAAATTTGATTAATAAGAATGAACTCAAAGCGTATTATGATAGTGCTATAAAAACACAAAAACATTTAGAATCTCCTCTTTCTTTTGCGCAATACAAAGAAGCAGAGACGACTAAACATATTCACAGAATCCACCCCTATAAAGGTAAGTTTATCCCTCAACTTGTGGAATATTTTTTAGATTCGCACACAGATTCTATCAAGCTAGAATCCTATTTTAAGCCCAATGATATTGTGCTAGACATTTTTGCAGGGAGTGGCACGACTTTATGTGTGGCAAATGAGCTAGGAATGAATGCGATTGGGATTGATATTTCAATCTTTAATGCTTTGCTTTGTAATGCTAAGGTTGCTAAATATGATTTAGAAGCCCTTGAATCTGAACTTCTAAGGCTTACAAACTGCTTAGAAAAACATACAAAGAATCTACAAATTAGCTCTTTTGAATTCGCTTTAAATGACGCTTTGAGCACATTTAATCAAGCTTATTTTCCTAACAAAACCTTTAAACGTCAAGTTGCCTTAAAACAAATTGATGAAAAAGCCTATGGAGAGGCAAAAGCGCAGGAGTTTTTAAAAATTTATAATGATTTAGTGAAGCTTTATTATATCAACCTTAGCACAAAGGCGCAAGGAAGCTTTTTTGAAAAATGGTATGTGGATTCTATAAGGGAGGAGATTATTTTACTTAAAAATGAAATTGCAAAAGCCCCCAAAGTTTTACAAGATATTTTATGCATTATCCTAAGTCGCACAGCAAGAAGCACTCGCGCCACGACACACTCGGATTTAGCTACACTTTTAGAACCTATCACAGCAACTTATTATTGCAAAAAACACGGCAGAATCTGCAAACCACTCTTTAGCATTGCAAAATGGTGGAAAGCCTATGCTAAAGATGCTTTAAAGCGATTGAAAGAATTTGAATCTCTGCGAAGTGAAACGAAGCAACTTTGCTTGAATGCAGATTCTACAAATGTGGATATTATCGCTGCAGTGCAACAACAAGATAAAGCTTTTGCGCAACTTATCAAATCTCAAAAAATTGCTGGAATCTTTAGCTCCCCGCCTTATGTGGGCTTAATTGATTACCACGAGCAACACGCTTATGCCTATGATATTTTTGATTTGCCTCGCAAGGATAATTTAGAGATTGGCAAGTTAAGTGAGGGGCAAAGCAAAAATGCGCAAGAAAAATACACTCAAGGCATAGCACAAGCTTTAAAAAACGCTAAAAGATTTTTAAAAGAGGATTATAATATCTTTTTGGTTGCCAATGATAAATTTAATCTCTACCCAAAAATTGCAGAATTAGCGGGAATGCAAATTGTAAAAACCTACAATCGCCCTGTGCTTAATCGTAGCGAAAAAGATAAAAATAGGTATAATGAGAGTATATTTCATTTACGAGGGAGGAGGTGTGATGTTAAACAAAGATGAAATAAAAACCTTGCAAGAAATAGAATCTAAATACTATATGCAACCTATGATTGTAAAAATCAATGTGGATATTTCTACTAAAACATTAAGTTTTCAAGAAATTTTTAATCATCTCTATGGTTATCTTGTAGATTGCAAAGATGAAGTAGAAACTCTCATTCAAAAAAGAATCCAAGAAGGCGAAATTAAAGACGCTTCACAAGCGAGAAAAAGTATCGCTGGAAGTGCGTTTTCAAATCTCATTGTCTGGGTGTTTCTTAAAAATAAAGAACAAGGTAGTATCAATCAGAATATTTTTATTACTTCTAAAATTTCCTCTATCCCACAATGGCAAGATTTATTTTTGATTAAAGTAGGAGAGGAGACGCAAAAACCCGATGTAGATTTAGTGATTTATAAGCTAGATTCCGCAAACTCTTTACAAAAATGTCTTATTCTTTCGCTTAAAACTTCTTTACGAGAAAGAGCTGGACAAACTTATAAGTGGAAGCTTTTAATGGAGATTGCTAATGCAGAATCTAGCATTAAAGAAAAATATGATATTTCTTATAATCCTCCCATTTTACCGCTTGTGTGTTTTGCCACTGTGAATTTTTATAATGAAATCAATAATCCTCAACATAGAGGAATGTTCAAATTTTTTGATTGTGCATTTATTGGCAAAAATATACAAACAGGTGATTTTATAAAACCTCTAAGTCATTTAATTGATTATATCAGCGAGAATTTTCAATGACACTTTTAGAATCTTTGCATTTAAATCATCAGTTTGCACAAAAGTGTGCGCTTAAAGATTCTAAAAAGCAAGAATATTTAGCAGTTTATAATCCTAAATACGACTTTTTGGGGCAGTCTTATGCGTCAATGTATCCTAATTTGCATAAATATCCTGCAACAATGCTTCCTCAAATTGGGTTTGAATTGCTTAAGGAGTTTAAAGCCAAGAAAAGCAATCTTTTAGACCCATTTTGTGGGAGTGGAAGCAGTTTTGTGAGTGGTTTAGAATATGGGATTAAGCATTTTGTGGGTTTTGATTTAAACCCTTTGGCAATAATGATTTCAAAGGCGAGAATGACTTATATAGAATCTTCTCATCTTATAAAAGAAAAAGAGAAACTCTTGCGTTGCATAGAATCTAAAAATGAATCGCTTTTAGATTTTAATCCTTTAGAAAACATTACAAATCTTGATTTTTGGATAGAAAAAAGTGCGCAGATGGATTTAAAGTTGATTTTTTCGTATCTTAAAAATTTAGAGGATAAAAATGTGCGAAATCTCTTTATGCTTAGTTTTAGCGAGACTTTGCGGGAGTGTAGCTATACTCGCAATAATGAGTTTAAACTCTTTAGAATGAAAGATTATGAAAATTATAAACCCAATGTATATGCTATTTTTGCCAAAAATATAGAATCTCTTGTAAGGGATTATTTGCAATTTTATCAACCCAAATTGCGAGAAATCAACCTTAATCTTAGCAATACAAATTTTAAAAATCCAAAGCAAACATTTGATACTTTGCTGACAAGCCCACCTTATGGAGATTCTAAAACCACTGTGGCGTATGGGCAGTTTAGCACTTTTATCAATGAGTGGCTAGGCTTTAAGGATGCTAGGAAATTAGATTCTAAGCTCATAGGTGGAATCAAGGCTCAAAAGCTTTATGATAGAGGCTTGATAAAAGATTATATTATGGAAATTTCTACAATGGATAAAAAAAGAGCCTTAGAAATCTCAAGTTTTTATTTTGATTTGGAATCCAGCATTCAAACCCTCATAGATTCTACAAATCTTGGTGGTAAAGTATTTTTTATCGTAGGTAATCGCAGGGTAAAAAATATAGAACTTCCCACCGATAGATTTATTGCCGAAGTTTTTTATAACAATGGCTTTACGCACTTGCAAACCATTAAGCGCAAAATTTCCAACAAATCAATGCCACTTAAAAATTCTCCTAGCAATAAAGCTGGGATTCTCTCACGCACAATGAATGAAGAATATATTGTGGTATGTAAAAAGAAGGATTAAAATAATGCAAAACCTTAAAAGCAATATCAAAAATCGCCTATTTCAAGCATTGCGCAATAAATTTGAAAACTACAAGCCCGAAACTTCTTCTATGCCCTTTCATACAAGACTTTTAGGCAAGGATAGAATGGCACTTTATAGCTTTATCCAAAGCCTCAATACTAATTTTGGCACAAGTATCTTTGAGCCTGTGGCTGAAGAATTGGGTTCAAACAATTTTGACAATATTGGGCGTCAAATGGCAGTTGCAAATACAATCACCAAAGAAGCACAAAGAGTGATACAAGATATTATGGATTCTTTAGAAAGCGGCAATTCTAAGCCTAACAAAAATGAGGAAATCGCTAGAATCTTGGCGGTTTCACAAAGTGGAGAAACAAGCATTATCAAACCTACAAAGGTGGATTTGTTTTTGCAGAAGGGCAATAATGTGTATTTAATTGATATTAAAACCGCTAAACCAAACAAGGGTGGATTTAAAGAATTTAAACGCACACTTTTAACTTGGGTAGCGTGTTTTGCGTATAATAATCCACATTGCAATATCCAATCACTTATAGCGATTCCTTACAATCCTTACGTGCCAAAACCTTATGAACGATGGACGATGGCAGGAATGCTAGATTTAGATTCTGAAATTAAAGTGGCAGAGGAATTTTGGGATTTTTTGGGTGGCAAGGGGAGTTATGGGCTGATTTTAAGCCTTTGAGGAAGTAGGGCGTGAAATGCGAGAGGAAATTGATGCGTATTTTAAGAAATTTAATCAACATTGAATCTGTGAGTAATAGAATCATCAACGAAGTAGAGGGCATTAACCGCGTAGTGCAGACAAACACAAGCAAACCACCGGGCACGATTGAGTGGGAGTAGGAAGTATAATATGTTGTGATTTTTGTTATAAAATTAGATAGATTGTAAAGGGGTGAAAATGAATAAGCAACAAGAAATATTGGAAAAATTAAAAAATTATACAAATTTTTCTCAAAGTGGTAATAATAGTTATAAGGCAAAAAAAGATAATGCAACAATTACTATTCATACAAATGGCAATGTGCAGGTTCAGGGTAAAAATAAGGAAAAAATAGAACAAGAAATAAATGAAATATTAGGAAAAGAAAAAATATGTAAAAATAATAAACAATTATTTATAGTCTATGGGCATGATAAAATAGCTAAAGAACAGCTTGAACATATACTTGAAAAACTTGATATTCAAACAAACCAAATTGCTAATAACACAGGTATGACTATTATTGAAGCTTTGGAAAAAGAAATATCTTGTGTTCATGCGGGTATAATTTTGCTTACTCCAGATGATATTTCTTTGTCAAAAAAAGATTATGAAGAACACAAAGATAATATTGAGGGTTATATTCACACACGAGCAAGACAAAATGTTATACTTGAAATGGGTATGATTATGGCAAAACTAGGCAGAAAAAATACTATTATTCTAAGCAAAGGAGAAGTTGAGATACCATCGGATATAGATGGTATTTTTAGACTTCAATTTAAGGAAAACCCAACAGAAATATTAAAAAAGTTGGTAGAGAGATTGGAAGAATGTGGCTTTATAATAGATAAAAATAATGTCTTTAAAGCTATGGACTAATACAGAGTTTATCGTAAGGGAATATTATGTTGCAAGCAACAATACAAAATTTTTCTTACCAAAAAATATGGAGAGAAGACTTAGAAAGTTTCACTTTTGAGAATATTAATACTTTGCCTAGTAAATGTTTGATTAATTTTAAAAATAAAGCCTTAGCTTTAAGTAAGTGGGTTAGCCCCAAACGCACACGCTCATACCCTTATGTAAGAGTATATGATACTTTTGATAGTGGAGTAAGCAAGGTTGCAACAATCATTCCACTCATCAAAGATGAAGGTATCAATGGGGATATGGATTATTTGCAATGGGATACACTTTCATTAATGAGTCTTTTAAATGTTTATGTGATTATAGGATTTTATGATGAAGCACAACCTCATTTAAGTAGGATTGACAAAATTACCAATCAGCATTTCAATAATGAATATATTTTAGGGCAGCTTACCCAACTTGTTAATTATCATCAATCTGCATTACATTGGAATCTCAATCAGCTAAGCAATAAAAATCTTACAACACTCGCAAATCTTACAAAAAATGCCTATGCAAATATTTCTCGTTTTTTAAATATTAAACTTCATAATCCCCAAAATATAGATAAATTTATACAAAAAATTTCACAAAGCAGAGAATCTTTTATGGAGTTTTCAAGGCTTAAGGCGAAACAAGCTCAAAATAGAGAAAGCTTGACTTTACAACCTAAAGAACATATAGGCATAGGGCAAAAATCAAAAATTGTTATAGAAAACTATTTGGGCGGACAATATTTCTTTACCATTGATGATATTCTTTTTGAAAATGGCATATTATATTTATGTGAAAGCAAACATAGCAAAAACGCATTACTACCAAGCAATGAGGATATAAAAGACGGGCTTTTAAAGCTTATGCTTTATAATAATCTCTCAAAAATTCAAAGTTACGATAGTTTCAAAATTGTTTTGAGATTAACCTCAAGTATTTTGCAAGATAGCATTATTTTACCAAATGAAAATTTAGATTCTTTTATCAAAAACAATGGTTTTTCAAGCTCTCAAATTACTACCCTAGAAGCTTTAAATATAGAATCCAAGCAGAATCATTTTGAAATTTGGATAAACAATGAACGCTAGATTCTATAAATCACCGCTTCGCTATCCCGGTGGCAAAAGTAGGGCAATTAAAATTTTAAAAGATTATTTTCCGAAAAGTTTTAATGAGTATAGAGAACCATTTTTTGGTGGTGGGAGTGTAGGGATTTATCTTGCTCAAAATCTTTTACACCGCAAACAAATTCAATTTTTCGCAAATGACTTTAATCAAAATGTGTATTGTTTTTGGAATATCCTAAAGACGCAAAATCAAACTTTAATCAATGAAATTCAAAATATTAAAAAATATTATAAAAATGGCAGAAAACTTTATGAGATTATCTTAAATCGTAGAAATGAAAATTTAGATGATTTTCAAAGGGCTGTGGATTTTTTTGTGCTCAATCGCATTACTTTTAGTGGCGTAGTTGATTGTGGTGGATATTCGCAAAAAGCCTTTGAAACTCGCTTTACACAAAGCTCTATTGAGAGGCTTAAAAATATGGATACAATCTTGCAAAATTTTATTTTTAGCAATGAAAGTTATGAGAATCTTTTACAAAAAGAGGGCAAAGATGTCTTTATCTTTTTAGACCCACCTTATTATTCTACCACAAAATCAAAGCTCTATGGTAAAAAGGGGGATTTGCATACAGGTTTTAATCATCAAAAGCTTTGTGAGAATCTCAAAAACGCAAAACACAAATTTTTACTCACTTATGATGATAGTGAGTTAGTGCGAGAACTTTATAAGGATTTTTATGTATGTGAATACTCTTTGCAATATGGAATGAATAATTATAAACAAACACAAGCAGCAAAAGGAGCGGAACTTTTAATTAGTAATTTTGAAATAAAAAATAGTATAAAGTATTTTCATTTTGAGTCTTTAACTAATGTAAATAGCAAATTAACCTGCTAGATTAGGGCAAGAGGAAACAAATGACTATCCAAACACATTTAAATAAAATCCAAACGATTAATCAAGGCAGTTTTTATACACCTGATTTTGTTGTGAAAATCACACATTCAATGCTTACAAATCACATTAAAAATACTAAAGATTACATCTTGCTTGATAGCTCTTGTGGTTATGGGAGTTTTTTAAATTTAGAGGGTTTTAAGCAAAATATTGGCGTAGATATTGATAAACAAGCCTTGCAAAAGGCTCAAAAAATTTTTAAAGATTATGCCATTGCACCTTTATTCCTCCATACAAACTCCTTGCAAAATGTCTCAAGAGAAAAGTTTAATATTTTAGAATCTTCTAAACTCATTATCGTAGGCAATCCACCTTATAATGATAAAACCTCTATCGTGCAAAATTGTCTTAAAAATGTTGATTCTACTCCTGTGGATTCTCATCTTAAAGCGCGAGATATAGGCATTAGCTTTTTACGCTCATTTGATATATTAAAAGCTGATTATATCTGTGTGCTTCACCCGCTTTCTTATTTGATTAAAGAATCAAACTTTAAATCCTTGAAAAACTTTACTAAACACTATCGCCTATTGGATTCTACAATTATTAGCTCACAAATCTTTTGCCCTAAATCTTTGGGATTTTTTCCTATTGTTATTGCCTTGTATGAAAGAGACAATCAAGGAATGGATTTTGATTTTATTTGTAATTTTTCTTTTAAAACTCGTGAGGGCAAATCTTTTAGGCTCAATGATTTTGATTTTGTAGCAAAATATATTGATAAATATCCAAATAAAAAGCGTGTGAATTCAAGGCACAAAGTGGCAATGTTTTATACTCTGCGCGATATTAATGCCCTCCGCCGCTCTAAAACATTTATAAGCAAAAATACTGCAAACGCGGTGTATGTTACACAAGATAAATATAGCCTTTATTGTTATGTTGATGTGTTTAAACAAATCATTAAGCATATTCCGTATTATCTAGGAAATTGTGATATTTTGATAGATTTTAAGAAATTTCAAGCCTTAGAATCTGCATTTATCAAAGCAAGTGAGAGTAAGAATCTAAGTGAGGATATAATGCAGTATTTTAAAGATTTGCTAGGGGAGCATTATGAGGATTGAAAGGCTAGAAAAATGGCAAAATTTGTCCAAATTAAAATTAATAATGTTAGAATAATGAACAAAATTCAATGAAGGAGTTTTATTGTGTATAGTGTTAAACTTAATCAAGAAGCAATAGATAATCTATCTAAATCTGTAAATGGAGAAGGTGGAAATCAAAACTTACTGCGAAAATTACAGGGACAATATGATAAAGAATCACAAACTTTAGAATATGATAATGATGATTTAGAAAAAATAGAAAGATACAGCGAAGAATATGGCAAGGGTGGTTTTCAAAATAGATTTAAATCTATTCTATCTTGCATAGGTAAATAGTTAAAAGAAAACAACTAAGAAGTGAGAATGCCACAAACGCAAATTAAATCTTTTTCTTGTAAAAATTGTAAAAGCATATTGCATTAAGGAGCATAAATGACCATAAGTACCCACAATATGCTCAATAATGTAGATAATGCTATATTTCATTATAAAGACATTGCATTATTTCAAGATTCTATCTTAAATAAAAAACTCTTACAAAAAGAAACTCTTGATTTAATCATTACTTCACCGCCCTACAATGTAGGGATAGAATACAACTCCAATGCAGATTCTAATGACTATAAAGAATATTTAGAATTTTGTAAGATTTGGTTAAAAAACTGCTATTTTTGGGCAAAAAATGGAGCAAGATTCTGTCTTAATATCCCTTTGGATAAAAATAAGGGCGGACAACAAAGTGTGGGAGCGGATTTAACACAAATTGCCAAAAAAGTGGGTTGGAAATATCACAGCACGATAATATGGAATGAGGGCAACATTTCAAGGCGCACTGCGTGGGGGAGTTGGCTCTCTGCTTCTGCTCCTTATGTGATTGCCCCTGTGGAGCTAATCCTTGTGCTATATAAGGGCGAGTGGAAAAAACGATACAAAGGACAAAGTGATATACAAAGGCAGGAATTTATGGATTGGACTAATGGGCTATGGACTTTCAATGGAGAATCTAAAAAGCGCATTGGACACCCTGCACCCTTCCCTAGAGAGTTACCACGCCGCTGTATCAAGCTCTTTTCCTTTGTGGGCGATGTTGTATGCGACCCTTTTAGTGGGAGTGGCACAACGATGATAGAATCTTATCTTAATCAACGTCAGTTTGTAGGCATTGAACTAGATTCCACTTATTGCGAACTCTCAAAAAATCGTTTTTTGGAAACAATTAAAAAAGAGGAAGGATTGTTTGAATGAATTTCCAAGCACACTTTAGATATTTAATCAGTCTCAAAACAGATGTTAAAGACATAAGATGAATCCTATTGATAATTTTACACAAACAAAAGAATGTGTTTATAAAGAGCATACTTATTCTGTGAGGGATAATGGTGCAGTGTTTCGCCACGCAAAAGGTAAGATATATAAAAACGATAATTGCTGGAGTTTTGGCACACCAAACCATAAAAATGGCTATCTTTATCTTGGCTCGGCGAGAGTGCATAGAATTGTGGCTATGGCTTTTCTGGGAAAACCACCAACAAAAGAACATATTATAGACCATATTGATACCAATCGCCAAAATAATCGCCCAGAAAATCTTCGCTATCTTACACGACTAGAAAACGCTTTGCTTAATCCGCTCACGCGTCAAAAGATTATTTATCATTGTGGGAGTATTGAGGCATTTTTAAAAAATCCTAAGATTCTAAGAGAGAAAGTTTCGGCAAATGAATCTCAAAATTTCCAATGGATGCGACAGGTTAGCGTAGAAGAGGCACAAAATTGTCTTAAAAATTTAGAGTATTTATTTTTGCAAAGAGAACAAATAAAAAAGGAATCTTTTTATCAAAATAATGGTATAGGCGAGTGGATTTATAAGCCGCTTTATTCCACAGATACAAAATTTACCAAATCTATACAAGATACTTTTTATGATACGCAAGCCATTTTTCCAGCAAATGCGAAGCAAAGAAATTGGAGAACACTGAGTGAGTTTCCGCTTTGTCCAAAAACCAAAGAGCAGAATCCGCTTGAAGCCTATGCGAAAAATATGCAACAGGACAAAGTATTTTCAAGTAATCAATATGGCACATCTGTGATTATAAAATATGTGCTTTTACAAGACAATGCAACACAGAAAAAACTACCACAAAATGGGCAAAATGCTAAAGATTTGCACATACAAGATTTTAGAATAAATGAAAATGCTCTGCTTGTGCTTTGTAGATTTGAACCACCAAATATAAAAAGATATTCTTTAGCAAAAGTTACATATGAAAATGATTGTTTTATTCATACAGCTTTAGAGACATACTTTGACGAAAATGCCGGATATAAATATTTTACTCTTGCTCAAGGGCTAGAATGGAAAGGTGGTGAAGTCTTTGATGATTATTGTTAGAGAATTAGCAGGAAAACAAATGACGCGCGCTTGTAGCAGAAAATCGCTTTTAGAGATGATTAAAAAAGATGCAGATAGAAAAGATAGGAGTTTGTTTGAATGAGCGGAAAACAGGGTAGCCAACTTGATTTAATAATGGAATTTTTTAAAGCAAATCCAAAAAGGGATATTCCTCACCCAGAAGTTGTAGATTGGGTTGTAAAAGAGTGGCAAAAACGCACGGGTAAAGTTTTTAGAGACCCAGATAGAGGGATTAGGAGTTTGCACCAAAGGGGCTATTTGCAAAAAATTGCAAAAGGAGTCTATCGTTATGACTCTGATTTTGTTGCTTTACGAGAGGATTTGGAGGATTTTGCCCCTGCACTTAAAAAGCAAATTTTAGAGTGAGATAATTATCAATGCGTTATCTGCGGAATAGGCAAAAAAGAGGGCGCGAAATTACATATTGACCATATTAAGCCAAAAGATTTGGGCGGTAAAGCCACATTAGAGAATGGACAAACGCTTTGTAGTAAGCATAACTTCTTAAAGAAAAATCTAAAACAAACCGAGACAGGCAAAAAGATGTTTTTAAGGATGTTGGAAACTGCCAAAAATGCCAATGAGAAAGAATTAATAGATTTCTTAGAAGATGTGCTAGAGGTTTATGAGAAACATAATATTAATGGGCATATTGTTTGGAAGAAGTGATAGATTTTATGATGGTTCCACTTAAGTCAAAGTTACAAATACTAAAGAATGTGGGATTTTGTCATTAGATGCTAGACATAAGACATTTGTGCTTGAGTGTTTTAAGATTTTTGGTATCTTAAGCAAGAATCATCATTACGATGTGTTGCAGATTCTTCATTTGATAAAAAAGACATTTTTTAAATAGGTTTTTGTGCAAAAGATAGATAATATCTCAAGGATTCTAAATATTAAGTAGGGATAATCCTTACCTGCACAATCTACCAAAACTAAGGAATCCACTCTACAATAGCATTTTGCGGGCGAGATTTGTGCCATTGCATAAACTCTGTAAAGTCCGTAATGCCTTCTTGTAGCACGGCTTGATAGTATTCTATCCCTGCGATTTTAAGGTTATCTGGCGTTTCAAACTTAAGCTTTAGAATCTGCTCTTTTTGTGCTTCGCTCATTATTTGTAAAATACGCTCCGCCACTCTCTCAAAATACCCCGCATACTTGCTGCCTTGCACAATGTGAATCATATCTATTTGCCAAAGTTGCTCGTCTTGATAGAATGCGTGCCACTCCAAACACTTATCCTCTTGCTCCAAAAGATTGCGATACTCTATGTGGATAATTTTAGGATTGTTTGCGAGTTTTGCCATTGCGTCAAAGCTTCGGGTAACTTCAAGTGTGGGCGTGTAGATATGGAAATCAATATCAAGATGTTTGCAAAGTAAGCCCATTTTGAGTGAGCCAATGAGGTTAATCTCCGCACCTATGCTTTGCCAACACTCCAAAACTTTGGTTTGCTCTATCACTTCAAAGGCTTTTTGTTGATTTTCTTTGGCAAGTTCTAAAAAATCCAAATCTCACTCCTATTATGCAATGAAATCACGCAAGATTCTATAATGCTTTTTTGTTTTATAATTCTTGCAAACATCTTGTAATGGCTTCTCTTATGTCGTCAGCTTCTGTATCTCCTTGCCCTTCAGCAGTGCAAAGGAACAATGGTTCTTGGGTTTTAGCCTTTAAAATTTGAATAGACACTTCAAGTGTATAACCTCCTAATCCCCCTAATACCTCTCTTTTATCACCTTGCCCATATTTAACTATAAGGGTTTGAGTTGGATTAGTAATGCTCTCTACAATGACAAATCCTTTTTTCATTAAAATGCCAGAGATGACATCTGAAGGGTTGATACTTTTAGATGTCATATAGGAAAATCCTCCGCTTGTGCCATATCCAATATAGCCACCTCCTGCACTAGAATTTAGAGTTTGTGTTTGTGAGATAAAAACAAATTGATACGCACTTGTATTGCCAAATCTTTTTACTTCCACAGGTTTTAGCACTGCACAACCAGAGATAAACAACATACTTAAATATATTGGTGCAAATCTTATCATTTAATCCCCCTTTGTTTTTACAGATTTTAGCAGACAGGTAAATCACATTATAACTTATTTTGCAATTTTCCCTTGACAAACACTAAGTGTGAGGCTTTATAATCTCAAATGTATTCTAAAATCACAAGGAGAACAAATGACACACACAACATTCACACAAACTTTCACACGCATTTTTCACGCGTAATACAAACTTTGCATAAAAGCTTAAGAGTAGAATCGCAAATTGCTAAAATAGATATTTTTCAAGCTTGAATACCGCAAACGCTTATTTATTCATTTTTACTTTATACCAAACTTCCCCTAATTATTCGTCCAAGAAAATGCGCTTTTATTTGTATCAAACCCTTTAAGAATCTGCATATTCTGCGCACTTAAAGAAAAATCAAAGACATTAAGATTTTATTGCATTCTTGCTCTTTTAGAAGTTTTTGGTATGACAGAGATTCCTTGTTCAATCAAAAATCGCAAAACCACTTGTGCGGGTGTTTTGTTGTATTTTTGTGCAATGCTTTTAAGTGCGGGATTTTCTAAAATTGAACCTTTCCCTGCAATAAAAGGACTCCAGCTTTGCAACAAAGTTTTTTTGCTCTTCATCGCCTCTCTTAAGGGCTTTTGTTGAAATTATTTTTTTGTGATGATTAACTTTAAAAATAATAAAACTAGATAGAAATAAATAGTTTTTGGAATTTTATTTAGTTGGTAAATTAGCTAAATTTAGGACAAATAAAGGTAGTTCTATAGTAAAAGTCTTTTAAAAATTGGGCTTTATTGTTTAGAGTTTTTTATTTTAAGTGAGTTTGCGTTGAGTGAGTAAAATTAAGCTTGAAAGGTTAAAAATATTAGTTTATATTTTTAGAATCTAGAATCTAAAATAGCTTTGTTTGATTTGGATTCCAAGTTTGTAGAATCTAATAATATTTTATAGTTTATATTTTTTAAGTTTGTTTGAAGTTAAAAATTGATTTAGAGGATTCAAGGAGGGATTTATCTCCTCCTTAAGCTCATTTTCTATCTTAAAACTTAACAGCTCCAGTAGTTGCTAGTGGGATAATTCTATTTGAACCGCTAGGATAAGAATTTTTTAGATTATCACAGAATACTCCACCATTTTTTTGATTTCCACTACCTTTATATTGAATCTGTGCTGGATCAAATACTAAACTACCTGCTGGAAAACCACCACTAGCTGCAGCATAGATTTTTATAACTGGACCACAGCTTCCACTTCCACCTGTTACATTTCCTTTTGGTGTAACTGATGAATTATCGCTTGCTTGTACTGCCCATCTACCTCTATCTAATCCACCTGTGTCAATTATCCATTCACCC